>CAYSFY010000038.1:18271-21925 GCA_964430285.1 uncultured Desulfobulbia bacterium
CGGCGAGAGCCAGGCGCCGCCCAGGCCCACGGCCAAGGCCAGGGCCATGGCCCCCAGGCCGCCCGCGTAACCGACCCCCCAGCCCAGGCCGGAGATGGCGCCCAGCTTCCCATCTGGGGCAACGTCCGGCAGGTAGGCGTTGTAGAAGACGTTGGCCAGCTCAAAGGCGACATTAGCGAACACAAAGAGGGTGAGGGCGAACAGGGTCTGGCCGGGCAGGGGGAGGTAGAGCAGGGCGGCGCCGAGGATGGCCACGAGGGTGAAGCCGAGGAGGTAGCGTTTGCGGTGGTGGCTTTGATCCGCCAAGGCCCCCATCACCGGAGAGAGGATGGCCACCGCCAGGGCGGAGATGGTGACCCCCCGGGACCACAGGGCAGTGCCGATGATCTCGTTGGTGGCAATGGCCTTGGTGAAGTAGGTGGCGTAGATGAAGGTGACGATCAGGGTGGTGAAGGCGGAGTTGGCAAAGTCGTACATCACCCAGCCCAACAGGGCCTTGCTCTTCTCCCTCGGAGTCTGGGCTGTCATATCCGCGCACGTTCGCTTTCCCACATCATGGTCATACGCATGGCGAAATCTCCTTTGACGTCGTGGGCATACGTCACGTGCGGGTTAACATGGCCGACCCTTCAGGGGAGAAGGGCGGGAAGCCGAGACAGTGCCCAAGCAATAGCCGAACCCCTCCTTGAATGCAATCTCTTTCCGCACCCCCTGGCGCAAGGGGATTTACGTTGGATCCCTCTGCTGGGGTGAGGTCGCAATAGTTGTGAGAATGATTATCATATGTTCAAAAGGGCGGAGACGGAGATCAAGGGGAATCGTACCTGTCAGGAGGTAATCATATGAGAGTAGATACACTATTCCTAGAAGGAAAAGATCTGTTCGTAACCGGTCATCCGGAAGAGAGTATTGACCTATTTACCAAGGCTGCGGAAGAGGGGTGCAACCCGGTAGCGGTCTATCTCAGCCGGGGCGCCGCCTACATGGGTACGGGCCACTACCGGGAGGCGGAAGGGGACTTCGGTTTGGTCCTGGGGATCGATACCGACCATGAACGGGCCCATTACTACAGGGGCATCGCGCGGCTGGTGCAGGGCAACTTCGAAGGGGCGGTGAAGGATCTGACCGCGTCGTTGGTGATTAATCATGAGCGGGGAGTCAGTTATCTGGCGCGGGGTATCGCCCTGGCCGAGTTGGGCCGGGAAGATGAGGCCGTCCGCGACTTCAAGACGGCCACCGTGTTCTCCAATGTTGAGGTAGGCGGGTTCATGAACCTGTACGGCACCAACCGCAGCCACTTTGACCGCTCCTTGTCCCTGTTGGAAGGGGATCGTGGTCCGTGGAAGGTGGTCATGAATGAACAGGAGATCACCACACTGAAGAAGTGGCTTGAGTAAATGGTGTGCTCATGACTCGGGTCCAGGGCGGTAGGTAGTTGGCGGGTCGGCAAGGGAACACATGAGAGGTGAGTTACAGACGGACCTTCATGGGGCTCATCCGTTGCCTGATACACCTCTTGCCTATCGCCCTTACTCCGTAATTGACGTCCGTGGTCGAGGCGGAGTGGAGAGGAGGGGTATTCCCTCCTCTTTTTTTTGGCGCGCCAGGCAGGGGAGGGGCAGCGGCTATGGCCCGGTGAGGCGGTCTGCGGCGCCCACAAAAGTCGCCCTGCCCTTTTTTCTTTGACCAGTGCTTAAATCCCACGTACAATGCCGGGCCATGAAGCAGAAGCCCTCCGCCATCAACATCATCTGGCTGGCCATGGTCCTGATCGCCACGGTTACCGCCTCCTATACCGGCACCATGGACGCGGTGACCAAGGCCTCCTTTGAGTCGGCCAAGGGCGCGGTCACCCTGGCCATCGGCCTCGTCGGCCCCATGGCCCTGTGGTTGGGGCTGATGAAGATCGCCGAGGCCGGGGGGCTGATGCAGGCCGTGGCCCGTGGCCTGCGGCCGGTGATGGTGCGCCTCTTCCCCGAGGTGCCGGCGGAGCACCCGGCCATGGCGGCCATGATCATGAACATGGCCGCCAACATGCTGGGCCTGGGTAATGCCGCCACCCCCATGGGCATCAAGGCCATGCAGGAGTTGGATAAACTCGCCGCCGACAAGGGCACGGCCACCAACGCCATGTGCCTCTTTCTGGCGATCAACACCTCCAGCGTCACCATCCTCCCCCTGGGGGTGATCACGGTCCGCGCCGCGGCCGGGGCCACGGCCCCGGCCTCCATTCTCTTCCCCTCCATCCTCGCCACCACCCTCTCCACCACGGTGGCCATTATTGCCGCCAAGCTCATGGCCGGCCCGGACACCTCCCTCAGCGGCACCGAGAACGGCGTTACCCTGGACGCAGGTGAGGCCGGCCCGGACCCGCAAGCGGAACTCTCCCCGCCGGGCCCGGCGGGCCGCCTCTTCATCCTGACCCTGGTCCTTGCCTTTATCGGCGGGGTGGTCTGGCAACTGAGCCGCCAGACTACCTCGTTTGCCCTCTCCACCGACGCCATCAATGCCGTCACCACCTGGCTGATCCCGGTGCTGATCGCCGGCTTTCTCATCTACGGCTACCTGCGGGGGGTCAGGGTCTACGAGATGTTGACCGAAGGGGCCAAGGAGGGGTTCGCCACCACGGTACGGATCATCCCCTTCATGGTGGCCATCTTTGTGGCCATCGGCATGCTCAGGGCCAGCGGCGCCATGGAGATCATGGTCAAGGTCCTCTCCCCGGTCACCGAACTGATCGGCATGCCCGCCGAGGCCCTGTCCATGGCCCTGATCCGCCCCCTCTCGGGCAGCGGCGCCTTTGGCCTGATGTCCGAGATCGTCACCAAGGCCCCGGACAGCTTTCTCTCCTTCCTGGTCTCCACCATGCAGGGCTCCTGCGAGACCACCTTCTATGTGCTGGCCGTCTACTTCGGCAGTATCGGCGTCATCCGCACCCGCCATACCCTGCCCGCGGCCCTGTGTGCCGATGCCGCCGGCCTTCTGGGATCGGTCCTGATCTGTCGTCTCTGGTTTTAACTGGTTTTAAAAAGAGAACTGCCGCAGGATGGCGAGCAACTCCTCCGAGGTATCCACATTCTCCTGGGTCACCCGGTTGATCTCCAGGATGGCGGAGTTGACCTGTTCCACCCCCAAGGCCTGCTCCCGGGAGCCGTGGCTGATCTCGGTGATCAGGGTGCCGGCGTTGGCGATCCCCTGGCTGACTTCGCCAAACTGCCTGCTGGTCTCCTGGGTGATGCGGTTGCCGGCCTCGATCCTCTCCACCGTGGTGCCGATGAGGTGGGCTGTGCTCTTGGCCGCCTCGGCGGAGCGTTGGGCCAGATTGCGCACCTCTTCCGCCACCACGGCAAAGCCGGCCCCGGCCTCGCCGGCCCTGGCCGCCTCCACCGCCGCGTTCAAGGCCAAGAGGTTGGTCTGAAAGGCGATCTGGTCGATGGTGCCGATGATCTTTTGGATCTCCTGGCTGGCCGTGGTGATCTCGGTCATGGACCGGTTCAGGTCATTGATGGCGGTCTGCACGGAAGAGACCTGGCCACAAGCCGTGGTCACCAGGGAGTCGGCATGACCAGCATTTTCGGCATTCTGCTGGACCATGGCCGAGATCTCCTCCAGGGAGGAGGAGGTCTCCTCCAGGGCCGCGGCCTGGGCGGAGGC
>CAYSFY010000038.1:21935-22176 GCA_964430285.1 uncultured Desulfobulbia bacterium
AGGCCCCATCGGAGAGGCTGGTGGAGGTGGTGGCGATCCTGGTCAATATCTCCCTCAGGTTGCCCCCCATCCGTGATAGGGCCGCGCCCAGCACCCCGATCTCGTCTTGGTTGGTGATGGTCAGCTGGGCCTCCAGGTTGCCGTTGCCCAGTTCATTGGCAAAGGCGGCGCAACGATTGATGGGCTCGGAGAGCTGTTTGGAGAGGAACCACAGCCCTGCGAAGGCGGCCAGGGCGATGCC
>CAYSFY010000038.1:22186-26549 GCA_964430285.1 uncultured Desulfobulbia bacterium
CGCGGTGAGAGACCAGATGGAGAGGATGATGGTTCTGAGTTGTCCTTCCAGGAGCGCTCTTTTCTCGGCCACGGTGCGCTCAATGTCGTCGATATAGACCCCGGTGCCGATGATCCAGCCCAACTGGCGGTGGCGTTTGACAAAGGACTCCTTGGGCTGCTCTTGGCTCAACCCCTCCTTGGATGGCTTGGGCCACAGGTACTCGACAAAACCTACGCCATTGCTGTTTTCCGTCGCCTCCACAAAGGCGGCAAACAGGTTTTGCTGATTAGGGGCGCAGTTGTACTTGGCAGCGTCCATGACCGTGTTGTTTAGTTTAGGGTTGGTCGGGTGCATGACCATGGTGGGGTAGGGTCGGGCGGTATCGTTGATCCAGAAATAGCCGGTCCCTTGCTGGTAACGCATCTTCTCGATGATGGCGAGCGCCGGCGTCATGACCGCCCGCAGGGCAGGATTATCCCCGTCCGCCGGGATCTTGCCGTCCCTGTTTAGTTGTGCATAGGTGGTATCCAGCACGGAGAAAGCGATCTCCACCTGGTCTTGCAAGGTGCTCTTGACCTCATGGAGGGCTCTCTCGCGGAACTGGGCCAGCTCGACGGCCATGTTCCGTTTAAAGGTGAACGAGATCCACAGGGTGATGAGCAGCACCGACAGGATCAAGATTGAAAACGAACTGAGCAAAAATTTCCAGCGGATACTGAAACGTGCCGACATTGGGTCATCCTCCGTGATGGGTTAGGACTACCAGGGACCAAGACTCTGTATGGGTATGATTACCCAGCCGCAAATAATTAGCAATTACTATTTTTCCCATCGCGTTGCAGACTCACGACCATGGCGATACCTGGATGGAGCGTTTTTTGTGAACACGCCGTGAAAAAAGGGTAGGATGGCGCGGATTTTTTTACTAACTCTCTCTTACCGTTGTGGCACCTGACCCCCATGACCCTCATCTCTCTCATTTTTCTCCTGGCCGGCTTTACCCAAGGGGTCTCCGGCTTTGGGGCCGGGCTGGTGGCCATGCCGTTTTTGACCTTGCTCCTGGGGATCAAGGCGGCTGTGCCGCTGTGCATGTTGAACGGTCTGGTGATCACCGGTTGTCTCTCCTTGCAGCTTAAGCTCCATTGGCATTGGGGCAAGATCCTGCCCCTGCTCCTGGGCTGCCTGCCAGGGATCGTGGTGGGGGCCCTGGCCTTGAAGGGGTTGAATGGCGATCTCTTGCAACTCTCCTTGGGGGCCTTCATCTTCCTTTATGCGCTTTATGGCTTCACCGTCCGGCCCCGTCCCCGCGGGATCGGCAGTCGCTGGGGTTATGTCGCGGGCTTTGTCACCGGGGCCATCAGCAGTGCCTTTTCCGCCGGTGGGCCGCCGGCGGTGATCTATCTCTCCCTCACCGACTGGAGCAAGGACGAGATCAAGGCCACCCTCTCGGTCTTCTTTTTCGTGAGCGGCATCGTCACCGCCCTGGGCCACGCCGTGGTCGGGCTGACCACCTTCGCCATCCTCCAGCAGTTTCTGGCCACCTGGCCTCTCACCTTGACCGGGGTGCTGGCCGGTTCCCTCCTCTACCGGCGGATCAAGCAACGGACCTATATCCGCATCATGCTCATGCTGCTCATGGCCATGGGGGTGATGATGATTGGCCTCTCCAGCCGTCATCTCCTGGCCACGGCGGTCTGATTGATGTTGCCCCGAGGGGGAAATTGTGTGAACGAGGGTCCGGGAGGCGGAATAACGCGCCCCACCCGAGCTGGGATTGGCAATTCTTAAGCCAATGGGGTATAGTGCCGCAAAATAAATGACCCCGTATGCGAGGGCCGGAGAGGGAACAATTCTCCTCGGCGCTCCATTAGGCTGGAGGGCGACCTCGTGGTACTAACTAACGCCCAGGACAAAATGAAAAACAGACCCCCGCACAGCTTCCGGATTGCAAATGACCATGCACTTTGACACCATCAAAATTCTGGAGATGCTGTCGTTGATCTATGAAGATCTCGACATCGATACCGTGGAGCGGCGCTTCTTTGCCCTGACCTCGCAGATCTTCGCCTTTGACCGCCTCGCCCTCTTCTACGTCAAGCACCGCAAGGGACTGCTTCAGGGCAAGCTCAGCCAGGGGTTCCCTCCGGAGCGCATCGAGGCCATGGAAATCCCGCTCACTCCCGACTACCTGCTCACCAGCCCCTTGATCACCGGGGTGCCGATCTGGAATCAAAAGGTGGACAACGACCCCTATGTCCGCGAGCTGGGGCTTACCAACTTCGCCATCGTCCCGGTCATCAACCGCAAGCGGGTCTCCTGTTGGGAGGTCACCGCCTGCCAAGAGGAGGAGTGCCCGGCCTTCGGCAACCGCTGGCTGCGCTGTTGGCTGGTCCCGGAGCGGAGGTGCAGCAGCGGCCAGGGGCTGAGCCCGGAAGAGAAACGGCAGAAGTGCCTCTCCTGCCCGATCTTTCACGAGGGTAACGCCGAGTGCGTGGAGGGGGTGCTGCTGGTGGACAACTCCCTCTCCGGCCGGGCGATCGACGACAACATGGTCATGGTCCTCTCCTTGATCGGCCATACGGTGGGTACGGCCATCAACAACTCCAAGCGCTTCGAGCGGACGCTCAGGGAGTCGATCCGGGACGACCTAACCGGCATCCACAACCGCCGTTACTTCAACGAACGGCTGGTGGACGAGCTGGATCGGGTCGCCCGCTATCCGGGAGAGCCGATCACCCTAATCATGCTGGATATCGATCTCTTCAAGGAGGTGAACGACTGCCACGGTCACCAGAAGGGGGACAGCGTCCTGATCTGGTTTGCCGGCCTGCTGGCGGCCAAACTGAGGAAGAGCGATGTGGTGGCCCGTTACGGCGGCGAGGAGTTCGTCATCCTGTTGATCAACACCGGCAAGGAGATGGGCGTGGAGGTGGCGGAAAACCTGCGCCGCGAGATCGAGGCCTCCTCCCTTACGGCCAACGGCATGCCGATCACCGCGAGCTTTGGCGTGGCGACCCTTGGTCAGGACGCCTCCACGGTGGAGGGGCTGCTGGCCAAGGTCGACAAGGCCCTCTACGCCGCCAAGGCCCGGGGCCGGAATCAGGTCTGCCCGGCCTGAGAGGGGAGCGTGGAGACAAGCGCCGTGCACCCCCTGACCGTGGGCATCCTGTCCGATACCCATCTCACCCGGCTGACCCCGGAGTTTGCGGCCCGGGTAGAGGCCTGTTTTGCCCACTGCTCCGTCATCCTCCATGCCGGCGATCTGACCGAGCCCGCCCTCCTTGCCGCCTTTGGCCAGCGGCAGATCCATGCCGTCCATGGCAACATGTGCTCGCGGGCCGGCCAACAGCTCTTGCCCCGGAAAAAGATCATTCAGCTCGGTCCATTGACCATCGGCCTGATCCACCGGGTTGGTGACTCCTACGCCTTTGAAGAGCAGCTGCTGGGCGAGTTCGATGCGGTGAATTGTATCGTCTATGGCCACACCCACCGGCCGGTCTGCCACCAACAGGGCGGCGTCCTCTTTATCAACCCCGGCTCCTTCCTGGCCACGGGCCGCTACGGCCACCCCGGCACCTATGCCATCCTGGAGATAGGCGAGCGCATCGTGGCCCGGATCCATGAATGCCCCACTCCATCGCCATGACCACCACGACCATACCCACCGACCCGGAGAGCGGGGTTCAGCCCGCAACCCCAAGCATGGCCGACAGCGCCAAGGTCACCCCCATGCTCCGCCAGTACCTGGAGATCAAGGCCCAGCACCCGGACGCCATCCTCTTCTACCGCCTGGGGGACTTCTACGAGATGTTCTTCGAGGACGCCAAGACCGCCTCCAAGGTCCTCGGCATCACCCTCACCTCCCGCAACAGCAAGGATGACGAGAACCGGGTCCCCCTGTGCGGGGTGCCCTACCATGCCGCTGCCGGCTATCTCGCCCGGTTGGTGCGGGCCGGTTTCAAAGTGGCGGTGTGCGAGCAGGTGGAAGACCCGAAGCTCGCCAAGGGGGTGGTCAAGCGCGAGGTGGTCAAGGTGGTGACCCCGGGGATGATCACCGAAGAGGGGCTGCTGGACGACAAGAGCAATGTCTTCGTGGCCGCCGTGGCCCCGCCGCGAGGCAAGGGGGGCGGGCCGTGGGGGGTGAGTCTGCTCGACCTCTCCACCGGCGAGTTCCTGGTGGGCGAGTTTGCCGGGCCCGAGGCCGTGACCGATGAACTCTGCCGCCTAGCCCCTGCCGAACTGGTGATCCCGGAGGGGGACGATCCCAGCCTGACCGCGCTGCTCCAGGGGCTCGCCCAGACCATGGAGCTCTGCCTGACCCGCCGCCGCGCCGATACCTTCGAGCTTACTGGCGGCCGTGAGCGGCTGCTAAGCCACTTCG
>CAYSFY010000038.1:26559-27270 GCA_964430285.1 uncultured Desulfobulbia bacterium
TAGGAGTCTGGCCGGCTTCGGTTGCGAGGAGATGGGGTGCGGCATTGAGGCGGCCGGGGCGCTCTTTGCCTATATCGTCGCAACCCAGAAGGCGGACCTGGCGCACATCGAACGACTTAGCCCTTTGACCTCGGACGCCCTGCTGATCATCGACGACTCCTCCCGCCGCAACCTGGAGATCACCCAGACCATGGTCGGCGGCAAACGGGAGGGGTCGCTGCTGGACACCCTGGACTTCACCCAGACCCCCATGGGCGCGCGCCTCCTGAAGAAGAGCCTCCTCTCTCCCCTCCAGGACACCAAGCGCATCAACCGGCGGCTGGACACGGTGCAGCTTTTGGTCCATGACCCGGAACTCAGGGGGCAGCTCAGGGCCGCACTTACCCAGGTCTATGACCTGGAGCGCTTGAACAGCCGCCTGGTCCTGGGCAGCGGCAACGCCCGCGACCTGACCGCCCTGAAGCTCTCCCTGGCCCAGCTGCCGGGGCTGAAAGAGCGGCTCCAGCAGGTGCCGACCACCATGCTGGCCGAGATCGGTGGGGCCCTGGACCCCTTGACCGACCTCTGTGATCTGCTCACCCAAAGCATCCGCGAGGACGCCCCCATCACCCTGCGCGACGGCCACCTGATCAAGGCGGGCTATCACGGGGAGCTGGACGAGATCGTCCTCATCCTCACCGGCGGCGGCCCGGGCACCGCCACCCGCATCCT
>CAYSFY010000039.1:0-3018 GCA_964430285.1 uncultured Desulfobulbia bacterium
TTGGCGCCGTGGCAGCCGATACACTCGGAGTCCGGGGTGATGGCCACTACCCGTGGCCGGTTGGCCGGATCCTGGAGTTGGGGCGGGGTGGTATGGCAGTTGCCGCACTTGTTGGAGTGGACCGCCATGGGGTCATTGGCTGGATGACAACCCACGCACAGCGGGGTGTCCAGGATGTGGCCGAGGCCTGCCGCGGAGTGGTCGACATGGAGATGGGTGCTGGGTGCTGTCTTGTCCCGATGGCAGTTCAAGCAGTTTACTGTCCCTTGGTTGGCGTTGGCGATCACCATGGCCACCGTAGTGCCGGTGGGGGCGACGGGGTTGATGTCCCTGCTGGAGTTGTGGCAGGTGACGCAACCTCCGAAGTGGAGGGTCAGGATTTGGTCAAAGGTAGCGACCACATGGCAGTTAGAACAGGGCTGGGAGTCGGCCTGTCCGAGGTCGGTCAGCGGATTGATTTGGACCGTATGATCGATGGCCCCCCCGGTCGCCCCATGGTCGTGACCGGTGAAGTAGGTGGTGTGGCAGGCAATACATTCGCCGCCGCCGGCGATTGCCGGGGCCACCAGGGTGCCGTTACCGGCGGTGTTGTGGCAGGTGGCGCAACCTGAGGCGTTATGGACCTCGCCCAGACCGATAAAGGGGGCGGTAGTGGCGGTGTGACAGCCCACGCAGTTGGCGGTGGTGGGGGTGTTGGCCACGTTCACTTTGACTTGGTTTGTGTGGTTGTGGTCGTGGGCGTTGAAATAGGCGCTGTGGCAGTCGGCACAGGCACCGCCGTTGCCACTGTTGATCGTGGCGTCGCCGTTGCCGGCTACGCCCACGATCCGGGAGCCGTTGACGTTGGAGTGGCAGAGGAAGCAGCCATTGTTGTGGACCGCACTGACCGTGTCGCCGGTATGGCAGTTGACGCACAGGGGGGTAGCGGTCACTGAGGCGGTGTGGTTATGGCCATGGGGGCCGGTAAAATAGTTCGGGCCATGGCAACCGATACACTCGGAGTCCGGGGTGATGGCAATTACCCGTGGCCGTAGGGCCGGGTCCTGCAAGGCAGGCGGGGTGGTGTGGCAGTTGCCGCACTTGTTGGCGTGTACCGTCATCGGGTCGT
Organism: uncultured Desulfobulbia bacterium; assembly: GCA_964430285.1. Lineage (GTDB taxonomy): Bacteria > Desulfobacterota > Desulfobulbia > Desulfobulbales > VMSU01 > VMSU01. The sequence continues at coordinate 1,109 of CAYSFY010000039.1, forward strand.
TGGCCGGGTGACAGCCGACACAGAGCGGGGTGTCGAGGATGTGTCCCAGCCCTCCTTCGGAGATGGCACCATGATTGATATGCAGGTGGGTAGCCGGCGCGGTCTTATCCAGGTGACAGTTCAGGCAATTCACCATGGTGTGATTGGCGTTGGCGATGAGGGTGACGACGGTAATGCCGGCGGGAGGCGATGGGAAAGGGGCCGGGTTGATATCGCGCATGGCGTTATGGCAGGTGGCGCATGATATGTGCAGGGCCAGGATTTCCGCAAAGGTCCCCACTGTATGACAGTTGGAACAGGGCTGGGAGTCGGCCTGACCGAGGTCGGTCAAAGGGTTGATCTGCACGGTGTGGTCAACGCTGCCGCCGCTGGTGCCATGATCATGACCGTTAAAGTAGGTGGTGTGACAGCTGATGCACTCGCCGCCGCCGATAACGGCAGGGGCCCGCAAGGAGCCGTTGGTCGCCGTGTCGTGGCAGGTGGCGCAGCCTTGGGCGGCATGCACCTCGCCGCTACCAATAAAGGGCGAGGTGGTGGCGGTGTGGCAGGCGGCGCAGTTGGCCGTGGTCGGGGCAACGGCCACGTTTGCCTTGACTTGGTTGGTGTGGCTGTGGCTGTGGCCGTCGAAGTAGGCCGGGTGACACTGAGCACAGGTGCCGCCGGTGCCACTGTTGACCGTGGCGTCGCCATGTCCGTTGGCCCCGGCAATGCGGGCGCCGTTGGCGCTGTTGTGGCAGGAGGTGCAGGTGCCCTGGTGGACAACGGTGATCGCATCGCCTGTGTGGCAATTGACGCAGAGGGCGGTGCTGGTAACCGTGGCTCCATGACTGTGGGTATGGGCAGTGAAGTAGGCGGTATGGCAGCCGGCACATGATCCCCGCTGGATGGCGGTGACAAAACTTCGGTTGGCCGGGTCGGCCAGGGTCGGGGTGGTGGTATGACACTTGGTGCAGGTGTTGTTGTGGACCGCCATGGGGTTGTTGGCTTGGTGACAGAGGGCGACACAGCTTGCGGTGTCGGTAACGTGACCGAGACCGGTGGCTGTATGGTCAACCAAGCCATGTTGATTAGCGTTGTTTGGATGACAGATCAGGCAGCCGGTGGGGTTTGTGCGAGCGCTGATAACCTGCTGGATGGTGACCCCTGACCCGGTCGCGGTCTCCCGAGTGGCGTTGTGGCAGAGAGTGCAGTCGTTCTTGTGCAGACCCAGGATGCCGGTCCAGGTGTTGGCGAATTGGGTGTGGCAGAGGTTGCAGTTGATGCCCTGGGACTGGTCGATGCCGTCCCTCATGGTGACGACGTGTGCATGACCGTGACCGGTGAAGTAGGTGGTGTGACAGCCGATGCACTCGCCGCTCTGACCGTTGGCCGAGCCCAAGCGGCTGTTGTCCACGGTGCTGTGGCAGGTGGCGCAGCCCAGTTGGGCATGGACCTGACCCGCGCCGACAAACGGCGAGGTGGTGGCGCTGTGGCAGCTGGTGCAGGTGGCGGTCTTTGGGGTCGAGGCGGTGTTGACCTTGACGGTGGTGGCATGACTATGGGTGTGACCGTTGAAGTAGGCGGCGTGACAGAAGGTGCAGTTGCCTGAACCATTGGCCGCGGTGCCGTGGCCATTGGCGCCGGCGATGAGGGTCCCGGTGCCGGAGGTGTGGCACAGGGTGCAGGTGCCGGTGGTGCCGTTGCCGTGGATATTGACGATGATGTTACCGATATGGCAACTGGTGCAGAGGGCCACGCCGGTGACGCCGCTGTGGTCTTTAACCGTGTGGTTGACGAAATCGGTGGTGTATGGGCCATGGCAGTTGGCGCAGGTGGAAGCGGTCAGGGCGGCGATGGTATTGATGACCGGTGTCCGGGCGCTGGTGTGGCAGGTGGCGCAGGCGTTCTGACCGCTGGCCGGGATATCACGT
>CAYSFY010000039.1:3028-12874 GCA_964430285.1 uncultured Desulfobulbia bacterium
TGGTCTGATAGCCCGTGAGGCGGTCCAAGTCCTGGGTGAAGCGGGTGTCCCGGTCATGCGAGAACGTAAGGTGGCGTCCCTGCCACCCGTCCTCGGTGTGGCAGGGGGCGCAGGCGTTCTGACCGCTGGCCGGGATATCATGTAGAGCCACGATATCGGCGGAGGTGGCAAGGGGGCCGTGGCAGTTGTCGCAACTGAAGCCGCCCAGGGAGATGAGGTGAGAGTCGGCCTGTCTGTGCCCCACCGGGTGGCAGGTAACGCAGGTGACAGCGACAGGTGGCGGGTTGGGGGTGTAGCTCTGGCCGTTAAGGACGGCATCTCTCACGTCCTGACGGGCATTGACGCCATGACAGACGGTACAGTCGCTTAAATGAATGGCATAGATGTCACCCATGGTGTTGGCGATATGGCAGGCCTGACAGCTGACCGTAGGGGTAACCATGTCATGCTGCACCGAGGTCGGCGGGACTGGATGATAGAGGGTGTCTTTGGTGCCATGGCAGTTGGTGCAGTCCTGGGGCTGGCCGGCAATGCCGTTGGCGATGGCGTCGATCACCTGCTGCCGGGTGCTGGTGTGGCACTTGGCGCAGGTGTTTTCCGTCTGGTTGAAGGTCATGACATGGATGACGCCGGTGGCGCCGGGGTCTGGGCTGTAATGACAGGGGGAGCACAGGGCATGGGTGGTCAAGTTGTCCATGTGCCCGGTCCAAGGCTCGATGTGACAGAGGGTGCAGTCCGGCGGCGGGTCGTCAAAGGGGTGGTGCGGCGGTTTCTGGGTGGTATGCGAGATCGGCTTGGTGATCAGGTTGTAATGGTGGCAGTCTTCGCATTTAACGACGCGGGTGCCGGCCATGCCTTCAGTGATGGAGGTCTGTACCTCGGTGGCGATGGTGCCGTCAAAGACGCAGCCGGGTTCCGTCGGCAGGCAGGTGCCATTGCTGATGTAGGCGTGACAGGCATTTGCTCTTATGGATACCGTAGAAGCCGGTGAAGTTGCTGCTGGAGTGACACCCCTTGCAGTCCCGGAGGATAAAAGAGGCGCTATTCAAATTGTTATGGGAGGTGTCGCCGTGCTGGATGGTGCCGACCACCGGATGGCAGGTCTCGCAGGTCACCGCAATCGGGTTGCCGCTCCGGCTGCGCCCGGCGGCAATGGCGTCTTTCACCTTCTGGTAGCCGCTGCCATGGCAGGTCTGGCAGTCGGAACGGTGGGTGGTGTAGATCTCGTTGAAGGTGCTGCCCGGATGGGAGTGGCAGGCGATGGCGCAGTTGGGGGCCATGCTCAGCATATCGTGGCTGGCGTCAACATCGTGGGTGGTGACGGTGGCGTGGCAGGTGGTGCAGGTGTTGGGATTGCCGAAACCCGGGTCCGTGGTCGCGTGGTTGATGGCGCTGCCCTTCATCGGCGCTACCGGTTGGTGGGTGTTGGTGTGGCAGGTGGTGCACTTCTGCACGTCATGGAGGCCGGTCAGCAGACTGCCTTCGGGGTGACACTGGGCAGTGGTACAACTGGGGTCAGCTGTCACGTAGGTGGTGTGCAGGACGTAATGGATGGCCGGTTTCGCTTTGTTGGCATGACAATCCAGGCAGCCGGTGGGGTTGGCATTGGCGGCGATGACCATGTTGATTGTGGTGCCGGTAAGGGCGTCCGGGTTGACATCCCGGGTGGCATTATGACAGGTGGCGCAAGGACCGGCGCCATTGGTCGGCACATCATGCAGGGCCTTAATGTCATCCATGGTGTTCAAGGGGCCATGACAGTAAGAACACTGGGTCCCCGGCTCTTCCTGGGCGAGGTCGGTGGGTTGCAGGGCCACGGTATGGGTGGCATAGCCGCCAAGGGTGCCATGGACATGGGCGTCGAAGTAGGTCGGGTGACAGGTGGAACAGGTGCCGGGTCCGCCTGCGGCGTTGCCCCAACCGCGGGCGCCGATACGCAGGGTGCCGTTGGTGGTGGTGTTGGTGTGGCAGTCACTACAGAGGCTGTTGTGGATCTGGGTGCTGGTGATGAGGTTGCCGGTATGGCAGGTGGCGCAGGAGGGGGTGCTGGCCAAGCTGGCATGGTCTTCTCGTTGATGGCCTGACTCAAAGTTTGCGGCGTGGGCGGGGTGGCAGCTGGCGCAGGTGGCGGCAGCGCCGATGATGTGGGTGGAGGCGTCGCCCCAAAGGTTGGCCCCGGCACGCAGGGTGCCATCGTCGACAGCGGTGTGACACTTGAGGCAGGTGGCCGTGGTGCCGTTGCCATGGACATTGATCAGAAGGTCGCCGCCATGGCAGGAGGTGCAGTTGGTGAGCCCTGAGAGCAGGGCATGGTCTTCATTCTGATGGCCGGCTCCGGCTGCGATGCCGAAATCCAAGTCATAGTTGGTATGGCAGGTGACGCAGGTGCCGCCTTGGCCGCCGTTGATGGCCTCATACGCAGCCTTCAACGGACCGGCGCCGGAGGGGTTGACATGGCAGGTGCCGCAGCCGTTGCCGCTCTTATTGTGGATGGTCAGAATGTACATGGTGTTGTCGCCCTGACCCGCCTGATCGTGGCACGAAACGCACTTGGCGCTGGCCGTGACCTTGCCCAAGGCAACATGGTCGATATTGCCGTGGCCGGTCTGGTTGTAGTCGTGGCAGGTGACGCAGGTGGCGGTGGCGGTGCCGTTCTTGCCGGCGGTAATGGCGTTGTTGACCGTGGCCAGCAGGGGCAGGCCCTCGGTGTTGGCCTGGGTGGCAGGGTTATAATTATGGCAGAGATTGCAGGCGTTGCCGGTAACCCGTTGGTGCAGGCTATCGATGTCGGCCTGGCTGGTGAGAGCACCGCTGCCGGGTTGGCCGAGGTTGGTGGCGTCGCTGGTATGGCAGTTGGAGCAGGAGGGGCCGGTGCCAAAGCCGATGGCCCGGAAGTTGTGAACCGCCGTGGTGTCATGGAGGGCCGCCCCGTGACAGACAGCGCAGTCGCCGCCGCCCTGGTGGCCCACGGCACTACCGGTCAGGCTGAAGTTGGTGGCATCGTGGCAGTTGTTGCAATTGTCTTGGTGGGTGAGAACGATCAGGTCGGTGCTCCCTGCCGGGTCATGGCAGGTGGCACAGGTGGCGGCGGTGGTCACGTAGCCTTTCGCCTTATGGTCTGGCTGAACGTCACGCGGGTGGTTGCCGGCCCGATAGGAGACATGGCACTCGCGGCAATAGATGCTGACTCCCTGCTTGCCCCAGTAGATCTTGTCCTGGTAGACGGCGTTATTGGGGTCGTGGCAAGAGGTGCAGGTGATGGGGCCGTTTTCCGTGGTGCGGCCGATGTGCCCTGAGACATTGGTGGTGGCATGGCAGTTGGCGCAGGGCAGGGCAGGGCTATCGTCGAAGATGATATGGTCGTGTTGAGCGGTGTGGGGGTCGGCCGGGTCGATCAGGGTGTGGCAGAACTCGCAATCACCGGGTCCATTGGCAGCGCTGCCTTTAAGCACGCCGGTAGTGGCGGTATGACAGTTGGTGCAGGTGTTCTTGTGGATGTCGGTAATGAGATTGGCTCCGGTATGGCAGGTGGTGGTACAGCCCGGGGTCTTGGTGAGGGTGGCGTGGCTTGGGGCAAGGTGGTTGGTGTAGTTGGTCCCTCTGGACTGGTGACAGTTGACGCAATCGCCGGCCCCTTTGCTGGCGTCACCGTTTGTGGCTGAGACCAGGACTCCGGTGCCGGGGGTATGACAGGTGTCACACAAGTTGGTGTGGTGGATGCCGGTGGCTCGGTCCGCTTCATCGTGGCAGGTGACACAGGAGGCGGTGGCCAGGATGTTGGCGGTATTGTGATCCACCGGGCCTTGATGGTTGAGGAAGGCTGCATCGTACTGCGGGTGACAACCGGCGCAGGAGTTGGGGCCGCCGGTGGCATCGCCATTGGTCCCGGCGATCAGTACCCCGGTGGTCAGGGCGTGGCAGGTGCCGCAGGTATTGGTCTTGTGGATGCCGATGGCCCTGTCGCTCTCGTTATGGCAGCCGACGCACTTGGCTGTCGTCTGCAGTACCGGTGTGTCGTGCTTGGGCTTAACCGTGACTATGTTGTGGTCAAAGGAGATGTGGAAGTAGAAGTCGGCCGCATAGGCGGTGTGACAGCTGGCGCAGTCACCCTGGCCGTTGACAGCGCTGCCCCGGCCATTGATGCCTGCCATGAGCACACCTTCGTTGCCGAGGTTGTGGCAGAGGCCGCAGTTGCTCTTATGTAGTTTGGTGTTGGTGACCAAGTCCCCGGTGTTGGGATGGCAGGTTTCGCAGGTGCCGTTGCTGGTTGCCTGGACTTGACCGGTGTGGTTGTTGATGTTGGTGTGGGTCCAGAAGGTCTTGCTCGCGTGGCAGGTGGCACAGGTGTTGGGGTTGCCGAAACCCGGGTCCTGATCGGCGTGGCCGAGGGCGCTCCCCTTCAGGGTGACGGGCGCGTAAGTACCGGCATGACAGGTCTTGCAGTTGTCGTGGACCTTCGGATCGTTGGCATCGGTAACAAAGGAGGCGGTGTGACAGTTGGTGACACAGGTGGTGGTACCGCCGGCCACAAAGAGGCTGTGGTCAGGGGTGTGATTGGTGCCCTTATTGGCGTGGCAGTCGATACAGGAGAGGGTCAGGGAGTTGGTGGCGCCAGCCTGGGCAATGGCATTGGCTATCGAACCGTAAGCAGGGTTGACGGTGATAGTGCCGCCATTGGTCCTGGTTGAATTGTGACAGGTGCCGCACAAGCCGCTACTCATATGCCTGGTCTTGATGTTGTCCCAGCTCTCTACTTCACCGGTGTGACAGCGTACTCCGCAAGCCTCGCCGGCCGAGAGGTCGCGAGCCGGGTCGTATTGGATCCAGTGGGTGATTTCCGTGGTTGTCCCGTGTTTGTGGCTGTTGAAGTAGTTTGCATGGCACTCGTTGCAAGGCGCGGCGGGTGAGGTGAAATTGGTAGCACTACCAATCCGGGAGGCATCACTGATATTATGGCAGTTGGCGCAGGGACTCGTCTGGCCTGCCGGGATGGCGCTGTGGACTTGACCTGCGCCGATAAAGGGGGCGCTGGTGGCATTATGGCACCCTTGGCAGTTCTCTGTCGCCTGAGTCGGGTTTTGGGCAACCAGCACACTTGCCGTGTGGTCGTGCTGATGGCTGGTGAAGTCACTGTAAGTGCTGTGGCAGGTCTTGCAGCTGCCGCCGCCTAGCGGGATTGCGGTGACATACTTACGGGTTGTGTAGTCGGCAAGGGCGGGGATGGTCTGCACACTCTCATGACAATCCACGCAGACGCTGTTGTGGACCAGGAGCGGGTTGTTGGCCTGGTGACAACTGCTTACGCATTCGGGAGAGTCGAGGACATAGCCGAAACCGTTGGCGCTGTGGTCGGTGTTGTTGAGGTTCTTCTTGAAGCCGTTTTTGATCTCATGGCAGGTGGTACAGGTGGTTCCGGTATAATGGCTGTCGCTGCTGCCGTTTTCGTTCCAATAGTTGGTGTTTAGGTGGCACGCCTGGCAGATGCCTTGCCGAGAGAGAGAGAGGTTGGCGACATACCCGCCGATTTTACCCTCGGTGAAGACAAATGAGGGATCAAAGAACTTGACACTATGAGAGGTGCCGCTATCAGTGGAGATGATTTGATCTTTAATGAGTTGGCCATAGATCAGGCCGAAGGAGTTGGAGGTTGGCTTGGAAGTGGGATTAATCTCGGTGGGGTCGAGGATACCTTGGACAACGATGGTTTGTGTCGCACTATCAACGGAGACGATGGAGAAGGTGTTGAGGGCGTTGGTGCTGTCATGGACAAAGGTCAGTCCCGTTGTTGGCGAAGAGGCATTCTTTTTCTCCCAGGTGATGGCGCTTGGGTCAGGGCTGTTTGGGGTCGACCAGTTCTGGTTGTTGACGATATAGGTCGTGTAGCTGATGGTTGTCTGCCCGCTTTGCGGCGCATTGGGGGTTGCCTGGGCGATGGTGCCGGTGACCAGATAGAGATCGGAGGCGCTGGAGGAGCGCCACAGGAGCTGATTCTGACGGTGCGGGTCATGGCAGTCGGTACACGATGTCACCCACGCCCCGTATTTGGTCCCCAAGATATCACTCGAGTGTGGCTGCATGGTGGAGATCTGGGGGTTTGAGCCATCATGGCAATGAAGACAGAGACTGTTGACTGTATTTTTATATGATATCGGGTCATAGGCCGAGAGGGGGGAGTATTGCCACCAGAGTGAGTAGTTGTGGCATGAGCCGCAGGAGAGGTTGAAGGTCTCGTTGTGCGGGGCATCAATGACAGAGGCCATGGCAAAACTGCTGCACAAGGAAATGAGAAGGGTAACGGTTGCAAGTAATTTTTTCATATTGGCCTCACGCGGCATTTTTATTTTCGCAACACGCCATGTCTTTTTATGGCGTGTTGCGCGTTAGAAGGTGGTGATTATCACCGTGTCTATGTGGGTCATGCTGCCACCCCTGCTGTCCCAGCGTTAAGGGGTAACTTTGGTCTTCTCTCTATGCATTCTCGGCAACGAGGGATAAAAACGGTCATTGCAGGGATAATGAAGTGGGCTAGTCCAGTCTTCATTTGGCCAACCATCCCAGGTCAGCACGAAGCAAACTTATAATTGTCAATGGGCTTAACGAGGCAATGGTGCCGGTTTTTCAATCGAATCATGAAATAGTGGCTGTTGAAGCAATATGTGTGCCTTTTTTTGCGATTAAAGGGGGTGGCGTCTCATGGCGGCAGAGAGAGTCACTATAACTTTTTTTTTATGACTAGTTTGGTGATGGTCGAAGATATGTTGGATGGTTGGAAAGGCCAATTACCACGACCCATTTTGGGTGATTTGCATTACCCGGTGGGTGAAAACTCACCTCCTACAAAGTGGTGGTCGTGGGCAAGCGATCTCCTTGCCGTGAAAGACAACAAGAGGTTGCTGTGCTATGAAGGTGAGCTGGTCGTGCCCAGGAGAGAAACGGTACGGGTGACTCTGGTGATGGCTATATCATTTGGAGGGAACGACAGGCAAACTGGATCGTTTGCTGGCGTCGGTTTTGATTTTTTGTAGGGTATCAAGATAGAGTGCCTGATTTTCCAGAAAATCCATGTTGGCTATGTCTTTGGTAATGGCTTCAAGGTGAGAGGGGAGGTTGATGTTATAACGGTTAATTGCTTGTTGGGCAGCTTGGTGGATAATCAAGACGCTGTAATATCTGATGAGCACTCTCACTGTTGAATCCCGTCTGGCGAGATAGGACTGGCCACCTAGGGTATTCAGAAAGAAGGCCGCGTACTCGTAGCTCTTGGCTAGTGGTAACTGAAATTGGACCGACGCATTGGCGCGGCACTTGTCGCCCTGGGTGGCAAAGGTGAACAATGCGGCGAGTTGTTCTTCCATGGAAGATGATTCCCGTTCCAAGATCTCTTTGAGTAGGGAGAGATCTTTAATGCCAAGGAGGCGATAGAAATGGGATGCATTTTTGAGAACGGTGAGGAGATCGGTGGTCTCCTTGTCATTGACGGGAGGTTTGTTGAGAGCCTTAATGAGGATGTTGTTCAGGTTCGTCTGCAGCGGTGCATCCAAGTCGTAGGCCTTAATGTACTCCTGTTGCTCAAGGTGTGCTGAAAAATGCTCTATGTCATCCGTGGCCTTTTTGCAGGATAGTTCTGCCCGTGAGGTTTCGTCATCTGGCGTTGGGGTGCTTAAGGGTGGCGTCTCCGCGGGTGAGGAGGAAGGGGTAGGGGCAGCGGCGGAGGTGCTTTCAACTGGCGAACCTGGATGTTGGGTTGCCGATTTGTCATCGGCGCTTTGGCGATGGGTACTATCCGTGCTGAGATGATTTTTGTTGTCGTAGATTGAATTCTTGAGTAAGAACAAACTAATAGCGCTGGTAATCAGGATGATGACCACGGCTGAGTATGATCGTTTGTTCGGAATAATCCGGCTTGTTTTTTTCATGGCGTGATGGGGTTATTTCAAGTTCATCTTTTGGGGATCAGCGTCGCCAAAGGGGTTGACTTGTTTTGCTGGCGACCGCCTCATCTTACTAAGTCGTCATCTTTGGGGAATGCCAACAGAGCTTATCTCGCTTGGCTGGCGAGGTCAAATGAAATTATAGAGGTCATTGCCCAGTTGACTAGGGCCTGATTGCAGAGATGACGGTCTTGGGACTAATCAAAAAAAAGATGGCTGAGGCCTTACCCTTCGTGGCCCGGAGTCCGGAACTTCAGGTGGCTTGGCTGGTTGGCGAATTCCGCAGGGGTGTGCTTAATGATAGGGAGATGGCGCCCTATATGCATCTATTGGTGTCGGGATACGTAGCCAGAAAAGGGCGGGGGGATGGTGAATGCGTTGAGGCATTGCGGCACATCTTCGCCAGCTTGAGCAGGGAGGTGCTGGTCGCAATGGTGCGCTGTACGGAGATTTATGATATCCCGGAACTGCTCGAACTTGTCAGGGAGTTGACGGTGGATGATGCGGTTCTAGTCTTGAAGAAGGTGCCCCCGCCTTACGAGAAGCGATCTCTTTTTCTTCTGGATCGTGTCTTTCAAGCGGTCAACGGTTGCGGGGATCACCTGTTGGAAAGGGCGGGAGAGAAAATGAGCGAAAATGGTGACGCTCCAGCGCATTTTGTCAGCGCCTACGAACGGTTTCAGGAGATCTTAATTGATGAAAAGATCTTAACCTCATTATACCCGCAGGCACAGGTGTAAAAAAGGCCCCGAGGGTGTAGGGGCCTTTTCTGTGGATCGATTGAATCTTTACGAACGCTTACCCATTGCCCGTTTGGATGCCTTCAGCGGGTTGACTTTGACAGTTGAGGTTGAAACTTCAGGCTTGACATGGGATGCGAAATTACAGATGCCCAATTTCCATTTGGCGGCCGGTGAGGTGTAGGTCTTGCAAATTTGTTGTGATTCCAACTCGATTACCCGGTCGCAACCGACGCATTTGTCTATGATCGGATTGAAGATGCCGGTCGCATAAATTTGAGTGTTTGTTATGGCCATATTATGGTCTCCTTAAAAATAGTAGAGGACGTTTGATTAAACTAATTAGGCAAGAAAAATCGTGCCAGTCAATTATGAAGCTCTATAAATAAAACATATAAATATTTGTTCTTGGGGGGGTGACCATCGCCAGAGGGGCGTTGGTTCCGGCCCTTGCCGCCCTTCCTCATCTGCTTGTAAAGGCAAGATGGAATCAAGACGCTAACAGCATCAAAGAACCTGTTTATATAGAAAGAAAGCATTTTTGTGTCAATAAAAAAATACGAACCCTCTTGTATTTGCAAAAAAATACTATAAAATCAGAGAGTGACGAATTTGACTTAATAAAATCTGAACGGGGGGACTAGTCCGTGCCATCTTTTGTCTATCAGGGGATCAACTCGTACGGCGAAAAACGAAAAGGCAAAATTGAGGCGCCCAATCTGGCGTCGGCGCAATCGCAGCTGAAAAAGATGCGGATCCAGGCCTCCATGGTCAAGGAAGCGCCCAAGGATATTTTTGCCGATATCAGTTTTTTGCAGCCAAAGGTCTCGGGGAAGGATGTCGTGATCTTTACGCGCCAGCTCTCCACCATGATTGACGCCGGTTTGCCGTTGGTGCAAAGCCTGGAGATTCTGACCAAACAGCAAGAAAATGCCAGCTTTAAAAAGGTCATGCAGGCGGTGCGTAGTGATGTGGAGACCGGCAGCACCATTGCCGAGGCCATGAAAAAACACCCGGACGTGTTTGATAACCTCTACTGTAATATGATCGATGCCGGTGAGGTCGGGGGTATCCTCGACACCATCCTCTCCCGCTTGGCCGCCTACATGGAAAAGAACATGGCCTTGGTCAAGAAAGTCAAGGGGGCCATGACCTATCCTACCATCTGTCTCTGT
>CAYSFY010000039.1:12884-27137 GCA_964430285.1 uncultured Desulfobulbia bacterium
CTTGGTGGTCATGGCCGTGATGCTGATTTTTGTCGTGCCGGTTTTTCAATCCATGTTTGCCGGATTTGGAAAAGCGCTGCCCGCGCCCACTCAGTTTGTTGTTGACGCCAGTGACTTTGCCAAGGGCAATTTTCATTTTGTGATTGGGGGGATTTTTGCCCTCGTTTGGTCGGTGAAAAAGATCAATAAGACAGAAAAAGGAAAGTTGAAACTGGATCAGTTACTCTTGGTCCTGCCGATTTTCGGTCCCCTGGTCAGGCGGGTTGCGGTGGCCAAATTCACCCGCACCCTGGGTACCATGATGACCAGTGGGGTCCCCATTCTGGAGGCCTTAAACGTGGTGGCCAGGACGGCGGGCAACAAGGTTATTGAAAAGGCGGTCTTTAGGGTGACCGATGCCATCAAAGAGGGGCGCCCCTTGGCCGAGCCGTTGGAGGAGACCGGGGTCTTCCCCAGCATGGTGGTGCAGATGATCAATGTCGGTGAGTCGACCGGTGCCCTTGATGTCATGCTGGAAAAGATTGCCGATTTTTATGACGAAGAGGTGGATCAGGCCGTTGATAACTTGACCGCGGCCATTGAACCGCTGATGATGGTCTTTATGGGCGGGATGATCGGCGGCCTGGTTGTTGCCATGTACCTGCCGATCTTCTCCATGGCTGGAGCGGCTGGTGGGGGTTAATACCTTAAATAATGACAAGGAGATGAGGGATGGGTGAAATCGTCGGGGTCCTGGGGCGTGAGGTCTTTGATTCACGGGGGAATCCAACCGTTGAGGTCGAGGTCTTTCTTGACAGCGGCATCGTCGGACGGGCCATCGTCCCCTCCGGGGCATCAACCGGAACACGTGAGGCCCTTGAGCTTCGGGACACCAAGCGTAAGCGTTTGAGCGGCAAAGGGGTGCGGCAAGCGGTTGATCATGTCAATAAGGTGATCGGGCCTGAGATCATGGGGCTTGAATCCTGTCAGCAGGTCCTGGTTGACCAGACCATGATCGCCTTGGATGGTACTGACAACAAACAGAAGTTGGGCGCCAATGCCATCCTCGGCGTCTCCATGGCCGTGGTGCGGGCCTCGGCCGAGGAGGTTGGTCTACCCTTGTACGCGTACCTGGGCGGGGTCAACGCCAAGGTGTTGCCGGTGCCGATGATGAATGTCCTGAATGGTGGGTCTCATGCCGATAATACGGTGGACATCCAGGAGTTCATGATCATGCCGGTGGGTGCCAAGAGCTTCTCCGAGGGTCTCTGGATGGGGGTAGATACCTTCCATGCCCTGAAGAGAGTATTGACAAAGGCGGGGCATCAAACAGCGGTTGGCGATGAGGGCGGCTTTGCCCCCAATCTGCGCTCCAACGAAGAGGCCATGGAGTCGTTGCTGGAGGCCATTGTCCAGGCCGGGTATCAGCCTGGCAAGGACATGGTGATTGCTCTTGATGTGGCTGCCAGCGAACTCTATGACCCGAAAAAGAAAAAATATCTCTTAAAGGCTGAAAAGGTTGCCGCCAAGAGTTCTGAGCAGATGATTGAGTTCTTTACCGAGTGGGTCAATAAATATCCCTTGCTCTCCATCGAAGACGGCCTGGATGAGGCGGACTGGCAGGGGTGGAAGAGTCTTACGGAACGTCTGGGCAGCACCATTCAGCTGGTGGGCGATGATCTCTTTGTCACCAACACCCGAATCTTGCAGGAGGGGATTGCCATGGGTGTGGCCAACTCCATCCTGATCAAGCTAAACCAGATCGGTACGGTCACCGAGACCCTTGATGCGGTGGAGATGGCCCACCGGGCCGGGTATACCTCCGTCATCTCCCATCGTTCGGGAGAGACGGAGGATACCACCATTGCCGACCTCAGCGTGGCCTTGAATACGGGGTTGATCAAGACAGGTTCTCTCTCCCGGACCGACCGGGTTGCCAAGTACAATCAACTCCTCAGGATTGAGGAGTCTTTGGGGGCGGCGGGCCGTTATGCCGGCACGTTGTGCCTCAAGCGGAGCGGGCAACAAGGAGCCAACCGTAAGTAACTGAACAGATTGAGTGGCTGTGGAGGAGGTTAGTCTTTCGCAAGAGAAGGGGATGTGAGACCTGCCGATGCCGTCATGTGATCCGTTATAATTATTTTTTACTAATCAAACCATGTTATCTCTGGAGGCGTTGGGAAAATGACTCTCACAAAGGCGGATTTAGTTCATAAGGTGTATGAAGTGCACGACTTGACCAAGGTGCAAGCGACCGATACCATCGAGACCTTTTTACGCATTTCAAAGCAGTGCTTGGAAAATGGCGATGATCTGTTGCTGAGCGGTTTTGGCAAGTTTAATGTCAAACAGAAAAAGGCGAGACGGGGACGTAACCCCCAGACCGGAGATGCCTTGATGCTGGATGCCCGTACGGTGGTGACCTTTAAGCCGTCCGGGATATTGCGTGACCGGATCAATGGCGCGTAAGCCTTAACGGCTGCGCCCGTGATCCTCACCCTCTCTCCTTGCTGCCAAGCGGTCAGGACAGAGGGGAGTTAGTCGCGTTTTCGGCCAACGGAGGGGGCGGGAGTGGGCCTCTTGGATGAATCGAACAGATCCCGGTCTCGGCCTCTGTTCGATTTTTTTTGTTCTTAAGGGCGGCAATCTATGGTAAAAGCGAACCGCTTTGATCTTATTGGGAAAAGACGATGACGACCCTTGCAGCATTGGCGGAGTTGGTGGGTGGTACTGTCCATGGTGACGGTACCATCATGGTGAAAGGGGTCGCCGGCTTAGATGCGGCCGGTCCGGGTGAACTCACTTTTATCACCCACGAGAAGAGCGCTGACCTTTTGACCATGAGTCAGGTAACTGCTGCCGTGGTACCTGATTCCACGCGCGAGTACTCCTTGCCGGTGATTAAGGTCCAGAACCCCTCCTTGGCCATGGCCTTGATCCATACCCACTTTCTGCGGCAACCGTTTGTCGCCACCGGCATTGACGGACGGGCCGTGGTCGGTAACGGGTGTCGGATCCCCGAGGCCGTGGCCATTGGCCCGCTGGTTGTTATCGGCAATCGGGTCGTCTTGGGACAACGAGTTCGCCTTGAACCCGGGGTCGTGCTCGGCGATGATGTGACAGTAAAAGACGATACCACTCTGCATGCCAATGTTACGGTTGGGCAGGGGACGATTATCGGGAGCCGGGTCGTTATTCATGCCGGCACTGTTATTGGCATGGACGGCTTTGGTTATGTCGCCGATCAGCAGGGGCATCATGTCAAGAGGCCGCAGGTGGGCATTGTCCAGATTGATGATGATTGCGAAATTGGCTCTAATGTTTGCATTGACCGGGCCACCTTCGGTAGGACTTGGATCCAGCGTGGCGTTAAGATCGACAATTTGGTCCAGATCGCCCATAACGTTGTGGTTGGTGAAGACTCGATCATTGTCGCCCAGGTCGGCATCTCCGGGAGCACCACCCTAGGCACCGGGGTGGTGCTGGGCGGGCAGGTCGGGGTCGCAGGGCACTTGCAGCTTGGTGATCGGGTCATGGCTGCGGCCAAGACCGGCATCCATGCCAGTCTCTCTTCGCAAGCGGTTGTCTCCGGGTTTCCCGCCATCCCCCATCAACTCTGGCTCAGGATCTCCTCTCTCTTGGTTAAGTTGCCGGAGTTGGTGAAGGATGTCCGCACTTTGAAAAAACAGATCTCGGAGTTGACCGGCAAGGGTTGATTCATTGGCCTTGACTCGCTCTCCAGGGGGAGAAGCGCTGCCGTTAGCCCCTGGTTGCAGTATAAAACGTAACCTCAAGCAGGAGGGAGTATGACCACAGTCGTTGGATCATTTGATATCGTGGAGATTTTAAAGGTGTTGCCTCACCGTTACCCCTTTATCCTGGTGGACCGGGTCCTGGAGTTGGTCGAGGGGGAGCGGATCAAGGCCTTGAAAAACGTGACCATTAACGAGCCCTTCTTTCAGGGGCACTTTCCGGTCATGCCGGTGATGCCCGGGGTTTTGATCCTTGAGGGCCTTGCCCAAAGTGCCGCGGTATTGGCCTATAAGACCATGAGTGAATATGTCGGTACGAAATTGGTCTATTTCGCTGGCCTGGATCATGTCCGCTTCCGGCAGAAGGTGAGTCCGGGAGACCAGTTGATCTATGAGGTCAAGACCCTCAAACGGAAGCTTAGCCTATGGAACTTAGAGGGCAAAGCCTTTGTCGACGGCAAACTGGTGGCCGAGGCCACCCTGATGGCGGCCTTTGGTTGAGCGGGTCGCTCCTCTGGCCACGGGGCTTCTCCTCAACGATCACTCACTGTCGTCACCGTAAGCGAACTATGGCGTAACACTACGAAATTCACGAAGGACACAAAGATCTTTTCCCTTACCCTTTACCTTAGACTCCAGCAGACTTGACTCCATGACTATCCATCCCACTGCCCTTGTTGATTCGAGGGCAGACATTGATTCCACCGTGACTATCGGTCCCTATTGCGTGATCGAAAAAGATGTGGTCATCGCCGCTGATACTGAAATTGGCTCCCATGCCGTCATCTCCGGCAACACCACCATCGGCCAACGCAACCGGATTCACTCCTTTGCCAGTATCGGCGCCCCGCCCCAGGATCTGAAATACCAGGGGGAAGAGACCCGGTTGGTGATTGGCGACGATAACCTAATCCGCGAGTATGTCTCCATTCATCGGGGCACGGTCAGCGGCCATGGGGTCACCACCGTGGGTAATGGCAACCTGATCATGGCCTACTCTCATATTGCCCACGACTGCGTGGTGGGCAATCAGGTGATTATGGCCAATGGCGGCACCCTTGGCGGCCATGTCCAGGTGGGCGATCATGCCAATCTGGGGGGGATGGTGGCCATCCATCAGTTTAGCCGGGTGGGGGCCTATACCTATATCGGCGGCATGTCCGGGATCAGCAAGGATGTGCCCCCCTTTGTGATTGCCACCGGCATCCGGGACCAGTTACGGATTACCGGCATCAACAAGATCGGTTTAAAGCGCATGGGCTTTGCCGCGGCGGACATCGCCACCCTGGCCCAGGCCTTTGTCGCCATCTTTCGCACCGAATTGGTGCTGAGCGAGTCCTTGGACAAGGCCCTTGTCGAGTTCCCGAACTGCCAGCTGGTGGTTGATTTGGTCAACTTCATGAAGGCGCCGAACCGTTTTGGCGTGGTGCGCAAGTTCGATGTCGAGTGATCCCATCGGCATCATTGCCGGCGGCGGTCAGTTCCCCTTGCTCTTTGCCCGGGCCGCCAAGGCCCACGGCCGCACCGTGGTGGTGGCCGGCCACCGACAGGAGACCGATGATGCTCTGGAGGAGTTGGCTGACTCTTTCTGCTGGGTCAAGTTGGGCCAGTTGGGCAAGATCATCAGTTTCTTTAAGAAACATGGGGTCGCCGAGGCCGCCTTTTTGGGCTCCATCACCAAGACCCGGATCTTCACCAATGTCTGGCCCGACTTCAAAGGGCTCTCCCTGTGGAACAAGATCGACATCAAGCATGACGACTCCATCCTCAGGGCCATTGCCGCGACCTTGGAGGAGGAGGGGATCCGGGTGGTGGAGTCCACCCTCTATCTCCAGGAGTTGCTCTTTCCCACTGGGGTGATCACCAAGCAGCGACCCACTGCGGGCCAGATGGAGGATATCCGCTTCGGCTGGCGGATTGGCCGGGAGATCGGCCGTCTTGATATCGGCCAGTGCGTTGTGGTCCGTGACTGCACCGTGTTGGCGGTAGAGGCCATTGAAGGCACGGATGCCGCCATCAGACGGGGCGGGGCCTTGGGCCATAAACAGGCGGTGGTGGTCAAGGTGAGAAAACCGGGCCAGGACTTCCGCTTTGACCTGCCGGCCATCGGGCCGACCACCATCGCCAGCATGGTGGAGGTCGAGGCGGCGGTGTTGGCGGTTGAGGCCGGTCAAGCCCTGCTCTTTGATCCCGAGGAGGTCAAACGCCTGGCCGACAAGGCCGGGATCTGCATTGTCGGCCTGACGGCAGGGGTGGCCGACGAGGGACCGGTCTCGGCGTGAAGGCCATGATTCTCGCTGCTGGGCTGGGGACCAGGCTGCGGCCGTACACCCTGCTCAGGCCAAAGCCCCTCTTTCCTGTCCTGGGCGAACCCTTGCTGCTACGTATCGTGGGTCAACTCCGCCGGGCGGGCTTCACCTCCATCATCATCAATGCCTATCACCTGGCCGATCAACTCGCGGCCTTTTTTAAGGGCCAAGCCGACATCCATCTCCAACAGGAGCCGGTGGAACTCGGCACCGGTGGCGGCTTGCGCATGGCGCTCCCCTTTTTTACTGATGAACCGGTGTTGATCACCAATGGTGATATCTACCACGATATCGATTATGGTGAGGTCTATGCCCGCCATCTCCAGGGGGGGCAGCCGCTGACCATGGTCATGCACGACTACCCGCGCTTCAACAAGGTCTGGGTGGAGCAAGGGCAGGTCAAGGGCTTTGCCGGCCAGGACCCGGGAGAGACCGGCACCGGGGGCGCGGCTGCAACGCTACTCGCCTTTACCGGCATTCATTGCTTGGATCCCCACCTGCTCCACGCCATTCCGCCCGCTTGTTTTTATTCGATCATCGACCGCTATCAGGGACATCTGGATGCCGGCGGCAGGATCTGCGCCATGACCGTCAAGGACCATTGCTGGCGGGATATCGGCACCCTGGGCGACTATCTTGATCTGCACCGCTCTCTGCTCTGCGGTTCACAGCCATTTCGCGTGGCTGAAGACGTGACCATGGGGCAGGGCGTCTCTCTGGAGGAGTGGGGGTATGTCGGCGCCGGGGTCACCATCGGCGACAACGTATCGTTACGCCGGGTGGTGGTGTGGGACGGGGCGCATATCCCTTCCGGGGCAACCCTCGCCGACACCCTGATCACCTCTTAGACGCCTTTGTTGAGGGGGAGTTGATGGACGATGCACAGCGCTTGACGATCCTGCGTGCCCTGCTGCGACAGGCAGGCTACCCCCAGGGGTGGCAGACCATGACCCCCCTCTCAGGCGATGGTTCGGACCGCCCCTTCTTCCGGCTGACCCTGCCCGGGCAATCCTATCTGGCGGCCTTCCCCTCGCCGACCATGGCTCGGGCGGAGGCCGAGGCCCGCTCCACCTTCCTGATCGGTAGCCATCTGCTACACGCCGGGGTGCCGGTGCCTAAAATCCATGCCCATGACCCGGTAAGCGGCGCCATCCTCTTCGAGGACTTGGGGGATCGTCTCCTCTTCCATGAGGCGCGGGATGCCGATGCGGATAGGGTCGATGGCCTCTATCGCCAGGCGGTCACCCTGCTAGCCGATCTGCAGCTGGGGGCCCGGGCCGGCTTCCGGGAGGAGTGGTGCTGGGACACCCCGCGTTATGACCGGGAGTTGATGATCAACCGCGAGTCCAACTATTTTGCCCGGGAGTTCTGTGGCCGCTTCATGGCTATCCCTGCCTTGCCCCCTGGCCTCACCGCCGAATTCGCGGCCCTGGCCGACCGCATCAGCCACTACCCCGCCTCCTTCCTTATGCATCGGGATTTTCAGTCGCGTAACCTGATGGTGGTGGGCGACAGGGTGAAGCTGATCGATTTCCAGGGTGCCCGCTTTGGGCCCCTGGCCTATGATCTGGCCTCCCTGTTGAACGACCCCTATGTCTGCTTAACCCCCGCAACCAAGGAGGGGTTGCAGGCCCTCTATCTGGAGCGGGTCAACAGCTATATTTCCCTTGACCCTGTGCGGTTTATGGGGGAGTATTACCATGTAGCCCTGCAACGTAACCTCCAGGTCCTTGGGGCCTACGCCTTTTTGACCTTG
Organism: uncultured Desulfobulbia bacterium; assembly: GCA_964430285.1. Taxonomy (GTDB): domain Bacteria; phylum Desulfobacterota; class Desulfobulbia; order Desulfobulbales; family VMSU01; genus VMSU01. The sequence continues at coordinate 20,681 of CAYSFY010000039.1, forward strand.
GAGCGGGGCAAGGAGTTCTTCAGGGCCTATATCGAGCCGGCCCTGCAACGATTGTTAACCCTACTGGCCACCACCCTGGCCGCTGACTACCCGGTCCTGTTGGACCTGGTTACCCAGATAGCCGCCTCACGGCGGGAAGAGCATACCCACCATGCCTGAAAAATTGCAAATCGTAGCCTTGGTCGGACGGCCCAATGTGGGCAAGTCCTCCATCTTTAACCGCATCACCCGGCAGACCAAGGCGATTATCGACTCGGCCCCGGGGGTGACCCGGGATCGTCACTTTGAGCGGGTGGTCTTTGATGACCGGATGTTCATCCTGGTCGATACCGGCGGCATCGAATTCGATCTCGCTGCCTCGGGGCATGACGCCTCCGAGGCCAAAATCTCCTCCCTGATCCGCGAGCAGAGTTGGCAGGCGGTGAATGACGCCGATCTCATCGTCCTGATCCTGGATGGCAAGGAGGGGTTGACCCGGGACGATTACGAATTGACCGCCGAACTGCGTAAGGCCCAAAAGCCCTTGTTCTTTTTAGTCAACAAGATCGACGATCCGGCCCGGGAACAGGAGCGCCTCTCCACCTTCTATGACCTGGGGGTGCCGAGTCTGTGGCCGGTGTCGGCGGCCCATGGCCTGGGCATGAATGACTTCCTGGAGGAGTTGGTGAGTCATATTGAGCCCTCCCCACCGGTGGAGGAGGCACCCAGTGATGCCATTCGTCTGGCCTTTATCGGCAGACCCAATGTCGGCAAGTCATCCCTGGTCAACCGTCTGCTGGGGGAGGATCGCATGGTGGTCTCCGATGTGCCCGGCACTACCCGGGACTCGGTGGATACCATGCTCGAACACAGCGGCCGGCGCTATCTGCTCATCGATACCGCGGGCATCCGCCGTAAGGGCAAGGTGGAGGGCAAGGTGGAGAAGTTCTCGGTGATGCGTGCCCTGCGCTCCATGGAAGAGTGTGATATCGCCCTGATCCTGCTGGATGCCAGCGAGGGCATTACCGAGCAAGACACCAAGGTCATCGGCTACTCCGTGGAGCGGGGCCGGGCCTGTCTGGTGGTCATGAACAAGTGGGACACGGTGAAAAACGACCCTAAGCGTCAGAAGTGGCTGCTTAATGAGATCGAGATGGCCACCCGCTTCATCGGCTACGCCCCGGTGGTCACCCTGTCGGCCATGACCGGCCAAGGGGTAAACAAGATCTTCGGGGTGATTGACAAGGTCTTCACTCAGTTCTCCTCCACAGTGACCACCGGTCGCTTGAACCGGGTGCTGCAGAAGGCGGTGCTGGCGCACCCCCCGGCCCTGCATCAGGGCCGGCGGTTGAAATTTTACTACACCACCCAGGTCGCGACCAAACCGCCGACCTTTCTCGTCTATGTCAACTACCCCAAAGGGGTCCACTTCTCCTACTTTCGCTTTTTGGTGAACCAGTTCCGGGAGGAACTGGGGCTCGATTTTACCACACTGAAGATTATTTTGAAGGAGCGCGAGCGTAAGGACTACGGTAAGACCGGGCCTGCCGGCGCCCAGTAATCAACCTTAATTCCGGGGGCAGACGCGGGTCTCTGTTTGCGATCCGCCGGATCGCAAGGCGGGCTGATATCCTCACGGTCATGCCCCTGAAGCGATTTTTCAGCACTATCGGCACTCCGGTTTTTTTGGTTAACGCCATGGTTTTGCTGTTAATCGCAATCTTCTCTTCGCTGGCATCGGTGCTTTATCCCTTGATTGTTCTCTACGTTAGTGCCAAGATTATTCATCTCGTGGTGACCGGGCTTACTCAGAGGAAGGCGGGCTTGATCATCATCGGGAATCAACCGCACTGGTAGCCATCATCAAAGATCTTTATTTCTAGAGTTTTGTATCGCAACGTATCGAAACAATAAGAGAAAAATAAAGCGGATAGAGACGGATGTAACCATCCCCGAGATGATCGCCCCTGACGTGAAGAGTACCCACTCCACCACCGCACCTGCCCCCTGGCGGACGCCATTTGTTACGGCCTGCCGTGCCATTGCCGGTGATAGCCCGCTGGGCGATCCGGCCTTGTTCTTCCCCTGCCTCTCCGCCCTTTGGGCTCACCTGGTCGCTTTCCCCAGCTGTTTCGCTCCTCGGGATACGGAGAGAGAACTCTCCGCCACGCTCAGCCTGGGGAGCGACTTTTCGCGGACCGCCAGGGCGGCTGGTCTCCGTGCCGAGCAACTGGTGCTCCTGGGGGTCCGGGTGCGGGATCTCTTGTTGCAGGCGATCACGGAGACCGGCACTGGGGACAACTCCCTGTCGCCATCACCCCCTGTTGCCGCGCTCGATGCCTTTGTGCAGGGGGTGGTGAACGAGTCTTGTCGGCTGGAGAGCGTAGCTGTTCATAAGAAGTTGCGGGAGGCTAACCGTTTTGTCCTTCGGGAGCGGAGGCGATACTACTCCATCTTCAAACGGATGGCCGAGCCGGCCTGTATCCTTGATCGCAAGCTGCGCCTGTTGGAGACCAACATGGCCTTTGATCACCTTTTTGGTATACGCGGCAAGGAGCACATCGGCAAGCACTGCTATGAGGTGCTGGGCGTCGAGTTCCGCGCCGCCTGCCCGCTGCAGGATATGCTGCACGGACGGGGAGGCGTGACCGGGGTCGAGATCGATCTCCCGATCCAAGGGCAGCCCCGGAGCATTGAGGTCAACGGCACCTTTCTGGGCGACATCAACCATGAGGCCACCGGCGGCATCTTGATCCTTCAAGACATCACCCCTCGACGGCTGGCGGAACAGGGGCTGCGCGAGAGTGAGCAGCAGTACCGGTCGCTGATCGAAAATGTGCCGGATGTTACCTGGCGCGTCACTCAAGAGGGGGAGTTCGTCTTTGTCAGCCCCAACGCCCAGAGGATCTTCGGTTTTCCCGCCGAGGAGCTGCTGGCGGACCCTACCCTCCGGCGTTGCCGCATCCACCCGGAGGACTGGGATCTGGTCAGCAACGCATTCACCCGCTTTCTGGCCGGTCGCCTGCCCGTGGGCATGGACATGCGGCGCACCCTGGGTCAGGCCTCCCGTACCCGCCCCTCCGCAGAGGAGGGCAGCGTCGAGAACTATGATGTCAACTACCGTTTCCAGAAGCAGGATGGGAGCTGGGTCTGGCTGCATGACCGGGCCAGCCGCATCGTTGCCCACGCAGCGGAGTGGCATGTCGATGGCGTCACCACGGATATCACCGCCCTGAAGACGGCGGAGCTGGAACTGAAACGCCACCACTTCCGGTTGGCGGAATTGGTGGATGAACGGACCATGGAGCTTAAGGACGCCAACCAGCAACTGAAGAGGGAGATTGCCGTGCGCAGTCAGGCGGAAGAGGCCTTGATGGACCTGACCACCCACCTGGCCGCCTCCAATCAGGAGCTTGATCAGTTCGCCCACGCCGCGGCCCACGACCTCAAGGAGCCGTTGATGCTGATCACGGCCTTTAGCGGGCGGTTGGCCAAGAGACATGGCGCCACCCTTGACGAGAAGGGGCTGGAGTATCTCCGGCGCATTGACGAAGCCACGGCCCATATGCGGCAGTTGATCGACAGCTTCCTTACCCTCTCCCAGGTCACCTCCGGGGGGAGGTCCTATGAGGAGATCGATCTTGCCGACTTAGTGAATGAGGTGGTGCGCAGCTTGGAGGAGCGGATCAATGAGAGTCGTGCCCATATCGAGATTGGCCCGTTGGGGAGGTTGGGGGGTGATCGGGTGCAGATCCGGCAGCTCTTTCAAAATATCATCGCCAATGCCTTGAAGTACCGGAAACCGGATGGGGAGCCGCGGGTGGTGCTGCAGGGGGGGCTGGTGGATGACGACTACTACGAGATCCTGATCCAGGATAACGGCATCGGCTTCGACCCCAAGGATGCCCAGCGCATCTTTAAGCCCCTGGAGAGGCTGCATAGCCGTCGCGAATACGAGGGCACCGGCATGGGCCTCACCACCTGCCAGAAGATCGTGGCCCGACATGGTGGTGAGATCGAGGCCCGGGGCGAGCCGGGGCAGGGGGCGACCTTTATTATCCGTTTGCCCACCGGCCAGACCCGGTAGCTGATGATCCCGGCTATAGGCCATTGGGGTTAAGAGGGTTGGCAACTAAGGACAGGCCCGCGACCTGCGCAGTGAGCAAGCGGGCTTTTCTTTTAGGTGACACCCCGGCAGTCGGTAGCCGAACCATCCAGATGCGTGTCGTTGGGGCGGGAGATTATTTAGCGGCAGCCGCAAGCGAGGCCTTGATGGCCGGCCACACCTTGGCCAGGGATGCCTGGTCGGCGAAGGTGGCGGTGAGGGTCACCTCATCTTTTTCAAAGGCGGGGGCGTGGGCAATGGATACCCCGGAGGGGGGATTGAGCTGGCGGGTCAGTTCCGCGAACTCTTTTTCCGCCGCCGTCAGGTCCGGGGCATGCTGTTGGCCAAGGTAGCGCATGACCTGGGCCGCCTTTTGCGGCGGGTTGGCCTCCGGGTGGTCGATCAGCTCTTTTAACTCCGGGCCCGCCAGGATGGCGTGGATGGAGGTGTCCAGGCGTTTGGCCAGGTCATGGCAGATGGCGATGATCTTGCGCTGGTTGCTGACGCTGAGCTGCAAGGTGTCGATCAGGTCGAAGAGGGCGAGCCGGTCCCGGAAGGAGAGCTCGGTCATGGCCTGGGCTGTTTTCTCATCCAGCTCGCCCTGATGCAGGGCCAGGGCCAAGGGCTGTTCCAGTGCGGCCAGACTTGCGATGCGTGGCAGGTGAAAGGGGTGGGGCGCCAAGCCAAGGAGCGGTAAGAAGCGGCGGGCCGCCTCTTCCGGCGGGCAGAGGGCCAGGGCCTTTTTGAAGAAGACCGCTCTTGCCAGCGGGCTGATTGGTCCGCTCAACAGGGCCTCGTCCAGGGCCAGGGCCAGGGTGGAGAGGGTGTCGAACTCCGCCGGCACCACCAGGCAGTCGCAACCGGCCTGTTTCAACAGGTCGCCTACGATCCTGAGCCGCTTTCTGCCCGCCACGATCAGGTAGGCCCCGGCGCCAGCCTCCTTGACGATGGGGGGGTGGAGGATGCCGATGCGGGCGATGTGCCTGGTGAGGACCATGGACGGCTCTTCCTCAAAGGGCATGAGGCTGAAACTGTGATCATCGCGATCAATCAGCTTGAGGGAGATGCGTTTAATCGCCAAGGGTTTCGGTCGCATGGATGGGCCTTTTGTTCCTTTTTTAAATCAAAGCGAGTATGAGCGACTATGTCATCTCCCCCGGATGAAAGTCAAGCAAAGAATCAATTGCTGACGGAACACGCCTTGGCCCCGGTGCCCAAGCGTATCCTGCGCACCCTGGCCGCCGTGGCCGGTGCTGCCACGCCGCTCTATTTCAGCGGCGGGGTGGTGCGGGACTGGCTGCTGGGCCGCATCCCGGTCGATCTGGATATCACCGTGGCCGACGGGGCCTTGGACTTGGCCGCCGAACTGGCGGCACGGTTGGGTGGCGCCTTTGTCCCCTTGTCCCGGGAAGAGGGGGTGGCCAGGGTGGTGTGGGGGGAGTGGTGTATCGATGTCTGCCAGTTCCGGGAGGGAACCACCACCATTGTCGATGATCTGTGCCGCAGGGATTTCACGGTCAATGCCATGGCCGTGGGTTTTGACCCGCTCTCCCTTACTCTCGTCAACGGCGGTCAACTCCTTGACCCCTTGGGGGGGCGTTTCGACCTCTCCCGCGGCCTGATCCGTCTGTGCCATGCCGGGGCCTTGGCGGCCGACCCCCTGCGGTTGTTGAGGGCCTATCGCTTCCGGGCGGTGTTTGACTGGGCGATCGAGCCGGGGACCTTGGCGGTCATTAGCAGTCAAGTGCTGTTAATCCGTGGGGTCAGCGGCGAGCGGATAGCCGCTGAACTGGATAAGATTCTTGCCTGCCGCGAAGCCCACGCCACTATCGGCGAGATGGCGGCGGTGGGGCTGCTCTTTCATCTCTTCCCAGAGCTTGGGGCCGGGGTGGGGCTCCAGCAGCCCTCAAGCCATCACCTTGATGTCTTTGGCCATAGCCTGGAGACTTTGCGGCAGATGGAGCGTATCCTCCAGGCACCCGCGCTCTTTTTCTCCCCCGAAGAGCAGGAGACGGAGAGGAGTTGGCTCCAGGATCTGGCCCTCTATCTGGCTGCCCCCCGCCAGGTGATTCGCTTGAAATACGCCGCGCTCTTCCATGATCTGGGCAAGACCGTGACCTGCGGGGACAAGGAGGGGAGGATCACCTTCTACAATCACGATGAGGCCGGGGTTGCGCTGATGACGAACATTGCCCAGCGTCTGCGCCTGAGCAGTGACGATAGCCGGCGGATTAGCCAGCTGGTGCGTCAGCACATGTGGCCCTTTCACCTCCATAATGCGCGGGTGCAGACCGGCATCACCCCCAAGGCCATCCTTAGGTTGGTGAAGGCGGCAGGCGATGAGCTGTTGGGGCTCTTTCTCCTGGTCATGGC
>CAYSFY010000040.1:0-4937 GCA_964430285.1 uncultured Desulfobulbia bacterium
CAACTCTTCACCGTGGGCACGGAGACCCCCAGGTCGCGACTGAAATCGGACATATTCAGTTGCTGGCCGCAACGGGCCGCCAGCAACCGCACAAAGCGCTGAAAATCACGGAGATCACCGATGTTGTACAGGGTGCGGATGTCCCGTTCCAGGTAGGTCTGGAGGTAGGAGGCGTACCACGCCCGCAGGTCAACGGCCTCATCCACCACCAACTCGGGATAGCTGCCAGTGAGCGCTGCATGGCGGAAGAGCGCAAAGGTGTCGGCAAGGGACAGATGCCGCCGTTTCTCCGCCACCGACAACGGCAGCAGTTCCAACAAGGCAATTCTACCGGCCAGGGTATCGCTTAGGTTTTTAATCAGGCCGAACTGCTGTGCTCCGGTAAACACGTACCGGCCCTTGACCTCGCGCCGTTCATCGACACGAAGTTTGACATACGAGAGCAGGCCGGGGGCAAGTTGGATCTCGTCGATGATGGCGCGTTCCCCCAGGGAATCGAGAAAGAGCAACGGATCGGCATGGGCCTGTTCCCGGAAAAACGGGTCGTCCAGCGTTGCATAACGGTAGTCGGGGAGGCACTGCTTGAGCAAGGTGGATTTACCCGCCTGACGCGGTCCGGTAACCGCCACGCAAGGCGCGGAGGCAAGCAGGCGCGCCAGCCGTGCCTCTATGTCGCGGGGGATGTAGGTCATGGCAAAAATGTACCATGGCAACCGCCGGGTATCAATGCAAATTTAAAGCATCAATTTACATTTGCTTGGTGTTTACCGTGCGGGAGCCGCTCTTTATAGGCAGCGGAGGAGGAGAAAGGGGCGCAATGGAAGGAGATGGAAGCACAAAAAGTTGTGATGCCGGCCATCCGCCAAGGTCATGTCAATGGGTTACGGGCGTGCCGGCAACGGTTGAAGGGTGTTTGCGAAACCGTCAAAGAAACTCAACAGCCAAACGCCCGGCACGACGAGTATCCCCATGACCGGCCACCCCCCATGCGGCGCGGCTATGAGCGAAACGGCGTCAGCAAGAACCCCCATAGCCTCTGGTCTTTTGTCTCCCTGAAGGAGTGCAGCCCTAACGTGATGGCATGGGCGTCCGTCCGCGTCCGGAAGGAGCGAAATACCCGGTCCCAGATGGAGAGCAGGCTGGTGAAATTCGAATTCGTTTCGCACCTGTCCACCGAGTGGTGCACGCGGTGCATATTGGGCGTCACCATGACCGTGCGCAGCACGCGGTCCCATTTCTCCGGCACGGCCAGGTTGCTGTGGTGGAACAGGGTGGAGAGATTCAGCAAAAGCTCGAACAGGAGTAGCTGGGCAGCGCTCATGCCGATCAGCATGACCACGGGCAGCCGGAAAAATGTGGAGAGGAGAAGTTCGCCGGGATGAAACCGAAGCGCCGTGGTGGTATCCATCTCGGTGTCCGCATGGTGGGCGCGGTGGAACCGCCACAACCAGCGGACATGGTGGTTCGCCCAATGCCACCAGTACATCCATATATCGAAGAGCACGAAGACCATCATGAATTTTGCCACCGCCGCCAGCGGGAAGGCGTTGGCGATCCCCAGGGATTTACTGTCCGCCCATGCAATTGCCGCGATGGTCAACCCGGACAAGAAAAACCTGGTCAACAGGCCGTTCAGGATCGCGGTAATGACATGGGGGACGGCGTGCCGCACCCTGGCCGTGCGGCCGCGGTAGTAGGGGAACACCCCTTCGAGGGCAAAGATCAGGGCGATTGCCGCGACGATGAAGATCAGTTTTGTATCCATGCCCACTCTCTTCAATCCACCTCAAGGATGGACTCTTTGCCCGACTGCCTGGTGACCATGATGACAACAGGTGGTTGGTCAGGGCGGGTTGCTATCCAGAGTAATACTCGGGATAGAGTTTCCTCGCGCACTCCTTGCATATCCCGTGACTGAACTTGGCGTCGGTGTGTTTACTGATATAGACCTCCAGTTGATGCCAAGCCCCCTCGTCATCCCGAATCTTTTTGCAGGAGGCGCAGATGGGCACGATCCCGTGCAGGGTCTTGATCTCGGCCAGTGCATGCTGGAGTTCGGCGATAAGTGTCTCTCGTTCCTTCTCCAACTGCCTTCTGACGCTGATGTCCCTGAAGGCGGTGACGGAGGCCACCACCTTGCCGTTTTCCAGCAACGGCGCGCTATGGACAGCCACGGGGAAGACAGCGCCATCCTTTTTTACAAAAACCTCGTCCGCGGAATAGAACGACCTCCCACTCTCAATGACTTGCCGCATGCCGCACTCCTCGAACAGCAGGCTCCTGCCGTCAGCCCTGCGATTATGAACGATGTCGTGCATATTCTTGTGAAACAGTTCCTGCTCTGTCCAGCCGAGAAGCCTTTCCGCCTCGGGATTCATGAAGGTCACGTTGCCGAGGGAGTTCAGCACATAGACCCCTTCTCCCAAAGAAGCGGTGATATCGCGGAGATACTTCTCGCTTTTTTTAAGCAGATCCATGCTGGTCGCGTTGCGGATGGCCACCGCCGCCTGGTTGGCGATGTGCTGGTAGATGTCTATCTCCCGCGGTGAAAATTCCCTACGCGCCAGGGTATGGCCGATCAACACCCCGAAGACCTCATCCTGCATCATCATGGGTACGGCTACGGCAGAGCGAATCCCTTTTACACCGACAATGGCCGGCACTTCGAAGCGGGTTTCCCGCGTGAAATCAAGCACTGTTTCCGGCCTTTTGTTCTTCGCCACCAAGGGAGAAAGCCCTTGCCCTTCGACCAGGCTGAAATAGCCGGTCATGAACTCCGGGAACCCGAGGCCATCCTGCAAGGTCAACGATTTTTTGTCCTCGGACAACAGCAACAGCGCCGAAAAATCGAGCCCGAGCAGCTCCTTGGAGGCCACGACAAAGGCGCGATACAGACCTGCAAGGTCCGTAAGCATGGTCGTCTCCCGCGAGATGGCGAGCAGTTTTTCCAGATCCAGGGAGTATTTGCGGCCCATCTCCTCAACCTTCTTCAGTGCCGAGATGTCGCGGGCGGCATGGATGGAGCCAACCAGGGTGCCATCGGGCGCGTAGAGCGGCGAGACGCTGATCAGGTAATGGCCGCCTAGCCGCGGCTCATGGATCTCCTGGGTGCAGGCTTGGCCGTCCGCCAAGAGCTGGGCATGAGGGCAGTTGTCGGGCGGCGCCTGGGTAGCATGGACTGCTTCGTAGCAGGTCATCCCGACGGCCTTGGCCGGAGTAACACCCAAGGCCCCAGCCATGGCTTTATTGGCCTTGAGGATCCGGTAGTTCGCGTCAAGGATCATGACCGGGTCGGTAATGGCATCAAAGGTCCGTTCCCATTCGTCCTTGGCATAGCGCAGGTCGTTCTCGATCCGCTTGCGCTCGGTGATATCCTGCACAGTGCCGATTGAGCGGAGCGGCTTGCCGTCGGCAGCAAAAAAGGTCTCGCCTTGCTCCCGTACGTCTTTGTGCCTGCCGTCCGCAAACAGGAGGCGATACTCTATGACATAGGGGGCACGGGAGGCCAGCGATTTGCTGTAGGCGGCGTCCACCAATTCGCGGTCGTGCGGATGGATCGCGTGCAGGAATGCCTCATGGGAGGCGCCAAAGCTAGCCGGGTCGATCTCAAGGATCCGGTAGAGCTCTGCCGACCAGACAAGTGCGTTGGTGAGCAGATCAAGTTCCCAACTGCCAACATGGGCGATCCGCTGGGCGCTATTGAGACTCTCCTCGCTCCGGCGCAAGGCATTGGCGGCTTCCTGGCGCTTGGTGATGTCTTCCTTGATGGCCACATAATGGGTAATGGCCCCGGCCTCGTCGGTGATGGCCGCCACCGTGGCCGATTCCCAATAATGTTCACCCCCCTTCTTTTTATTGCAGAACTCCCCGTGCCACGTCTCACCGGCTCGAATGCTGGCCCACAAGCGGTCATACTCCTCCCGGGGGGTATGACCTGATTGCAGCATCCTGGGGTTCTGGCCGATCGCTTCAGCGGCCGAATAGCCGGTAAGCTCGCAGAACTTCGGGTTGACATACTCGATGACGCCATCGGGATCGGTAATGACGATGGAGGCCGGACTCTGCTCCACCACGCAGGAGAGCTTGCGTAGCGCTGCCTCGCTTTTTCGGCGCTCGGTGATGTCCTCCACCACCTCGATCGCCGCCTCCACCGAACCGTCGGCCGCCAGCAGCGGCGAAGAGACAATCCGGTAATGGCGCACTCCGGAGGGGGTCGGGGTCTCGGTCACCGCCTCGTGGATCAAGCCATCGCCCAGCGTGATGAGCGTCGGGCAATAGGAGCACGGTGCCGCCCGGGGCGGGGTATTGAAGCTCTGGTAACAGAGCGGCTTCATCTCGGGGTCGATATGGGGGAACCATTGCCGCATCTGCCGATTCAACGATTTGATGCCCATATCCGGCCCGATGACCGCGATGCCTATCCCCGCGTTGTCATGCACGGCCCGCAACAGTGCTTCACTTCGTCTCAAGCCAACGTTTGCCGTTTGCAGTTCCAGGGTGCGGGCACGGACCTCTTGCTCCAGGCCATGACGGGCCTCTTCCACCAGCCGCTTGGCACGCACCAGCCGTCGGTTCAGCTTGAGCACGTGCAGGGTCAGGGCGATCATGATGAGCAGCGTGGTAAACGCCAGCACCAGCCATGGCCAATAGCTCCTGACCACATCGGCCAGGGTGATCTTGCCAAAATCCTGATACGGCGGCAGTCGGAGCTCCCGCATCAGCTCATGCACCGGCTCATATTTCAGGGGGATCGTCCAGCCCGCTGTTTTTCCCGCCTTGGCGGCAGGATGGTCATGGGGCATATTGAGCAACGCCATCGCCACCTGCTCGGTAAGTTCACGATCGGTGTGCGCCAGCGCGGCCAATGGCCACTCGGGATAGAGCCTGGTGCTGAGCACAAACGGGAAGCCCTTTTCCCGCCGCTGATTCAGGATGCG
>CAYSFY010000040.1:4957-13364 GCA_964430285.1 uncultured Desulfobulbia bacterium
CCCTTCCTCGGCCAGCCGTTCGAGGGTGTCGGTACGCACCGTCCCCGCGTCCACCTTGCCGTCGCGCACGGCATACACCACGTCATCGTGGCTGGTGCCGGCAAACCGCAAGCGGCCGAAATCCCGATACGGATCGAGGCCACTGCTGTTCAACTCCCGCCACGCCACCTGCCAGCCTCCCAGCGAGGTCTCATCAACGGCCAGGAAAGACTTGCCCCGCAGATCGGCCAGGGTGTTGAGATCGCGGCGATCCGCCCGGCAGAAGAAGACCCCGCCAAAGAGAGTATGGCTGCCATGCAGGCCGGCGTTCTTAATGGTTGCGATCCTGGTCGCGCCGTATCGCGCTTCGAGATCGACATAGATCGAGGAGTTGGCCAACACGAACTCCACCTCCCCCCGTGCCACTACGGAGCCGATCTCGCTAAAACTGAGGGGGACAATGGTAAAGGGGCGCTGGGGGATAACGCGCGTCAGATAGGCGGCGGTGGGGCCCCACATCGTGCGGGCGGTTTCGGTGCCACGATGGGCGAGGACCCCGATCCGCACCGGCGGGAGTTCGGCGGCAAACGGGGCAGGCGGTTGTAACAACACCCCGGTGAGGAGGAAAAGCAGGCAGGCGATGGGGAACAACGTTCGTTTGGACATGGCAACTCCCCGTTGTTGATTGCATTCTGTGGCGCACGACCATGAGAGCCAAGCCATCCCGTCCGCACCAGGAGGTGCCTGACTTTCAAAATTTCCCGCAAATTCATGAATAAGTATATCGTGGCAGGGTTGCCATCCACCAGCAAAACCTTGCGCCTATCATATATATCTCTGCTATGCCGTAGTTCAATAGGTCTGTCTGAAAGGTTACGTCTTGCCAAGCTCGCGGGCACAATGAGTCCCCTAAACACCCAAATCAGCGCCTACGGCATTAGCCGGGCGAAGCGTCTCCCAACTTCTCGAGTTCCAACACAAAAATTCCTTTGTTGTGAATTTTCCATCTTACGTCAAAGTCAAAGATTCTAAAGGCAAAGAGAAGTCCCTCGGACTCATCCGCTTCGATGGTCGCCCTCTTGCGCTGCGACGTGGGTCGCGGATCAAGCTCCAACATCTGCTGGAGCAAGGCCTGCAAGTTGGGGTGGTATTTAGTCCCTGATTGCTGGATAGCCATGACGCTGCTGCTGGAAAATTCTACCCGATATTTTTGAATGCCTTGGCTCGCCCAACCCAGAGTCGCGCTGGCAAAGGAGTCCGCATACGACAGATAGGGCTTAATATCGAGCACCGGGGTGCCGTCTAAAATATCCAAGCCGCTGAGATGAAGTTCGATTCCGCCCGGGGCCAAAAAATCAATCTCTTCAATCTTGACCACCGACATGCCGATGGGATTTGGCCGGTGCGGCGACCTGGAGGCAAACACTCCCACTTGGTTTGGTGCTTCAATGCGGGGCGGATTGATTAAAGGCCTCCACCCTTTTGCGATGTTTTTATGAAAGACAAAAACAATCCAAATATGGGAAAACTCCTGCAGATGACTCAGCGCCTTGAGATAGGCGGAGTCGGGATTAAGCTTAAGCACGCCTCTGGCTTGCGAAATCATCATCGACTGCCTGGCCACGCCAAATTTTTCTTTAAAACAACTCCGGATATAACCGATGGGCGTAAACGAGTAGTTTTCATTGTGTGATATCATCGTCATTCGGGCCAGGTCCCCTCTTCTGCTTGCGTATCTCTCTTCCTAAAAATTGATGGTCTCGTAAAAGTCCATCAACGTGCCATCTGCCTACGGTACTTGCAAAATGGGGCAAGGCCTTCAACCCGCGCGCGCGACAACAGGGGTTGCCCGCCCCACCACCCAGGCCTTGACCTCGGGAAAGGAGTAGTGTTCCAGGGCGCCGAAGCCGGCAAGGTGCTTGACCTTCTGGGGGGGCAGGGCCGGGGTGGTGATGCCGCAGAGGAAGCGGGCCACGGCCACGCTGGAGGGTAGTTCCTGGGCCACGCCAATCAAGGCCCGGGTCAGGGCGTGGTAGTCATGGCTGGTTAGCGGCGCCACTCCCCTGGGCTGGGGCAGGGTCACCCGTTCTCCTTGGCAGGCGGAGCAGTGGCCGCACTGGGTGCCGGGCAGCTGTTGGCCGAAGTAGCCCGCCAGTTCGACACTAAAGCAGGGGCTCTCCCTAAAGAAGGAGAGCATGCGGCGGAGCCTCGCGATCTCATGGGCCTCGCGCTCGTGGAAGAGCTGAAAGATCCGGGCAGCCATGGCCTCCACCTCCACCTCCGCGGCTGCGGCCTGGTAGACCTCCTTCATCTGCTTGGCCTCCAGCTCGATCCACCCCTGTTCGGCAAAGTACTCCAGGGCCTTCACCACGCGTTGGCGGTCGGCCCCGGAGCTTGCCATCACCGCCGGGATATCCACGGTGGTCCACACCCGCCGGGCCTGACAGTGGCTAAAGATCGCCTGCACAAACCGTTGCCGTTCCCCCTGGAAGGCGGCGATGATGGCGGACTGCGGGTGCAGTTGCTTGAAGCTGTAGGCCTCCATGAAGGAGTAACGGGGCACCAGGATGCCGGCCGCCTCCAGGTAGACCAGCAGGGTCTTTAGCGGCAGGGGGCGGATGTTCAAGCGGCGGGAGAGTTCGTAGAGCTTGATCTCGTAAGGGCCGGGGCTGTTCGCCTTGATCTCGGCGAGCAGTTCGCTGATGGCCCCCGCTTCCGGGGTGTCGCCGTAGACAAAGTTCTCCAGCACGGTGAGGTGGTCCTGATTGGCCAGGACCTCGCAGCAGGCCGGCGCGCCGTCGCGGCCGGCGCGGCCGATCTCCTGGCTGTAGTTCTCCAGGGACTTCGGCAGATCAAAGTGGATGACGCTCCTGATATTGCCCTTATCGATGCCCATGCCAAAGGCGATGGTGGCCACCACGCAGTCGATCTCGCCCCCCATGAAGCGCTGCTGCACCTCCTCCCGCTCCTCGTTTTTCATGCCGGCATGATAGGCCGAGGCCGGCAGGCCTTGGCGGCTTAAGGTGGCTGCCACCTGCTCCGCCGTCCGCTGCTGGGTCACGTAGACAATGGCCGGCCGCCGCGCCGGGTCGTGAAGCCTCGCGAGCAGCATGGCCTCCTTCTCCTCTTCCGGGGCCGGGGTGATTTGCAGGAAGAGGTTCGGCCGGTAGAACCCGGTCTGGGTGACATTGGCCCGGGGGATGGCAAACTTGGCGCACATGTCCGCCACCACCGGCGGCGTGGCGGTGGCGGTCAACAGCAGGGTCTGGGGAATGGCGAACTCCTGGCGGTAGGCGGGGAGCTTCAGGTACTCGGGCCGGAAGTTGTGGCCCCACTCCGAGATGCAGTGGGCCTCGTCAATGACCAGCAACGAGATTTGCATACGCTGGAGGTGGACGCGGAAGCGCTCGTTCCTGAAGCGCTCCACCGAGATCATCAGGATCTTTAAGCGGCCCTGCCGGGCATCGTCCAGCACCTGGTTGAAGGCCTGGCGGTCAAGGGTGGAGTCCAGTCTGGCCGCTGGGATCCGTTTCGCTTGCAAAAACTCCACCTGGTCCTTCATCAAGGCCAAGAGCGGGGAGACCACCACGGTGAGGCCGGGCAGCAGCAGGGCCGGCAGCTGGTAGCACAGGGACTTACCGGCCCCGGTGGGGAAGATGGCCACTGCCGACTCCCCGGCCGTGAGCCGGGCGATGACCTCCTGTTGGCCGGTCTTGAAGGCGGTGAAACCGAAATGGGTGTTTAGCTGTTCTTCGAGCATGGGGGTGGGGCCTGCTTCCTGGTTGGTGTGGACTGAGTGGACTTAATGGACTGGGTGGACGAGGTGGACTGAATCATCCTTTCCCTAACAAACAGGCCATGCCCTCACAAGGTATAGTCACCCGCCAAGAAACGCTTGGCGTAGCGTTCGATCTGGGCGTCGTCGCGGAGCACGGCATCCAACTGGCGCATGAAGGCGATCAGGCGGCCGGCCGTGGCGAGGGCGGCCAGCACCTGCTCTTGGTCGATGTGGGAGAGGCGGGCGATGATCAGGTCGCCTCGGGTCTTGGAGAGAAAACCCATCTCGGTGAGCACGCGGTCGATCAGGGTGATGCGGCGGGAGCGCTTGGTCATGTCGGCGGCGCCGCCCACAAAGCGGAAGTAGACGTGGTTGTTGGCGGCCCGTTCGCTGCAGTAGCTGTCCACCAGGTTGAAGTGGTAGCCAAAACGCATGGCCAGATTGACATACTCCGCCGAGACCACGGCCATGTTCCTGGCCGCCATGGAGGCCCCCTCGGTGGCGAGGTCACCGCTACGCATCATGCTGCCCATCATCTCCCCGGCATCCATGGCGATAGAGTCCAGGTGCCAGGCCCCGGGCGTGGTCAGGCCGTCAATGATGGCCAGGAAGGGGCGGGAGAGCACCTGCTCGGCGCTGACCGGGCCGCTCCCCCCCGGGGCGATGCCGCCGCCCAGGTCCAGGACCTGGAGGCCGGCGGGGACCGAGATCTCCAGCTTGCGCAGGGAGGAGAGCCCCCCGGCGCCGTTGCTGGCGGCCTCAATGATGGTCTGCACCGACTTCTCGTGGATGAAACGCAGGCAGTCGTGCAGGGTCCGGCACTTCTCGGGGGTGAACTCATCCTCCAGGGGGTTCACCAGATTGAGCGGGGCGATGTAGCGTAGCAGGTACTTCTGCCGCCTGAACTCGTAGAGCTCCTCCATCTTCATGCCCGCGCGCTGCTGCTGGACCAGGATGCCCGCCAGCCGGCCGTCGTAGAGGGCGCTGCCGCCGTCCCCCTCCGCCACCAGGGTGATCTCCTGGCCATGGCGGATGCGGTGGATGGCCTCGCCGCAGTTGACCAGGGTGGGGATCTTGAACTCGCGGCACACCGAGGCCATGTGGCTGGCCAGGCCGCCGCTGGCGGTGATGATCGCCGCCGCATAGGGCAGCACCCGGATGAACTGGGGCGAGTCGTTGGCCGCCACCAGCACCGCGCCCATGGGGAACTGCGCAAGCTCGGAGAGGTTGCGCAGGAAAAAGCACTTGCCGCTGGCCGCCCCCCTCTGCACCACCACCCCCTGATTGGCAAACAGGAGCGGCTGCTCCCCTAGCTGGGGGCCGCCGGAGGCGGCTTGGTCCGCCGCCTCCGCCTGTTCCGCCACCTCCACCTGCAAGGCCCGCGCTTGCAGAAAGATGATGGTGCCGTCCGCCTGCATGGCCCACTCGATATCCTGGGGTCCCTTGAAATAGGCATCAATAGTCATGGCCTGGCGGGCCAGTCCGATGGCCGCCCCCGGGCTCAGGCAGGCGCGGCCGCGGCTCTCCTCGGGGGTCGCCTCTTGCCTGGTCTCGCCAGCGGCAGCGGGCACGGTCATGCTCTCCTTGCGGCCGATCCGAGTCTCGATCAGCACGGGCGGCTCGCCCTTGCGCAGCCGATAGACGTCGGCGTCAATGATGCCATCCACCACCGACGGTCCCAAGCCCCAGGCCGCGTGGATGACCACCACCCCTCTGTCGCCCCGGGCCGGATCGGCGGTGTAGACCACGCCGCTGGCCACGGCATCCACCAGCAGGTGACAGCCCACGGCCATGCGCAGGGCGCCTGCGGCAACGCGCAGATGGCGCTGATAGGCCATGGCCCCGGGGGAGAAGAGGCTGGCCACCACTTGGCAGTAGGCCTGGCGCAGGTCGTTGGTGCGCAGGGGGACGTTCAACACCGACTCGAACTGGCCGGCAAAGGAGAAGTAGCCATCCTCCTCGTCGGCGCTGCTGCGCACGGCCAGTAGCGCCTTGGCCCCATGGCGCCGGCGCAGCTGGTCCAGGGCCATGGTCAGCCGTTCATCCATCTCCGGGGGCAGGGTGCCGCCGAGAATCCGCTGGCGCAGGGCCTCCAGTTCCTCTTCCGAGGCCTTCCCGGCCTTTACCATGGCAACCGCATCGCTCAGCGCGTTATGGCGAAAAAACTCGCTAAAGGCCCGCCCGGTCACGGCAAAGCCGTCCGGCACCGGCAGCCCCAGGCCATTTTTCAGCTCGGCCAGGTGAAAGTTTTTGCCCCCCACCTCGCGGGCCCGGTCCCAGGTGATGGCCTCAAGGGGGATGATGAGGGCGCCGGCCCTCCCCTCATCCGGGCCTTGGATCATCTCCTCGATCAAGGCCTGGATGAGGGCGTAGGTCTCGGCAATGGCGTAGCGCTTGCCGCTCAGGGTGTCGAACTGGGTGATGGAGTTCGCGAAATCCGCGGTGAGCGCGGCAAAGGCGCTCTTGATGTAGTTGATGTCGAAGATGTAGTTGCCGTTCAGCTTCTCCCCCATGTCCGTGATCCCTTCCAGGGCGCGGTTGTTGCTCGCCAGCACCTGCTGGAAGGTGGCGAATAGCAGGGGCAGGGCCAGCGGCCTAGGGGCGGGAGAGAGCCGGACGCGGATGGCCCGGGCCAAGCGGCGGATAGGGGTGAGGAGAGTCACGATTCCATGAAGCTAAGCATCTAGCGCTCCAGGGCCTTGCGGATGGAGAGTTTCAGGTCCTTGATCTTGACCGGTTTGGGAAAGAAGTCGAAGACATCGTCGCGCAGGGCCTCGATGGCCACATCCAGGTTGGCAAAGGCGGTGATCATGATGACCACGGTCTCGGGGTAGAGCCGTTTGGTGGTGCGCAGCACCTCCAGCCCGTCCACCCCCTTCATCTTGAGGTCGGTGACCACCACTTGGAAGCGCTTCTCCTTCAGGCGTTCCAAGGCCGATTCACCGTCGAGAAAGGTCTCCACCTCATACCCTTCCTGCTCCAGGGAGAGTTTAGCCATATCACCCACAATCTTCTCATCGTCGATGATCATTATTGTTGCCTTGGTCGTCATGTCCGCAGTACCTCGTTAATTTGCTGGATCCGCCCCGGGCTAGGAGAGCCCGGGGGCTGGGTTATCGCTTTTGCGAAAGATCGGCAGGGTAATGGTGAAGGCCGTGCCCTCCCCCACCGTGCTGCTCACCTTCATATTCCCTTGATGATTCTTGATGATCCCGTAACTGACCCACAGGCCAAGACCGGTACCGCCATCCCCCTTGGTGGTGAAGAAGGGATCGAAGATGTGGTCCATGTACTCCGGCGGGATCCCCTTGCCGGTGTCGCTGATGCGGATCTCCAACTCCTGGCGTTCGCTGTTGTTCTGGGTCTGGATCGACAACACGCCGCCGCTGGGCATGGCCTGGATGGCATTGGCCATGATATTGACCAGGACCTGCTGCACCTGATGCTCATCAATATAGCAGGCCGGCAGATCAGCGGCAAGGGCCAGGTGGATCTTGATATTGGAGACATCGAGCATGTTCTGGATCAGCCCCAGGGTCTTTTGGATGACATCGTTGATCTCCCGCATGTCCAGGTGCTGCTCCTTGGGCTTGGAGTAGTCGAGGAGATTTCTGATGGTCACCCGCAAGCGCTCGGTCTGCTCGTCCACCTGCTCCATGAAGCTGATCCGCTGCTCCCGGCCCAAGTGGTCATAGACCTCGGCGTAGGTCTGGGCGATCATCGAGATGTTGTTCAAGGGGTTGTTCAACTCATGGGCCACCCCGGCCACCAGCACGCCGATGGAGGCCAGCCGCTTGGACTGCACGATCTCCCGCTCTCGCCTGCGCAACTCATCGGCCATGGTGTTGATGGCGGTGATCACCGAGCCCATCTCGTCGCTGGAGGGGTGCTCCTCAATCTGCTGATACTGAAAGTTGCCCCGGGCAATGGAGCGGGTAAGGGCGACGATGCGCCGCAAGGAGAGGCGGATGTTGCGGCCGCTCCACACGCTGGTGCAAAAGGCGAGAATGACCGTGCTCCAGAAGGCGTAGTGGAGCACCGTGGTGGTGCTGCCGATGATCCGGCCCACCTGCTGGCGCTCCACCAAGGTGGTGTTCTCGGAAAAACTCTTCAACCGCTGCCCCACCTCGCGCAGTTGGGCACGGACGGTGGGGTCCTTGCCAGCGCTCTCGCTGATCATGAAGATCAGCCGCTGATACTCGCGCAGCAGGTGCTTGAGCCGCTCGAAGCTCGATATACCCACTGCCCGCACGATGTCCTGGCGCACCTCCTCCAGGGTGGCGCTGGTGCGCTCGATCTTCAAGCGGATCTCATGGAGGGCGTTGTCGTCGTTGTAGAGGAAGTAGTTTTTCTCCGCCAAACGCATCTCCAGAAAGGTGGTGTTCAAGTCATCGGCAATGGAGGTGAAGCGGAACTTGGTCTCGATCTGGTTGAAGCTGTGCATGGCAAAGGCCCCGATCATGACCAAGAGGGCGATATTGACGGCATTGGAGAGATAGATGCGGTATTCGATCCTCATGCGCTGCCTCCGCTATCCCCCGCCAGCACCGCGCTCCGGGTCTGGGGGAGCTCCGCTTGCTCCTTGCGGAAGGGCAGATACCAAAAGGTGCCGTCGATGATCATCAACAGACCGGAGAGGATGAGGGTCCC
>CAYSFY010000040.1:13374-15522 GCA_964430285.1 uncultured Desulfobulbia bacterium
TCGAAAATAGTGTTGAGGCCCAGGCCAAAATAGGTGATGAAGCCGATGCCGAAGCTCACGAACGAGACCCCGGTGCGGACAAAGGCAAGGCCGGTGCGGGCCCGGGCATAGATGGTGCGGTAGCAGGCGGCGATGGTGCGTTGGGCCGCCAGGAGATTGCGCTCCCGGGCGAGATGGGTGCGCTCCCGGCTGGCCGGCGAGGGGTAGAGGATGGTGCTGTAGTTGGCCAAAAAGTCGCCCAGCCTGGCCAGTTGCGTGGCCTTGGTCTCCCCTGGGGGCGGGAGGACGATGCCCTCCGGGAAGTGAAAATTTTCCAAAAAGAGCAGGGTGGCCGAGGTCACCTCCACCAGGGTCTGGTGGCCCGGCGGTTTGAGCCGGAAGCGGCGGACCTGGAGATAGACGGGCAGCCACGCCACGCTGAGCACCACCCCGGTGACCATGAGCAACACAAAGAGCGGCGAGGAGGCGGCCAGCCTTTGCGAGCGGAACAGGGCCAGGGCGATGGCGGTGAGCGCCAGTCCCGAGCGGGTCGTGGCCAGGGCGGTGCGCGCCTTGGCCATGTCAGTGCGGTAGCAGGCCAGCAGGGTCCGCCACTGGGCCATGGTGTTCCGCCAGTAGGCGAGCCCGGTGCGCTCGGTGCCGATCAACTCCCCCGGTTGGGCATGCAGGAAGTCCTGGACATACCCTTGGATGTCCTCCTGGAGGGTCACCCGGAACTCATAGCGGCCCGGCCCCATGGCCGCGGTCACCGCAGCGGCCATGGCAGGGTCCCGGGGGTCTCGGGCCGCCACCACCACGCTGCCGTCCGCGTTTTGCAACAGCGGAAACCAGCCCACCGCCAGCAGCTGCTCGCCCTGCAGGCCGGTCAACAGTTCCGGGGCAATGGGCAAACGCTCGTCGTACTCGATGGTCTTACAGTGATAGTGGGCCGCCAAGGCCCGCAGCAGCTCCTGCCGCGGGACCCCGTAGTCGTGGTGGAGCACCGTGGCGATCTGCAAACCGCGACCAACGGCGGCCTCTCCCGCGGCGGTCAGCTCCTCCGGGGTGAGGGTGCCGCCGGCGACCAGGGGGGCGAAGGGCATGGTGCCCGGATTAGTGTTGGTCACGACTGAATACCGCCTTCTTCCAGGCCCGGCAAGGGACGCCATAGTCCGGGACCACAATTTCCATATCCGCGAAACAGTAGGGGAACTCGCGCTTGCTCCGTTCGGCGGGCAGGCTCCAGACAAGACCGTCGATGATAAGCAAGAGCCCCACCAGCATCATCAAGGCCTCCACCACCACCCACCCCAGGCCGGCATGGGGGAGGGAGACGGCAAACACCGCCCCCACCAGGGAGATGCTGAGCCCGGTGCGGATAAAGGAGAAGCCGGTACGGGCCCGGGCCATGGTGGTACGCAGGCGGGCCATGACATTGCGGCGCTCGGCGAGCATGGTCCGTTCCAGGGCCAGGCCGGTGGTGGCCCAGATCCCGGGAGTCTGGCTTCTGGATACCGGCAACGGGGTTGGGTGCTGGAGGGTGCCGGCCACGGGGTGACGGTGGGGGACAAAGAAATCCCACAGGGTCTCGCGGGCATTGCCGCGTTTGACCGAATCGAGACTGCGCACCCCGGCGGGCCGCCCCCGTAGGTACCAGAAGAGCCCTTCCGCCACCATCACCCCGCCGATGCTGGCGAGTCCGATGTCAAAGGCGTGCCAGGCCCCGGAGGGGAACTGGCGCATCAGGCCGAAGCCGAAACCGATCAGGGCGTTGCCGGTGCGGACAAAGGCGAGGCCGGTACGCACCTTGGCCATGCGCGTGCGCAGGCAGGCGAGTTCGGTGCGCTCCTCGGCCAGGTCGGTGCGGTCGCTGGCCAGGAAACGGCGCCGCATCACTGGCGACAACGACGACCACCCCTCGCGCAACTGGGCGGCCCCGGGGACCGGCCCGATGCGGGCAAAGGTGGGCAGCCCCTCGACGTTGGCCACCGTGAGTACGGTGGTGCCGCCGGTGGCCTCGGTCATGCCGAAGCCGCTGCACAGCCCGACGCCGTGGTGGTGGAAGAAGCGGAAGACCTCGGGCGCGAGGTGGCCGGCGGCCGACAGGCCCCAGCGCAGGCGATCGCCGACGACCGCGCGCACGTCGGCGGGCGACGGCTCGCCCACCTC
>CAYSFY010000040.1:15532-16310 GCA_964430285.1 uncultured Desulfobulbia bacterium
CGCAGGCTGGCAGCGCCCTGCTCACCTTGCGGGAGGGGAGATAACTCCACAGACTGCGGATGGCAAGGTAGAGCCCGAAGAGCAACAGCGGCACTTCGAAAAAAAGCCAGAAGCCGCCGCCCACAAAGCGAAAGAAGAGGATGGCGATGGTGATGTAGGAGAAACCGGTGCGGACAAAGGCGAGGCCGGCGCGGCTCTTGCCCATCAGGGTGCGGTAGTGGGCCAGCAGGGAACGCCGCGCCGCCAAGTAGGTACGCACCTTGGCCAGGGGCGTGCGGCCGGCCGGAGGGGGGAAGCCGGGATTGAGGTCCTGGTTGTGCTCGATGATGCGAATCAGGTCCGCCGGCAGGGTGACCACGAACTCCACCGCCGCCACCCCCAGCCGCTCGCCGATGGCATGGGCAAGCGCGGCAGTGGGCGCGCAGGCGATGACCCGGGCCCGATCAGCGGCAACGACATGGGGGAACCACCCCTCGCTCTTCAGTTGCTCCAGATCGAGCCGGCGCAGCACCTCGGCCGGACCGTTGATATTTTCGCGGTATTCGATCCAGGGACAACCGTGCTCTTCCGCCACGGCCAGCAGCGCCTCAAGTTTCTTCAACACGCGGGGGGATCGCATCGTCATCATGGTGGGGGCACACACGCATCCTTCTAGCTCACCAAGCCGCCCCTGCCCCACGGCCGCCCCGGCACGCGCGGCGCCTGGACGGCGGCGCACGAGATTGAGGAGGGCTGGGTAACGCCAGGGAGGGCCGGGAGGGTATTATAATGAAGGACC
>CAYSFY010000040.1:16320-16932 GCA_964430285.1 uncultured Desulfobulbia bacterium
TTTTATCTCTTTGCCCGCCTGTATTTTATAAAGTGGCGGCTGGGCGATATAAATAAAACCCCCGTCAATAAAAAAGGAATTACCCCCCCGAGACCAAGCACTGCCGCGCCGCAGGCACAATCCCTTGGCGGGCAAGGATCCCATCCGTGGTCGGTGGTGCCGGGCACACGATACTACGGGGTCTCAACGTCATCCCTTATCTTCGCTGGGCAGGAGAAGGAGTGACGGATGAACCCCGGAAAGAGAGGGCCCATTCCCGCCGGATGGCAGGCAGCCAAGGCCCTGCTGAACAGGACACGGAGGCGCCGCTTTCGCGGGCTGAGAAAACGGTGCATGACGATAAGGCCGGCACAGCTGGCGATGAGAGCTGCATCCTGAAAGGCCTGAAAAAGTACAGAATTGACGATCTCGCCAAGGCTTGCGGTTCCGCTGCACCAGTGCACCTCAAAGGGCCAGAAAAAGGAGACCGGGCCCGAGGTGCAAAAAAAGTCGGTGAGCAGGTGCGAAAGGATGATCATCATGCAGGTGCGCAGAGGGATGTCCGGCAGGAAGCGCCAGGTCCGACTGGCCCAGGTTGCGGCCAGGGCAGTTCCGTAAATGGGGTCGGGCTTT
>CAYSFY010000040.1:16942-27071 GCA_964430285.1 uncultured Desulfobulbia bacterium
GCGAAGATGATGCTGTGTGATGGGCCACGGTGGAAGGCGTTGCCATTGCCGGTCAGGAGCAAACCGGCGATGATGTCCAGATCCGGCAGGTTGGCCAGGATGGTCACGTAACACAGCAGGATAAGAGACGAACCTCCACCGCCTTTTTTCGTGTTGAGGTAATGGGTGGTCACTCCTATGGCTGCGTGTCCTATGGGTAGAGGCATGATCAATCTCCGTGGTGTGCTGGTCTGGGAAAGCGTGGCTGGATGGCGGCACGCGGGACTATATGTTCGCAATAAGCGTGCCGCTCGCGGCCATTTGGGCTGGGCCCAAATGACGGCGTGAATCAAGGGCGAGGGCGAGGACTCCATCAACATGAGGGGCGAACTTTTCCAGAGATACGGAAAGTGTTTCCTGAAAACCGGTTTAGCTCGCGATCATGGCCATGACCTGGCCCCGCATGGGGTCATGATGTCTCGGCAGTAGGCCTCTTTCTTGGCGTTACCGCGCCATTTTTTAGGCCCATCAGGGGGTGAGCACTCAGCTGCTGCTCAGCGTAGGCACGGAGGAGGACCAGAGCCAATCCCGTGCCATGACCAATTCCGCCTTGACTTAGACAGGCCGTCCATGGAATAGATGAGTACTCATCTCTCTGAAGCATAGCGCCGCGTGACCAGCAGAATTGGTCGGGCCTCGCCCCCACCCCTGAAAGGGTCAAGCCCATGTCGAACTCACCCCCATCCCCCCCGCCATCGCCACCCGACCCGGACCAGACGCGGTCCGTCTGGCAACGATTGACCGAGAGTCTGCCGGCGGAAGACCAACTGGGCGCCATCAGCGCCCTACACGACCAGATCATCAACAGTGCCGAAGAGGGGATCATTGTCTACGGCCCCGACCTGCGCTACCTACTCTGGAACCCGTTCATGGAGAAGCTCACCGGAAAAAAGGCCGCCGAGGTCCTGGGCCGGCACCCGCTGGAGCTCTTCCCTTTCCTGCAAGAGGTCGGTTTCATCCAGCGGCTCGAACAGGCCCTGCGGGGCGAGACCACGGCCACCATCGAAATCCCCAACCTCTCGGGTACCTGCCCGGGTGGCTGGGCCTCCGACAGCAACGCCCCCCTGCGTAATGCCCAGGGGGACATCATTGGCGTCATCGGCACGGTGAGGGACATCAGCGAGCGCAAACAGGCGGAGATCGCCCTGCGCAATAGCGAAAACATGCTCCAGGCCATCATCGACACCGAGCCTGAATGCGTCAAACTCCTGGATGCCGAGGCCCGATTGCTGATGATGAACCGGGCCGGGCTGGCCATGCTTCAGGTCGATGACCTGGAACAGGTCAAGGGCCAGTGTGTCTGCCCCATGATTGTCCACGAACACTGGGATCCCTTCATGGACTTGACGCGCCGGGTCTTCCGGGGGGAGTCCGGGACCTTGGCCTTTGAAATGGTCGGCGCCAAGGGCAGACCGCTGTGGCTGGAGACCCATGCCGTCCCCTTCCGCAACGAAACCGGGGAGATCGTCGCCCTGTTGGGCATCACCCGGGACATCAGCCAGCGCCGCCAGGCGGAAGAGGCCCTTATCCAGAGCCGGGAGCGCTTCCGCGCCCTCTACGATGAAACGCCGATCATGCTGCACTCCATCGACCGCAACGGCGTGCTCGTGGATGTCAACCAGCACTGGCTGACGACCATGGGCTATGCCCGGGACGAGGTCCTGGGCCGCAAGGTGGTGGAGTTCTACACCCAGACCTCCCGCCAGTATGCCCTGGAGGAGGTGCAGCCCGCCTTTTTCCGGGATGGCATCTGCGCCGATATCCCCTTGCAGTTTGTGAAAAAGGGCGGCGAGGTGATCGATGTCCTCCTCTCCGCCAGCGGCGAACGCGATGCCGCGGGCCTGGTTATCCGCTCCCGGGCCGTGATCCAGGATATCACCGAGCGCAAACGGGCGGAAGAGGCCATCCGCCAGAGCGAGCAACTGATCAGGAGCATCATCGACACCGTGGACGAAGGGTTCATCCTCGTGGACCGGGAGTTCCGCATCCTCTCGGCCAACCGGGCCTACTGCCGGCTGCACGGCACCACGGAGGCGGAGGTCATCGGCAGGCACTGCCATGAGGTCTCCCATGGCCAGCCGCGACCGTGTTTCGAAAGCGGTGAGCAGTGCGCCATCCACCAGGTCTTCCGGACCGGCAGAGCGCACACCACCATCCATACCCATAAGGATGCACACGGCAACACCAGACATATCGAGTCCAGGGGCTTTCCCCTGGTCGATGCCACGGGCCAGGTCACCTCGGCCATTGAGGTCATCCATGACGTTACCGACCGCTATCTCCTGGAGGCGGAACAGCTGAAGGCCCAAAAGATGGAGGCCATCGGCACCCTGGCCGGCGGCATTGCCCACGACTTCAACAACCTGCTGCAAGGGGTGTTCGGCTACCTCTCCCTTGCCAAGTTGATGATCGACAACCGGGACGACACCCTCCGCGCCCTCGACCAGGCGGAGAGCGCCCTCACCCTCTCCAAGCAACTGGCCATGCAGCTGTTGACCTTTGCCAAGGGCGGCAAGCCGGTTAAGGAACCCATCCCCCTGCAAGGGGTGATTGAGAACTCGGTGCGCTTTGCCTTGAGCGGCTCGCGCTGCGAGGGGCATCTGGACTTTGGACACGATCTGCGGCTGGTGGAGGCGGACGAGGGCCAGATCGGCCAGGTGATGCAAAATATCGTCTTGAATGCGGCCCAGGCCATGCCCCAGGGCGGCCGCATCGAGATCACGGCCAGCAACATCACTCTCCCCCACCAGGACCTGGCCCCGGAGCTGCCGCCGGGGGAGTATGTGGCCGTGGTCATCAGCGACAACGGGCCGGGGATCGCCCCGTCCAACCTTGCCAAGATCTTCGACCCCTACTTCACCACCAAGGAGAGAGGCAGCGGCCTGGGGCTCGCCACCTCCTACTCCATCGTCAAGAACCATGGCGGCCTGCTCACGGTGACCTCCGAACTGGGCCGAGGGACCAGCTTCTCCCTCTATCTCCCGGCCCTGACGGCAGCGCCCGCCACCAGGCGTCCCCTGCCGTCGGCAGCCAAGACCCAGAAAAAACACGCCAGGATCCTGGTGATGGACGATGACCAGGTCATCAGGGAGTTGGCCGGTCAGATGCTGACGGTCTTGGGCCACACGGTGGCCTATGCGGCCCACGGGGAGGAGGCCATTGCCCTCTATCAACAGGCCATGGCCAGCGGCCACCCCTTTGCCGTGGTCATCCTTGACCTGACCATCCGCGGCGGCCTGGGGGGCCATGAGACCTTAACCCGGCTCCTGGAGATCGACCCCCAGGTCAAGGCGGTGGTCTCCAGCGGCTACTCCAACGACACCGTGCTTGCCGAGTTCCGCACCCACGGTTTCACGGCCTGCCTGAACAAGCCCTATGCCCTCAAGGACTTAATGGATCTGCTGCAGGGGCTCCTGTAAAATGACCGCTACCCCCACGGATATGCCGCCCCATGCTCATCATTGTTGAATCGCCCACCAAGGCCAAGAAGATTCAGTCCATCCTCAAGCTGCGCACCATGTCCACCGTGGGTCACTTTAAAGACCTGCCGGACAGCCAGATTGGGGTCGATCTCAAGACCTACGAGCCCACCTTTGTCTACCACGAACGCAAGCGGCTGCTGCCCAACGAACTGCGCGCCGCGGCCAAGGGGGAGACCGTGATGCTGGCCGGCGACCCGGACCGCGAGGGCTACGCCATCAGCTGCCACATCCATGAGGAGGTGAAGGGGGTGGCCAAGGAGTGCCTGCGCATGGAGATCTTCGAGGTCACCGAGAAGGGGCTCAAGGAGGCCATGGCCAAGGCGGTGCCCTTTGACCAGACCAACGCCGGTCTCTATAACGCCTTCCTCGGCCGGCGCATCGGCGACCGGCTGGTGGGCTACATCCTCTCGCCCCTGGCCAGCAAATCCCTGCGCGCCAAGTACAGCGTCGGGAGGGTGCAGTCGCCCGCGGTGCGGCTGGTGGTTGACCGGGAACGGGAGATCCGGGAGTTTAAACCCTCCCTCTACTGGATGCTCGATATTGAGCTGGATCAGGAGGGCACGCGCTTCCTGGCCCGACACAGCAAAGGCAAATTCCAGAAACTCGCTGACGCCGAGGCGGTGATCGCCGCGATCAAAAGCGAAACCCATGCCCTGGCCGTCAAGGTGGAGAAGAGGGAGGTCAAGCAGCAGCCCAAGCCCCCGTTCACCACCGTTGACCTCCAGGCCGCGGCCGCGGTGCGCATGAAGTACACCCCGGAACAGACCATGAAACTGGCCCAGGCCCTCTTTGACCAGGGGCTGATCACCTATCACCGTACCGATTCGGTGCGCATGGACGAGGCCTTTATTACCGAGATCCGCGAGTTCCTCGGCACCGCCCTGGGCGCCCCCTATCTGCCGCTTAAGGCCAACCAGCACAAGTCCAAGAACTCCCAGGCCGAGGCCCACGAGGGCATCCGCCCCACCCATATGCACAAGGCGGTGGAGATCGCCGCCCGCATCAAGGCGGAAGGATTGACCCCGGCCCATGCCAAGCTCTACGAACTCATCTTCCGCCGGGCAGTGGCCAGCCAAATGGCGCCGGCCATCTTCGACGCCACCACCATGCTCTTTGAGGTGCGCGATGAACGGTTCAAGGCCGCCGGCCGGGTGCTGAAGTTCGACGGCTTTCTCAAGGTCTACGCCGAGGCGGACGAGGAGAGAGAGAAGAAGCGCGATGACGATAAGCTACAGCTCTTGCCGCCGGTGGCGGTGGGCGAGCGGGTGCCGAAGTGCAAGGAGGTCCTGGAAGAGAAAAAGACCAAGCCCCCGGGCCGCTACACCCTGGGCTCCCTGGTCAAGGAGTTGGAACGGTTGGATATCGGCCGCCCCTCCACCTACGCCGCCATTACCAAGAACATCACCGACCGCGGCTATGTGAAGGAGGAGAAGGGCAAGGTGGTGCCCATGCCCCCGGGGGAGACGCTGATTGACTACCTGCGCGCGACCCACCCCTGGGTGATCGATTACGAACTGACCGGCAAGATGGAGAAGTTTTTGGATCAGGTGGTGGACAACAAGGAGAGCTGGCAGCGTTTCTGCAAAGGGGTGCACCACAAGATGGGCTTTTTCGCGCCGCCGGTGCGAGGGGTGGGCGGTGGCCCCAGCGCGGCCCAACTCAAGTACGCCAAGGATCTGGCCGGCAAACACGGCCTCGCCATCCCGGAGGAGACCATCCGCAGCGGCAAGGCCTTGTCGTTGTGGATTGCAGGGGTGCTCGGCAAGAGCGATACCTAAGAGAGGTGAACAATGAAATTTACCATGGCCCATACCAACATCAACGTCCTCGATCTCGAACGAACCCTGGCCTTCTACCACGAGGCCCTGGGCTTAAAACCGATTCGTTCCTATGAGCACCCGGCCGGGGAGTTCAGGCTGGTCTATCTCGCCGACGACACGAACCGCTACCAGATCGAATTCACCTGGTATCGCGAGCGGACCGAGCCGTACACCCATGGCGACAATGACCTCCACCTGGCCTTGGTGGTGGATGACTTTGCCGCGGCCCATCAGCGCCATGCCGAGATGGGGTGTATCTGTTATGAAAACGAGGCGATGGGGATCTACTTCATCAAAGATCCCGATGGCTATTGGCTGGAAATCCTCCCCGAGCGCGCATGAGCAATAAAACCGACCCACAGACCGCTCTAGTCTATTCCACCGAGCATGGCCGCGTGTGTCCCGCCTGTGGTCTGCCCCAGGCCAAGTGCGCCTGCGGCAAGGGCCAAGCGGTGTCCAAGGGTGATGGCACGGTGCGCGTAGCCTTGGAGACCAAGGGCCGCAAGGGTAAGGGGGTGACGGTGATCAGCGGGGTTCCTCTCCTGCCGGCAGAGCTGAGCGCCCTGGCCAAGCGCTTGAAACAGAGATGCGGCAGTGGCGGCACCGTCAAGGAGGGCGTCATCGAGATCCAAGGAGATCACCGGCAGGCCATGGTGGCGGAGCTGACAGGCCTTGGGTACCGGGTGAAACGGGTGGGCGGCTAATGCCTTGCTGGCGGCCAGGCGTCACCAGACAATGCGCGATCTCAGATTTAAGCGGGTCGTCGGGGATGGGGGTGGGGGGAGGATGCGTGGAGGGTCGTTCGGGAATTTACAACGGAAGCACAAGTACGCCCGCTATGCATGTGCAGAGCAAAGGTCGGCAACTTCGCCCATCCACTCTTGAGGCGTTAATGTGATCTCCTTCTGCTCTTTTATCTTTTTGCGTTTTTGGGGTAAATTCGTGAAGAAATTAAGTTGACCTTGGCCAATGGCGTGGTTTGCCTGCTCTGATGCATACATCATGTATATTGAACGCAAAAGGCGATCATAGGCCTCTCCGATTTGCTCCCTTCCGTTTTCCCACCTAGAAACAGTCTGCGGCGTAACGCCAAGAGCTTTAGCCAAGTCTTTCGCTTTCAAATGCAAATCTTTTCTTAAAAATTTTACTTCTAGTGGCTGTAACAAGGCTTTTCTCTGCTCGCAGATATGGGCACCAATAACCCGATGTAGTTTTTGCATATTAGGAATTGAAGTAAATGTTTCCTCACACTCAGGGCAAGCGTACTGGATGACTCCGTACAAGAGGACTTCAAGTCCACATTCTGTGTAATGATACGGCTTATCTTTGATGACTTGCAGCTTTGCGCCGCAAGCATAACAGGTATCCATGGTGTATCTCCGTCAATTATCAGCTGAGTACTGTTATTACGATACTTTCCTTGAGGCAAGATATTGCGGCAACAACTCCTCCTTCATCCCCCTCAAGGTCAAACCCTCTAACCGTATAGACCCAGTTATTGGTATGTGTGTTAATCTCTTTTTTTGTTATCGAACCATGTAGCAGAATATGCTCGATGTCATGAGTGGTGTACCCGCGTTCCACCATTCTAGTTTTAGCATGACGACTAATAATCAGAACGCCATTATTAATGATTTCCCGGATAATCCGTTGGGCTTCAACTGCGTCGAGTTCTGCGGAGGGGTCAAATCTCATTTTTAATTATAAGCATAAAGTTAACGCAGGCACAACTTTTTATCCGCTGGGATAATCTTTGTCAAGAGATTTGACCGGTGCGGTTCAATGGAATGTGCTAAATGCATACCCCATGATCGGGAAAAAATCTACCATGAAAGAATTCCGCTTGCAGGGTTTTATTCTTGTCGGTGGAAGGTGAATCCAAATCGGGATGGAACGGGTAAAATTGCGCTACCCTCGAAATAGTGGCCGCCCCCACCATCCTGGCCGGGTTCATTGCACCCGGTTTCGAGAGCACTTCTTAAGGCGGGTGCTGATGGTGGTGGGGTGGGCCTTCGTGGATTGAAAAAAAGTTGGTTGGACAGGGGTTGGACAAATGAGGTTGAACAATAAAAAAAGCCCTTAGCTCAAAAGAGTTAAGGGCTTGATTTTTTGGTGCGCCTGGCAGGATTCGAACCTGCTACCTGCGGATTCGTAGTCCGACACTCTATCCAGATGAGCTACAGGCGCGTAGGTAAAGAAAAGATTGTATACCCGAAACCGGGACGTTCATCAACAAGAATGTGCATTTTTTTCCCAACCCCAGCCCTGCCCCATTGCCATCGGTCCAAGCGCCCCCCCTCGCCGCAGGGGATGCCGGTCAAGGCAAACCGTGTCCCCCTCAAGCGCGGGAGGGGGACCACCCATCTTGAAAATCGCCCTGGTCCCTGGTTTTCATTTGACAGCCCACGGCTCCACAGCTACAGTGGTGCACTTTTGACGGTTTCGTAAAAATAGCTCCACCGCCACCGTTACCCCGACGTTTCCGACACGACACCCCCTCCTCAACCCCTACCTCTGTGAAAAAATTATGTGGAGCACAATGATCGTCATCCTGGGCCTGGTGGTCTTCGAGGTGATTTCAAGCATCGACAACGCCATCGTCAATGCCCATGTCCTAAAGACCCTGCCGGAAAAGTACCGCAAGATCTTCCTGGTCTGGGGGCTGTTGATTGCGGTCTTTCTCGTCCGCGGGGTGCTGCCCTTCCTGATCGTGTGGATGGTCAACCCGGCCCTCACCCTCTCCGAGGTCATGGGTTTTGTCTTCTCCGGAGACCCGCACATCAAGGAGTATGTGGAGGCCTCCAAGCCCTTGCTGCTGCTGGGGGGCGGGGTCTATCTGTTTTTGGTGGCCCTCGCTTGGCTCTTTCTGGAGGAGAAGAAGTACGCCTTTCTGGTGGAGCACTTCATCCATCGCCAGAGTGTCTGGTTCTACGCCATCTCCTCCGTGGCCCTGACCGTGATCACCTACGTCGCCCTCAAGATCGACCCGATCCTCGCCCTCTCCGCCTCCATTGGCGCCACCATGTTCTTCATCACCGACGGTTTCAAGAAGAATGCCGAGGAGCAGGAGCAGAAACTCCTCACTGACTCCTCCATGAGCGCCTGGAGCAAGATCCTCTACCTGGAGGTCCTGGATGCCTCCTTCTCCATCGACGGCGTGGTCGGGGCCTTTGCCTTCACCATCTCGGTGCCGCTGATCCTGCTCGGCAACGGCATCGGCGCCTTTGTGGTCCGCGAGGTGACCATCCGCGGCATCGACCTGATCAGCAAGTTCGACTACCTGAAGAACGGCGCCATGTACTCCATCGGCTTCCTGGGCTCGGTGATGATCCTGGAGGCCTTTGGCCGCCACTTCCCCTATTGGTTCTCCCCCCTGAACACCATCGGCCTGCTCGCCGTCTTCCTCTTCCTCTCCTGGCGCGAGATCAAGCTGAAGGAGAAAAACGGCTGACCCGATACCGAGCGGGGGTGCACGCCGTACCTTGCCAGGAGGGCTCAAACGCGCAAGGGTGGGGAGGGCAAGATGAACCGTTTTGGCCCGCCCTTGATTTATCATGCCCACGCTGGAGCGTGGGAACGCCTGAGGTGAGCGCTCCACAGCGTCCAGAAAGAGTCGGCTGCCTCCCACTCCTCCTCGCCATACCCGGATGAGATGGGACGCTGGAGCGTCCGAGGAGTGGTTACGTTCCCACGCTGGCGCTTATCGTTCCCACGCTGGAGCGTGGGAACGATGACGCGATGACTGAAAAAAAACGAGGCCAGGAGGAATCTCTTCCCCCTGGCCCCGTGAGTAACAACCCGCCTTGCGCTTTTAGCGCAGGGCTCTACTCAGTGTCCGCCGGACTTCAGCACCCCAGAGGCGGCCAGCACCAGCACCAGGACCTCGGCAATGGCAAGGAAGGCGTAGATGGTGTCGCCCTTGCGAAAGAGGGAGGGAATGACCCGCAGGTAGCAGATGATGCTGACCCCGGCCAGGAAGGCGATGCCCACAAAATTCAAAAAGTCCCCTTTGTTCAACATGTAGAGCCACGACCACCCCTGGTGGATGTCGGTCTGCACCAGGTACTCATGCACCGGCAGTTTCCAGTACTTGGGCAAGTCCGCCAACGGCACGTGGGGGGTAAGGATGCCAAAGACATAGAGGGCGAACGAGATGATCAGCAGGAGAAGCCCCACCTTCATCCCCAGGTCCAGGATCTTGGCGTAGGCGATCTGCTCTTCGGTAACGTATTGATGCTTGCTCATGATTTCTCTCCTTTGAATTCTTTTAGATGCCCAGGCCCTTCAACAAAGCCCTGCCGCCTGAAAAGATTAAGATGGTGATGACGATATAGCGAATGGCGGCGGGCTTGGCCTTGGCCAGGATGCGCACGCCGACGATGGAACCGAGCATGATGCCGATGATTGACGGCACCACCAGCATCGGCAACACCGCCCCTTTATTGATATAGATCCAGGCCGCCGAGGTGTCGGTGATCGACAACAGGAACTTGCTGGTGGCCACCGAGACTTTAAGCGGCGCGCCCATCATCAGATTGAGCACCGGGACATTGGCCCAGCCGGCGCCGAGACCGAACATGCCGGCCATCACCCCGATGATGATGAAGGTGGCAAGGCCCTGGGGGGTGCGATGGATCTGCCAGTTGATGTCCTTGCCCGTGGCCGCCTCATGGTAGATGCCGCTGATCCTGAGCGCGGTGGAGAGGTTGTCCGCCTTTTCCACCACCGGGTACTCCGACTTCTTGGCCATCAGCATAATTACGACGATACCCAGGATGGTGATACCCA
>CAYSFY010000041.1:0-9794 GCA_964430285.1 uncultured Desulfobulbia bacterium
TGTCGTAGTCCGCGGGCCTGTGGAAGGTCAGGGGCAGGATGCCGAAGTTGCAGAGGTTGGCCTGGTGGATGCGGGCGTAGCTCTTGGCGATCTTCACGCGCACCCCCAGGAAGCGCGGGGCCAGGGCGGCGTGCTCGCGGCTGGAGCCCTGACCGTAGTTGTCGCCGCCGATCACCGCCACCGCCCCCTTTTTCCTGGCCTCGGCGCTGAAACCGGGGGCCAGGTGACAGAAGACGAACTCGCTGATCGCCTCGATGTTGGAACGGAGCGGCAGGACCTGGTTGCCGGCGGGCATGATGTGGTCGGTGGTGATGTTGTTGCCCACCTTGAGGATGACCTCGGCGGTCAGCTCCTCGGGCAGGGGCTCGAACCGGGGCAAGGGGCGGATGTTCGGCCCCCGCGCCACCTCGATATCGCCGGCAGCTGACTCCTCGGGGAAGAGGATGGACGAGGTGTCCACCAGGTAGCGTTCCGGCTCGCGCACCCGGGGATAGCCCATCTCCAGCTCCCGGGGGTCGGTGATCCTGCCGGTCAGGGCCGCCGCCGCCGCGGTCTCGGAGGAGCAGAGGTAGACCCGGTCCCCTTCGGTGCCGGAGCGGCCGGGAAAGTTGCGGGGAAAGGTGCGCAGGCTCACCTGGCCGGTGCCCGGGGCCTGGCCCATGCCGATGCACCCCAGGCAGCCGGACTGGTGGATGTTGGCCCCGGCGGCGAGCAGGGCCATGACCCCGCCGGCAGCGGCCACGTTCTCCAGCACCTCGCGGCTTGAGGGGTTGATCTGCAAGGTGGTGCGCGGGTGGATGACCCGGCCCTTGACCATCGCGGCCACCACCATCAGGTCGCGAAAAGCGCCGTTGGCGCTGCTGCCCACCACCACCTGGTCCACCTCAATACCGGCGATCTCCCGGACCGGCACCACGTTGTCCGGCGAGGAGGGCTGGGCGATCAGGGGCACGAGGAGGGAGAGATCGATCTCGTCCTCCTGGTCGTAGCTGGCCCCGGGGTCGGCGGCCAAGGGCTGCCAGGCCGCCACCCGCCCTTCGGCGCGCAGGTAGGCTAACGTCTGTTCATCGGAGGGGAAGATGGAGGAGGTGGCCCCCAGTTCGGTGCCCATGTTGCCGATATTCTTGCGATCCCCGGCGGTGAGGGTCCGCACCCCGGGTCCGTAATACTCGATGACCTGGCCGACACACCCCTTGACCCCGTGCCGGCGCAGGAGTTCCAAGATCACGTCCCGGGCGCTGACCCACGGGGGCAACTCGCCCACCAGCTTGACCCCGAAGACCGAGGGGCAGGGGAAGTGATAGGGCTCGCCGGCCATGGCCAGGGCCACGTCGAGGCCGCCGGCGCCGATGCCCAGCATGGAGACGCCGGCGGCGCTGGGGGTGTGGCTATCGGCGCCCAGCAAGGTCTTGCCCGGCACCCCAAAACGCTCCATGTGCACCTGGTGGGAGATGCCGTTGCCCGGCCGGCTGAAATGGATGCCGTAGCGTTGGCAGGCGCTCTGCAGGTAGCGGTGGTCATCGGCGTTACGGAAATCGGTCTGCAGCAGATTGTGGTCCACATACTGGGCCGCCAGTTCCACCCGCACCCGCTCCACCCCCAAGGCCTCGAACTCCAGCATGGCCATGGTGCCGGTGGCGTCCTGGAGCAGGGTATGATCGATGCGGATGGCGATCTCTTGGCCGGCCACCAGGGTGCCCGCGACCAGGTGGTCGGAGAGAATCTTTTGGGTCAGGTTCATGGCGTTACCCCATGGGGCGCAAGGAGAGCATGGATAATGGCATCGGTTAACGGTATCACAATCCCTCGGCCCGGAGAAGGTCTGAACCGGGGAAGGGTCGATTTTTCCCGGTCCCTCCCCTATGGAGCGACCCCTATATCTAAAGACCGGATTTTGCCTGACCGGTAAATAGGGTGACCACCCTATTTGCTTTCCGCTCCCTTGCCGCTAGCGTAGGGACGAGGGTCGGTCGCCAAGCAATTGGCTGACCCGCGGATTTGGCCCGGTGGCGGCGCTGGGCACCCCCTTTAAACGAGACGGAAAAATCGCCATCACAACTTGATGGAATCGCAAAAAGTCGTGAAGCTGACCAGCTGCCAGTGCAATTTCAAAGTGTTGCGGGACGTGCCAGCGGCAGTTGAGCGGTTTTTGCGAAACCGTCACAACTTCAACGGAGAGGGCAAGGGAGGTGAATGCAATGTGTGATTCGTGTGGGTGTAGCCCGTGCAAAAAGTGCGGCAAACCGATTGCCAACGGGGTTTGCAGCGGCTGCCAGAAGAAAGCGGCCGACTGTGTCTGTAAGAAGTAGAGCGTTACCGCGCGTTCCCACGCAGGAGCGTGGGAACGATACTAAAAAAGTAGAGAGTTTATGCGATCAAGGGCGCGGCGGCCAATCCCCGCGCCCTTGACCCTTTGTGTGCCCTGGGAGGCGACGCCGCTTACGCTCAGTAGGTGTTCGGGTCTTCAGCCGGCAAGGTGGTTTCGTCAAAGGGCAAGACCCCGAGCTGGTGCAACCAGTGCTCGATGTGGGTCAGGAGCCCGTTCCGGTCAAAGGCCGGGTTCAGCCCATTAAGCAGCTGGTCCAGCAGGGCGTCCAACCGCTCGAACTCCGTTGCCTGGTCGAGAACCCCGGCCCGAGCCAAGGCCAAAAACATTTCCCGGTCGCCGAGGCAATCGATCTCAGCCTTTAACCCCGGCAGGGAGGCCTCTGGTGCGGTGAGGATGGCCCAGCGCATCCCTGAACAGAGGGAGTCATAGAGGGCGGCGACCCCGGCGGCGTGTTTCCCCTCGCCCAGCCGCCGTCTGCCGCCGCGGAGATGGAGCCGCGCCCTGAGCAGGGCGGCCAGCTCTCTCGGCATGGCGGATTCGTCCATGAGACCAAAGTGTGGCATAAGGGTGTTCCCTCCAAGGTGGTTACGGCCAGGGGCTGGCGATGAACTGTGGTTGCTGGCTTGAAAGTAGGTGGCGCGGGCCATGACCAGGGCGACGACGGGCTAGGCCCCTGGGCAGCCAACCGGCCGACCCGGTTCAGGGGGGGCCGGGGGCGGGGCAGCGGTCATCGGTTTCCATGTGGTCGCCGAGCAACCGGCTCTCTTCCAGAAACAGGCGGTGGCTGTGGTCGGCCACCATCTGGGCCTCGTAACGCCGGTCGTTGATCTCCGAGAAGTGGGCCTGGATCAGGGCCACGAGGTCCCGGTCGAGCTTGGAATATGCCGCCATATCCTGCATGATCCGCCCCGTGCCTACGGCGCTGATGCCGCAGCGGTAGGGGCGATCCTCCATCAAGGCGGTGAAGGTGTCGGCAACGGCGAGGATGCGCGCCCCTACCGGTATCTCCGCCCCCTTCCTGCGGTAGGGGTAGCCGCTGCCGTCCAGCCGTTCGTGGTGCAGTCCCCCCCAGGCGCTGATCTCGGCAAAGCCCTCAATACCCCGGAGAATCGCCCGGGAGTAGTAGGGATGCTTGAAAATGACCGCAAAATCATCCTGGTCCAGGGCGTGGTGTTTCTCCAGGATCTCGGCCGGCACCACCAGTTTGCCGATATCGTGCAGCAGACCGGCCATCCGCACCTTGTCGGGGCTCTGTTGCTCGAAGCCAGCGCTCGCGGCCACGGCACAAGCGACGGCGGCCACCCCGCTGGAATGGGTTGCGGTGAACCGGCTGCGAAAATCGATGACTCGCCGCAGCATCTCGGCCAAGGCCATGAGGTCGCCGCGCCCCAGGTCCATCCCCCCCAAGGGGAGACGCTCCTGGAGGATGGCGCCCACGGTAGGGGAGTTCAGGTCGAGCCAGAAGGCCTCCCGGCTCGCCACCTCGCGAAAGGCCTCCACAAACTCGGGCACAAACCGCTCCCCGGCACCGGCGGTGATCACCTCGATGATCTCGCCCTTCTGGCTCAGAATCTCGCGCTCCGGCGTCAGCTGCACCGCGACGCGGTCGGCGAGGTGGATGAGATGACTGAGCAGCGGCACCTCCTCCCCCCTCTCCTCCACCCCCCTGCCCGCGAGCCAGGGAACGTGGTGAAAACGGATGATCCTGGCCAGGTCGGCAAACGGGGCAAAGCTCGCCAACAGGGAAGAGCCCGGCAGGGTGTGGCGGTCGGGGTTGATCACCTCGAATTCGAAGGACTCCAGCCGGGTCTTGAGCGACAGGCCGCCGATATCATGGACCGCGCCGGCCAGGGTCGCCCTCCTGCGGCTCTGCTCGTCCCAGCCCAGGGCCTGGCCAAGGGTGGCGGCCAGGAAGGCCACCTTGTGGTGGTGATCGACCAACACCCGGCTGATCAGGTCAGTGGCGGCGGTAATACTGGCGAGCAGGGGGTATAACTCGATATGGGTAAGTTGAGGGTCTGTTGCCGCTTCCATTTTCTCCAACTTCCTTGTGATCGCCATTGCAGGCGGGCTGTTTTTTTTGGCTTACAGCTATGAGTAGGTTGGGTTGAGGAACGAAACCCAACAAGACTGCGCCAGATGTGTTGGGTTTCGCTACGCTCTACCCAACCTACGCTCAGCTACGCTCTACCCAACCTCAACCTAATCCACCTAAGGCGCTAGCCTTCATTGACACGACAAACACCGGCCCTTACCGTAGTTACAAGAGAGAGGGCCAATGGGGCAAGCGGTCGGACACAAGTTCGTCGGCTCCACCATTACCCCTGCCCTCGGTACCCAAAAAAAAGCGCGCCCTCGAAAAGGAGGACGCAGCAACCGCAAACGGTTCCCGGAGGGGAGCCGCCCCATGCGACGATGATGGGAGGTGAAGAGTATGCCGGAACTGAGATGCCCAGAGTGTGGGAATGAGTTGTTACCGCCACGACCCCAACAAGCGGCGGGTGCCTGTATCTGTCAGAAGTGCGGCAGGAACGTCTATGCCTGGTCGAAGAGTGAGGCGCATGTCAAGTGCCCAAGCTGCGGCAAGGAGAACAAGACCACGGTAACCAGATAGTCTTAACACCCTAAGAGCCGCCTGCGAGTATCACGCCTTAAGTCCCTTGGGCGTTGAGAAAGCAGGCTTTTTTTATGCCCCCCTGCCGACAATCACGGGGAGTTGCGAATGGCCGCCAGCAGGACATCCGACCTGCCGCTCTTGGTCACATAGGCGGCGGCGCCGGCCGCGATCATGGCCTCCGCCCGGTCGGCCTCTTCGTACATCGACAGGCCGATGATCCGGATGTGGGGCAGTTCGGCGTGGATGCGCCGGGTGGCCTCCACGCCGTCCATCCTGGGCATGCTGAAGTCCATCAGGATCACGTCGGGGAGCAGCCGGGGGGCCATCTCCACCGCCTCCACGCCATCGCAGGCCTGGCCCACGATGTCGATATCCTTTTCGTCGGAGAGGATGGCGGCTAGCCCCTGGCGCATCACGCCGTGGTCGTCCACCAGCATGACGCGGATCCGCCGATCCGCGCCGCCATCAGGCACGGAATCGGCCACCTCCGGCCGCCCCTGACGGTCAGTCGCGGCAGGAGGCAGGGCCTCTGTCTCGTCATGCCGGGCCTGCGCCACCGGCGCCAGCAACTCCACCCGCGCCCCCTGCCGCAGGGCGCTCACGATCTCCATCCGCCCACCCAACAGCCCCAACCGTTCCCGGATGCTGAACAGACCAAAGCCGGTCGCCATCTGGCTGGAGCGGCCCCACACCATCTCCGGGTCAAAGCCGATCCCCGCGTCGCTGACCACCACCCGCAGGTGGTCGTTCTCCATGGTGGCGGTCACCTGGGCGTGGGTCACGCCGGCGTGCTTGACGATGTTGAACAGCAACTCCCGGGCCGCCTGAAACAACAACACCTTGATATCCTCGCGGTCGGTCTCGGCCTGCTTGTCGAGGGCAAGCTCCACCGCCAAGCCATGTTTCTCCTTCATCCAGCGGGCCAGCCACTCCAGCCCGGCCCCGAGACCACCCTCGTGCAGGATCGGCGGGCTCAACTCCACCGTCAAGGAGCGCGAGGCGAGGATCGACTCCTCCAGCAACCCCTGCACCTGGGCGATGCCCGCCCGCTGCTGCTCGTCGACACGGCGGGCGATCACCTCCAGGCCAAAACGGGCGCCCACCAAGAGTTGCTGGAGATGATCGTGGAGCACCTGGGCCAGACGCCGGCGTTCGCGCTGCTCGGCCAGGGTAAGCTCCGAGGCCAGCTTGGCGAGCTGCTCGGCCCGGCGCTGCAAGTCAGCCGTGCGCTGCTGGACGCGATCCTCCAGTTCCGCGTTCAAACGGCGCAGGGCCTCTTCGGCCCGCTTGCGCTCGGTGATGTCGTGGACCATGCCCACCGAGCGCAGGATCTTCCCGGCCCCATCCCGGAAATGTTCACATTTCTCGTGGACCACCCGGCACTCGCCCGTGTCCCGGCGCAGGATGCGATGCTCGATCTCGTAGGTATCGGCCCGCTCACCAACGGAGCGGGAGTAGGCCTGGTGCACGGCCTCGCGATCATCCGGGTGCACCCGGTCCAGGAAGGCCTCGTAGGTGGCCGCGAACTCCTGGGGCGTGAGCCCGAAGATGTGGTAGACCTCGTCCGACCAGGTCAAGCCGTGGTTGACCATATCCAGCTCCCAGCTCCCCAGGTGGGCGATCTCCTGGGCCCGGTTGAGCCGCTGTGCGCTGGCGCGCAGGGACTCCTCGGCCCGTTTCCGTTCGGTGATGTCGCTGACGGTGAGGATCGCCATCAGCGGCTGGCCGTGGTCGTCGCGGACCAGGGAACCGCCGTAGTTATAGATGCGCCGCCACGGGCTGTGCAACCGCCGGATGCAGAGTTCCACATCCTGCAGCTGCTCACCGCGCAGGATGCACGACATGGGCCACTCCGCCACGGAGAGCACCCGGCCGTCCAGGAGGCAGAGTTCGAAGGTGTCCACGAATTCCGGGAGTTGGCGTCGGCACTCATCCACGCTCGCACACTCATGCATCTCCAGCGCGGCACGGTTCCAATGCACCAGGTTCCCCTCCAGGTCGGAGACGATGATCCCTTCGGCCACATGCTCCACCACCGTCCGCAGGTGGGCCTCGCTCTCCCTGAGCGCCTCCTCGGCCACCTGGCGCTCGCTGATCTCCACGGTCAGCCGGGAGTTTACGGCCTCCAGCTCACTGGTACGCTCCCGGACCAGCTCTTCGAGGTGGTCGTGGTGTCTTTGCAGCTCGGCCTCGGCCCGTTTGCGGTCGCTGATGTCGATGCCCATCTCCAAGATGAGCCGGGAGCCGTCGGCGTCGGTGAACGGGTAGTCGTGGATGTCGTAATGGCGGCCGTCCGGCCCGCACCACTGCCAGTGGTGCGGGGAGTTGGTGGTCAGCACCGTGAAGCTTTCGCAGACCTCGCAGGGTTCGTGGCGCTGGAGGAGGTGCTCATAGCAAGGCCGGCCGTGGGCCTCCCCGAACCGCTCGCGAAAGAAGCGGTTGGCAAAGGGGATCTGATAGTCCGGGGTCAACAGGGCCACATAGACCGGCAGGGTCTCCAGGACATCATAGAGGCGCTGCCGCTCACCCTTGACTGCCTCGGCGACCTTGAGCCGGGCCTCCTGTTGGCGCAAGGCCTGCTCGGAGGCCTTGCGCGCGGTAATGTCCCGGCCGTAGATATTGACAAAGCTCTCGTTGCGGATGGGGGTCAGGTCCAGCCAGAATGTCCGCTCGCCAACCGCCATCTCCTCGGAGATCTGGCCCTGCTCCAGGGCCTTGCCCACCAGGCCGCCGAGTTCGGCGGACACGCCACGGCCGACTGTCAGCCGCCACTCGGAAAGCCTCATGGCGGCCGGGTTGGCATAGAGCAGGGTGCCGTCGGCGGAGAGGCGCAGCACCGGGTTGGGGTTTTCGAAGGGGAAGCGGGCCAGGTCCTTGGCAACGGCGGCGGCCTGCTCGGCGGCCAGGCGGCTGGCCTCCAGGTCTGCCTGCGTCTTCTTGATCTCGTTGATGTCCACAAAGGTGAGCACCAACCCTTCGATGCGGTCGTCCTGGGTGCGGTAGGGCATGATCCGGCGGCTGTACCATCTGCCGTCCGGGGTCCGCACCTCGGCGCCGGACGGCACCAGATCGGCGAGGACCTGGCGGGCGTCCGCCAGCAGGGCCTCGTCCACGAACAGGCGGCTGATGTCCTCGATGGGCCTGCCGATATCGCCCGGGATCAGCTTCATCAGTTTGGTCACGGCCGGGGTGAAGCGGCGAATCCTGAAGGCGCGATCCAGAAACAGGGTGGCGATGTCCGTGCTGGCCAACAGGTTCAAGACATCGTTGTTCGTGCGCTCCAGCTCTTCGACCTTCTCCTCCAGGCAGACATTGACGGCATTAAGCTCCTCGTTCAAGGACTGGAGCTCCTCCTTGCCGGTCTCCAGCTCCTCGTTGCTGGACTGCAACTCTTCGTTGGCAGCCATGACCTCCTCGTTGGAGGCCTTGAGGCACTCGTTGGCTTGCTCAAACTGCTCAATGGCGTTTTGCAGCTCTTCCCGGGTGAGCTTCAGTTCATCTTCCAGCTTTTGGGCATCCCCCTCGCCCCCCTCCGTGTCAAGGGCGGCCACCGGCAGGCTGCGCCGCTGCTCCTCGAAGCTGACCAGCAGCAGCCCTTCCGCCTCGCGGGGATAGTGCAGCCGCGAGACGGTGATTTTTACCGCCAGCGAACTCTCCCCCTGCTTGATGTGGGCCATGGCGGCGGTGATGCAGCCGTCCTCGGCGCAGTGCATGATGGCCGAGCGCAGGCGGACGCGCAACCCTTCACGGGCCATGTCGATCACGCTGCCGCTATGCTCGCCAGGGGCGATGCGCAAAAACTCCTCGACATTGCCATGGGCGTAGAAGAGTTGCCCCTTGCCGTTGACGATGACCGATGGCGGGGCAAAGCGGGTGAGCATGGCCTGCTGGGCCACCATGGTCAAGGTTGGCCGGGGGTGGGGCAGGGGCATGGTGCCGAATCCCCCCCTGTGCTCCGTTGCCCGCATGGGCAGCTCCAGCCTGGCGGGTCGACCGATCCCGATCCGGCGGTAGATGCGCCACTTTTTGGAGACGGCGACAAAGAGCTCTTCCCGGGAGCTTACCGTCTCGGCGCTGCCCAGGATGAGGAAGCCGTTGTCGCGCAGGGCGAAGTGAAACATGGAGACAATCTTCCGTTGGCTCGCTTGGTCCAAATAGATCAGCAGGTTGCGGCAACTGATGAGGTCCAGCCGCGAGAAGGGGGGGTCGGCGGTCAGGTTTTGGGGGGCGAAGACCAACAGCTCCCGCAAGGCCTTGCTCACCTGGAAGCCGCCGTTCTTGGGGATGAAAAAGCGATGGCGGCGGGCCAGGGAGATGCCCGCCAGTTCGTCCTCGCCATAGATGCCGAGACGAGCGACATCCAGGGCCTGTTCGTCGGTGTCGGTGGCAAAGATCTGGATCCCCAGCCGCTTGCCGCAGGCGTCAACCCCCTCCGCCAGCAGCATGGCCAGGGTGTAGGCCTCCTTGCCGATGGAGCAGGCCGGCACCCAAACCCGGAGCATGGATTCGCTTACCGCCCGCTCCAGCAACACGGGGATGACCTCCCGTTCCAGCACCTGCCACGCCTCGGGCTGGCGGAAGAACTCGGTCACC
Organism: uncultured Desulfobulbia bacterium; assembly: GCA_964430285.1. Classification (GTDB taxonomy): domain Bacteria; phylum Desulfobacterota; class Desulfobulbia; order Desulfobulbales; family VMSU01; genus VMSU01. The sequence continues at coordinate 9,540 of CAYSFY010000041.1, forward strand.
CCGATCAACAGGTCCCGCCGCAGCAGGTGGGCCTCCTGGGCCTCCATCCGCAGGTGGCGAGCGTAGTCGCGGTAGTCGTTGATATGCAAGAGCGCCATGCGCCGCCCCATGCGCCGGATCAAGGTATTGCGCTTGTAGCAGTTAAAATCATGGCCGGTAGCCGCGCGCACGGCCAGCAGCAGGACACCCACCTTGGCGGTTTGCTCGTGGTCCTTGCCGAGCGCTCTTTCCATGAGCGTGTGGAGCCGAGTGAGC
>CAYSFY010000041.1:9804-10645 GCA_964430285.1 uncultured Desulfobulbia bacterium
CGCGGCGAGCGCCTCGGCGAGCGGCGGGCTCACAGCGCCGCCAGCCGCTCCGCCAACTCCCCCAGGTAGCGGGGCATCTCTGCCGCTGCCAGCACGGCGTCCACCGCCGTGGCCTCCATGGTCGAGCGGATCATGTCGGGATCGGGGGTCGTCTGGGGGTCCTGCACCACGGTGACTCCGCCCGCGGCCTTAATGTCCGCCATGCCCTGGGTGCCGTCCGGTCCCGACCCGGAGAGGATGATGCCCACCGCCCGCTCGCCCTGGTCGGCCGCCAAACTACACATGAAGTGATCGATGGGCAACCGCAGGTTGTGGCACTGGTCCTCGATCAGGATCGACAGGGTCCTGTTGCCGATCCCCATGCGCACGTGGGGCGGCACGATATGGATGCGATCAGGCAGCACCGGCATCCCCTCGGTGGCCTCCACCACCGCCAAGGCGGTAACCTCGCCCAGGCTGGCGGCCACCAGCTGCTCGCCGTTGGCCTCCATCTGCTGGACGATCACAAAGGCCATGCCCTGGTCCGCGGCCATCTCCCGGAACAGCGTTTTAAGGGGTGCGAGTCCGCCGGAGGAGGCACCGATGCCGACGATCAGGCCTGGATGAGGCGACGGCGATGACGGGCGTTCAGCTGCTTTGCCGCCGGCGTCCGCTGGGGGCGGAGAGGGGGTTTTTTTTCCAATCATAGGGGGGAGTACTACCGATGATGACCAAAGTAATGATGGAATCGCAAAAAGTCGTGAAGCTGACCATCTGCCACTGTAATTTCAAAGTGTGGCTATAAACAATTCTCAGCAGTTTTTGGGTGGGAGCGTCGTCCACGGCGCGATTCAGGCTTGAT
>CAYSFY010000041.1:10687-23078 GCA_964430285.1 uncultured Desulfobulbia bacterium
GGACGACGCTCCCACTGATTCATCCGACCAGCGCTGAGAGCCCAGACAGCTTGACAGAGAATCATTTATAGCCACGTTTCAAAGTGTTACGGGGCGTGCCAGCGGCGGTTGAGCAGTTTTTGCGAAACCGTCAAAGTAATGGCTGCAAGCAGGACCGCGGCCGAAGTGGGGAAAGGGGTCACTGCCCTCCCCTGCCCCGCCCTGAACGCCCTTTGTGCGTCCGGCGCCCCTTCCGGTGAATGGTTATCAATAGCTCACCCCCACGGAGAAATCAACCCCTTTCCGACCCCGGCGGCCAGGGCGGAAATACGGCATCGTTCCCACGCAGGAGCGTGGGAACGATATTAATTCATTGGCGGGATCTTGCGGCCCAGGCGGCGGGCCACCGGCAAAAATGAGGGATACACACTATTCCCTCGCCAGGGCCTGCCTGCTAAAGAGGAGGCATTTCATCCGCAACCTTATTTCCGCGTACGGTCATGCTGGCCTTACCGAGAACAGTGCATCCCCGGGAGGTGCCAATCATGCCCGTCAATATCATCCCCGGCTGCGGGGGCATCCGCAGTCACCCTTACAGCCAAGAGGAGATCAAGGCCCAGAGCGGCGTTATTCAGGACAATCGCCCGCTGCATGGGGTGCTGAACGTGGTGCCGAGCCTGGTCCTGGTCCTCAATCGTTTTCGCCAAATCGTCTTTGCCAACGAGGCCATGCTGCGCTTTATCGGCAGCCAAGGCCTAGCACCGATTCTGGGCAAGAGATCCGGGGACATCTTGGACTGCCGTCATGCCGCCAGCAGTCAATTGGGGTGCGGGTTCAGCGAGGCCTGTTCCACCTGCGGGGCGGCCAAGGCCATCGACGCCTTCCTCCTCCGGGGCGCCACCGACAGCCACGAAAACCGCATCACCCAGCACGGCAGCGGCCAAGCCCTCGACTTTCGCGTCCATGCCGCCCCCTTCCCCGACCAAGGGCAGCAGGAGCTCTTTCTCTTCTTTCTCACCGATATTGCCGACGAAAAAAGGAGGCGCATCCTGGAACGCATCTTTTTTCACGATGTGGCCAACCTGACCACCGGCATGGTCGGCCTGAGTCGCACCCTCTGCGAAAAAGAGCTGGATGGCGAGAAGAGAGGCCGCTTCTTGGAGATCCTGCACCGCAACAGCAACCGTCTGGCCGCGGAGATCGAGGCGCAACGGCTGCTCGCCGCCGCCGAACACCATGAGTTGCAACTGAAGCCGGAGGGGTGCGCGACCCTCGATATGCTGCTGGAGGTCGCCGCGGTTTGGCCCCATGACCAGGGCCAGGGGGGGTGCCGGGTGGAGGTGGACGGAGAGGCGATCGCCCGCTCCCTAGTCACCGACCAGCGGCTGCTCCTCCGCATCCTGGGCAATATGACCAAGAACGCGGTCGAGGCCTCCCCAGCCGGCGGGGTGGTCCGCCTGGGCTGTCGCGATGCCGAGGGCGACAGCGTCGAATTTTGGGTCCACAATGACGGCGTCATCCCCCGCGAAGTCCAACTGCAGATCTTCCAGCGCTCATTTTCCACCAAGGGGCGGGATCGGGGCTTGGGCACCCACAGCATCAAGCTGTTGGGAGAGCGGTATCTGCGGGGGCGGGTCAACCTCCCCCCCCCCCCTGCGAAGGGCTCCAACTTTCGCTTCCCCTGCCCCTCGCGCCTCCCTGCCTCAACCCCTCCCCTGCAAGCGGCTCCGGCATCGACCACTGGCGCCATGACCACGGAAATCGTGATCACCCCCTTGCCCTCGGCCCACGGGCAGCCATAGGACCTCCCGGCCTCCCCCCATTTAGTCCATCGCCAGCTCCGGCCTCTTGCCAAGAGGGAGTGTCATAGCTACCTTCGTAAGTAGGAGGGGACCAAAACGTTGCTCTGGGGAGCACATGCTGGAGGTAGATGATGGAGCCAAATTTCGGAGTTAAACACACCACCGGGGCGAGTAGGGCCATACGACAGAAAGAGAGGGCAAGGAAGATCCTTCCCCCCACCACCCCCAAGAGAAGACAAAGGGGCAGCCAAGGGCCGGACCCCGCTTGCGCCATGGAGTTACAGGCGTTGCGCGTGGCGATGAAGGAGTTGGAGCAAAGGCTTGCGCATGCCGATCCCCGGGCGGAGCGGGCGGAGACGGAGCTCGGACGGGTCCGCCGGGAGATCGACGAGCGGGTGCGGCAGGGCAACGACCAACTCATCAGGGCCAACGAGGCCCTGCTTCGGGAGATCGAGGAGCATCGGCGGGACGAGGAGCGCATTCAGGAACAGAACGAATTTCTCAACCACGTCCTCGAATCCCTCACCCACCCCTTCTACGTCTTGGACGCCAATGACTACACCATCAAGATGGCGAACTCCGCCGCCATCCGGGACAAACTGACCCCGGGCATCACCTGCCACGCCCTGACCCACCACCGGGATACCCCGTGCGACAGCAAGGAGCATGGCTGTCCCCTGCGGGTGATCAAGGAGACCAAAAGGCCGGTCACCCTGGAACATATCCATTTCGACCGAGAGGGCAACCCCCGTCACGTCGAGGTGCATGGCTATCCCATCTTCGACCGCCAAGGCAATGTGGCGCAGATGCTGGAATACAGCCTAGACATCACCGAACGCAAGGCGATGGAACGGGAGTTGCGGGAGAGCGCGGAGAGGATCAAGCACTTCGCCTATGCCGTGTCCCACGATCTGAAGAGCCCGCTGGTGGGCATCCTGGGGCTGGTCCAGCTGCTGCATCGCCACTATGGCGACGCCCTGGATGCCAAGGGGCAAAAGATCTGCGCCCAGATCCTGATGGGGGTCGAGCAACTCTCCTCCCTGGTGGAAGGGATCAATGCCTTTGTCAAGGCCAAGGAGAGCCCCTTTCACTTCGAACAGCTGCCCCCCCTGGACCTCGTGGAGGCGGTGCGCGAGGAGTTCGCCCCGCGCCTGGGCCGGCTAGGGATCTCCTGGAGCGAACCGGAGTCCATGCCCACGATGTCCCTGGACCGCATCTCCATGCTCCGGGTCTTCCGTAACCTGGTGGACAATGCCCTCAAGTACGGGGGCGAACCGCTGCGGCACATCGACATCGGCTACCGGGAGGCCGGGGAGTTCCACCTCATCTCCTTCTCGGACGACGGCGTGGGCATCAAGGAGCAGGACTTCGAGAAGGTCTTCGAACTCTTCAGGCGTAACGAAGAGGCGAGCGGCATCGAGGGCAGCGGCCTGGGGCTCGCCATTGTCCGGGAGATCGTGGGCAAGCACCGGGGCAAGGTGTGGGTCGAATCCACCCCTGCCCGCGGCACCACCTTTTATATCGCCCTGCCCAAGGGGGCGGATGCGCCATGACCCCCTGCCGGGCCAGCCAAGGACATGCGGCTAGGGTCACCCGTGCCCCAAGGAAGGTGACCGTTGCCTTCAGGAGACCTCGCTTCTCACCCGCCGTTTACCCCCGGCTTGTTCCTACCCCAGCCACGATCACGGGAAAGAGATTGCTTTCCCCGATGGGTTCGGCTATTGATTTATGGCGAGCACGGCAGCGAGTCAGTCAGGAAATTTTATAGGGATCAAGGGGGCGGTTAGCCATGTCACGAAGTGTTCTGGTAGTAGACGACGAGCCAAACATCGTTCTCTCCATAAAATTTCTCATGAAACAGCAGGGGTATGAGGTGAGGACGGCGAGTAACGGCGAAGAGGCCCTGCAGGCCTTAAACGAAAAGGTGCCGGACCTGATCCTGTTGGACGTCATGATGCCCAAGCCCGACGGCTATGAGGTCTGCCAGCGGATTCGCGCTACCGCCAAGTGGCGGGCTATCCCTGTCATCATGTTGACCGCCAAGGGGCGTGAAGTGGAGAGAGAAAAAGGTTTTGCCATGGGTGCGGATGACTACATCACCAAGCCCTTTGCCACCCAGGAACTCGTGGCCAAGGTGCAAGCCATCTTGCATGAGAAACCAGCCGGGGAGTGAGTTTGGCCATGGAACACGCATCGATGGAGGGTCTCGAAAAGATCCTGGGCGATTTTAAGGAGGCGATCGTTATCTGTGACCCCCAGGCCTGGATACTGCTCTTTAACCCCCAGGCCAAGCAGCTCTTCAAAAACACCCTGGCCCTCAACATCAGGCACTCCTTATTCGGGCTTTGCCACCAGGCCCCTTTTGAGGATGCCTTCCGCCTGTTGCAGCATCGCGCCGCCGCGGAAGGCCGGTTCGGTGCCGGGCTCAGCGAACTCAAGTTCATCTGTGCGACGATCAAGGAGGCCATGCTGCTCAATTGCCACCTGCGTCTGATTCCGGTCGAGCAGCTGGCCGAGCCTGTTTTTGTCCTTTTTTTCACTCCGCTCCCCCAGCACATCGACGAGACCGGTTGGAAGGCGAGCTTCCTGGCCACCATGATCGAGGAGTTGCGCGCGCCGTTGGCCAACCTGAACGCGGCCGCCGAGAACTTGCAGGCCAACCCCGAGATGGCGAGAGATGAGCGGATCGCCTTTGAAACAGTCGTGGCCACGGAGAGCGCCGACCTAATCCGCCGCTTCGAAGCCGTGGTGCAAGAGTCCAGAACGCTGACTTACAGCCAGTGGCCTCTCACCGACATCTACTCCTCCGACCTGCTCCGCTGCGTGGCCCGCGAGTTGCGCAACAGGGAGGCCATCACCGTGACCATGACCGGTGTCCCGCTGTGGCTGCATGCCGACTCGCACGCCATGATGCTCACCCTGGAGGCCTTGATCCGGGCCGTCCACCTGATCTGCGACGTCGCGGAGATCGATATCGAGGTCCTGCCCGGCAACCGCAAGGTCTATTTGGATATCGTCTGGCAGGGGGAAACGGTCCCGCAAGCGATCGTCGATTCCTGGTTCCAGCTCCCTCTGTCTGGCGCCACCGTGGGCATGACCGTGGCCGATGTGCTGGAGCGGCATGGCAGCGACATGTGGTGTCAGCAACACCCCCGGGACGGCTATGCCCGCTTGCGGATACCGACCCCTGATTCGCGCAGGCCTTGGGATGAGGAGAAACTGACCTGGCCGGATCGACCAGTACTCCCCGCCTGCACCCATGGCGATGGATCTGGCGCATTGGGGGAGATGGCGGAGCTGCCTCTCTCCTCACTCACCTACGTGGTCTTCAATACGGTGGTGACCGGGCTCGACCCCTTGGCGGAGAGTGATATCCTCGCCATCGCCGGGGTGCGGATCGCGGGGCTCCGGATCCTCGCTGACGACTGCTGCCAATCGCTGGTCAACCCCCAGCGGCCCATCCCCGTAGGTTCCGTCAAGCTCCACGGGATAAACGATGGCGCGGTCCGGGGCAAGCCGCCGATCAAGGTGGCCCTTGCCCAGTTCAAGGCGTTTGCCGGCGACGCCGTGCTGGTGGCCCATAACGCCGCAATCGATCTGGCGCTGCTCCAGCACAAGGGCGAGAAGGCCAAGGTCGGCTTCGCCAACATCCTCCTCGACACCCTGCTGTTGTCCATGGTGGCGGATGCCGAGGCCACGGATCATACCCTGCCTGGTCTCTGCCGCAGGCTGGGGGTGCCCATGCGCGGGCGGCATGCCGCCATGGCCACCTCGCTGCTGACCGCGCAGGTATTTCTCCATTTGCTCGACCTGCTCAAGGCCAAAGGGATTACCACTCTCGGTCAGGCCCTCACCGCCATGGCCACGGTAAGGCCATAGACCTGCCCGGAACCACCCATGCCTGAAGCCAAGCGAAAAAACGAACGCCTGATCGCCATCTTCCTGCTCGGCGTATTGGCCCTGAACTACCCCCTGCTCGCCCTGTTCAGCAAGGTCAAGCTGGTGTTTAGCGTGCCGCTGCTCTTCTTCTATATCTTTCTCTGCTGGGGAGTATTCATCCTCGGGGTGGCGTTGATCATGGAACGGCCCTCCTCCCCCCTCTATCCGCTGCAACTCCCCAAACTGCGCGACCCGGAGTGACATGCTCCAGCAATGGGTCATCCTGCTCATCTCCTTCTGTTATCTGGGTGTCCTCTTCGCCATCGCCTATTATGGCGACAAGCGGGCCGATAGCGGCCGCTCCCTGATCAGTAACCCCTATATCTACACCCTCTCCATTGCCGTCTATTGCACGGCGTGGACCTTTTACGGCAGCGTCGGCCGCGCCGCCACCACCGGTGTCGGTTTCTTGCCGATCTACCTGGGGCCGACCTTGATGGCCGCCCTCTGGTGGTTTGTCCTGCGCAAGATCATCCGCATCGCCAAGACCCACCGCCTCACCTCCATCGCCGATTTCATCGCCTCCAGATATGGCAAAGACCCGCTGATCGGCGGGATCGTCACCATCATCGCCGTGGTGGGGATCATGCCCTATATCTCCTTGCAGCTGAAGGCGGTATCGACCAGTTTCAATGTCCTGCACGGCTTTCAGGGGGCAGCCCCGCTCACCCATGTCACCGGCCCCTTCTGGAACGATACCGCCCTCTATGTCGCCCTGCTGATGGCGGCCTTCTCCATCCTCTTCGGCACCCGCCACATCGATGCCTCCGAACGTCACGAGGGCATGGTGGCCGCCATTGCCTTCGAATCGATGGTGAAACTCCTGGCCTTTACCGCGGTGGGGATCTATGTCACCTACAGCCTCTTCATCGGCCCCTCCGAGTTGATCAGCGACGCCCTCTACGAACCGAATCTCTCCAAGTTGATGGAGTTCGGGGCGCTGCCCGGCGGCTATGCCAACTGGTGCGCCATCACCTTCCTGTCAATGATGGCGATCATGTTTCTCCCCAGGCAGTTCCACATCTTGGTGGTGGAGAATGTCAACGAGAGCCACGTCAAAAAGGCCAGCTGGCTCTTCCCCTTGTATCTCTTCGCCATCAACCTCTTTGTATTGCCCATCGCCCTGGCCGGCCTGCTCATGTTCCCGGAGGGGTCTGTTGATCCGGACACCTTTGTGCTGGCCGTGCCGCTCGCCGAAGAGCAACGGGGTCTCGCCCTCTTTGTCTTTCTGGGCGGGCTCTCCGCTGCCACTGGCATGGCCATTGTCGAGACCATCGCCCTCTCCACCATGGTCTGCAACGACTTGGTGCTGCCGGTGCTGCTGCGCATCAAACCCTTCCAAAAGAGGAATATCAGCCGCGTCCTGCTCGTCATCCGGCGGGGGAGCATCATTGCCATTCTACTCTTGGGCTACCTCTACTTCCGGCTGATCGGCGAAAGCCATACCCTGGTCACCATCGGCTTGGTCTCTTTTGCCGCCGCGGCCCAGTTCGCCCCCGTCATCCTGATCGGTATCCACTGGCGCGGCGCGAGCCGCAACGGCGCCATCGCCGGCCTGCTTGCCGGTTTTGCCGTATGGATCTACACCCTGCTCCTCCCCTCCTTCGCCATCTCGGGTTGGATCCCCGCCTCAATCCTGGATAGCGGCCCGTTCGGCATCGCACTCCTGCGGCCCTACCAGCTGTTTGGGCTGACCGCCTTTGATCCCATCACCCATTCGGTGTTCTGGAGCATGTTGGCCAACATCGGTTTCCTGGTGGGGGTATCGCTCTGCGATCATCAAGATGCCGTGGCCAGGATCCAGGCCACGCTCTTTGTCGATGTCTTTCGCCATGAAGGGGCGGATACCTTTCTGTGGCACGGGAATGCGACCGTGGCCGAGATCAAGGAGTTGGTGGCCCGCTTTGTCGGCCCCAGCGAGGCGACCAGGGCCTTTGCCAGCTATGAGGAAGCGGAAGAGGGGCGCGACATGCGCGCCCATGCCCAGGCGGACGCCAACCTGGTCGCCTTTGCCGAACGCAAGCTTTCCGGCGCCATCGGCGCGGCCTCCGCCCGGGTGATGATCTCCTCGGTGGTCAAGGGCGAGGCCCTCAGCATCGAGGGGATGATCAAGATCCTGGATGAGGCCTCCCAGGTGATCGAATACAGCCATCGCCTGGAAGAGAAGTCCCGTGAACTCGAGGCGGCCACCGCGGAGCTCCGGGCCGCCAATATCCGCCTGAAAGAACTCGACCGCTTGAAGGACGAATTCATCTCCACCGTTACCCATGAACTGCGGACGCCGCTTACCTCCATCCGGGCCTTTTCTGAAATCCTGCGTGACAATCCGGGGCTCGACCTTGCGGAGCGCCAAAATTTCCTTGAGATTACGGTCAAGGAGAGCGAGCGGCTGACCCGGCTGATCAACCAAGTGCTTGATCTCGCCAAAATTGAATCGGGCACCGCCGAATGGACCCGGGAGTGCGTGGATTTGCAAATGGCGATCCAGGATGCCTTGACCACCACCAGCCGCTTGTTTTTGGAAAATTCGGTCGCCATTAGCCAGGAACTTCCCACTGAATCCGTCTTTGTCATGGGGGACAGGGACCGTCTGGTGCAGGTTGCCATCAACCTCCTCTCCAACGCGGTGAAATTTTGCGAGGCCGGGAGCGGCAGGGTTACTCTCCGCCTGACCCTGCATCAGGGGGAAGCCCGCATGGAGATCGCCGACAACGGCCCTGGCATCCATCCGGATGAGCAGACCCAGATCTTCGAAAAATTCCACCAGCTAAAGGGTCTATATAATGAAAAACCCGGGGGCAGCGGCCTGGGCCTCGCAATCTGCAAGCGGATCATCGAACACCTCGGCGGCCGCATCTGGGTCGAGAGCAGGCCGGGGGCAGGGGCAAAATTCATTGTGGCCCTGGCTCTATGCCGCCCCATGGCAGGGATAATGTAAAAACTTAACTACTCAGGAACAGAAAGAGAAAAAGGGGCTGATCTAACAACACATCTTCGCCCCCCCCCAACCAACTCCACACCCTCCCCTCCCCCCCCTCACCCCGCCACCGCTACTGCTACTGCTCCGTAACGCCCAGCCGCCACCCTTGTCACCCGCCGGTGACAAGAGACCACGGCCATTGTCCGCTTCCCCTAGAACCACAGGGATCTACGCCTCTGGCACCGCAATTGCTAGGGGGGTACCCGACGAGAATGACACGATCACTGCCGCGCCGACCTGGACGATCCAGGGGGTGCGGGCGGTGAGTAATGACGGGAAGGACTGCCATGCGCACTTTATTCAACCCCAAGACCCTAAAATTCTTCGTCCTCACCTCCATCTCGGCCATCACCTTGGTCCTGTTCGTCGGCACGCTGTGCACGACCACCACCCTGTACGAGGGTATGCTGTCGGAGCAGGCCCAGAAGACCTCCCGGGGCATCTCGTTGCAGACCTACACCTCCATCCTACAGCTGATGCGCATGGGGGCCAGCCACGAGGACCTCCAGGAGTTTGTCCGCGCCACCAAAAACGCCCACAAGGACACCCCGTACACGGTGGCGATCTACCGGGGCGCCCTGGTGGCCCAACAGTCCGGCCCCCCGGCGGAGGGCGCCTTACCCCCGGAGATCCGCCAGACCTTTGCCACTGGCGAGACCACGAGTTACAACCACAACGGCAGCACCCACAACGTCTACCCGCTGAAGGCAGAAGCGATGTGCCTCCGTTGCCACTCCCGGATCAAGACCGGCGAGGTCTTGGGCGTGGTCGAAGTCGCCCAGAGTCTCCACAAGATCGCGGCGGAGATGCGTTCACGCTACACCGGCCTCTTTGTCGGCTATGGTCTGCTGGTGTTGCTCACCGCGGCAGGCCTCGCCACCGTTGTGGTCAAGCGCATCGGCCGCACGGTCACCCTCTTCCAAACCAAGACCGCCGCCATCAACAGCGTCGACGACCTCAACCTCTTAGACCTCGGCACCATCGACTTTGGTTTCGAGGAGTTGAATACCGCCTTTCTCCATGTGGAGGGCATGGTCCAACGGCTACAAGAGATCGCGGTGGACAAGGAGATCCTCTCCCTGAAGATCAAGATGTCCAACAAACTGATCATCACCTCCAACATGATCCATAACTGGCACAAGTTCGTCATGGAGCTGCTGGCGGATATCCACCGCATCGTCCCCATCTACGCCATCGCTGCGGTCTGCCAGGACGACGGCAACGATGGCCGTGGGGAGATCTTTTGGCTCAACAACCAGTCACCGGCCACCAAGGAGCGGATGGAGGGGCTGTTCCGTGCCCAATTGGCAGGCACGAGCGCAGGGGCGGCCCTGCCCTTGGCCAACATCAGCCATCATGTTACCGACCCGGAGAGTCTCCTCCCGGAGCTGGAGGCGGCTGATATCGCCATCCACGCCAAGACCCTCACTCTCGAACTGCCGCAGATGCGCGGGGTGGTCGCTATCGCCGTGCCGGCCCAAGACGCCGCGGACCCCACCCGCCGGATCGTCACCGAGAGCATCTTGACCACCCTGCTCAATCTGGTCGGCTCGGTGCACGCCATCTCCAAGTACACCAAGGACCTGGAGTACTACGCCACCCGGGACCCGCTCACCCATCTCCACAACCAGCGCATGTTTTGGGAACTGCTTGAGTACGAGGTGGGCCGGGCCACCCGCCACGCCTACCGCTTTGCGGTCCTGGTCATCGACATGGACAACTTCAAGCTGATCAATGACCTCTATGGCCATGCCTTTGGCGATACCTACCTGAAGGCCTTTGCCGGGGTCCTGCGGCAGGCCAGCCGGGAGGGGGATTTTGTCGCCCGCTACGGCGGCGACGAGTTCGCCATTCTGCTCCCGGAGACCACCCAAGAGCAGGCCTACCTGGTGGCCAAACGGATGAGCACCATGATCAACGAGATGCGCCTCTGCGCCCCGGACCACACCATGGTGACGGCGACCTCCTCCATCGGCGTGGCGGTCTTCCCCATGCATGCCCAAAGCGCGCGCGACCTGTTCCTCGTTGCCGACAACATGATGTACAAGGCGAAAAAGGGCGGCAAAAACGCCATTGCCCTCCCCGATACCCACGAAATCGGCCAGATCGTGAACCAACACGACAACAAGAAACGGATGATCATCAAGGCCATTGACGAGGATCGCATCGTCCCCTTCTTCCAGCCGATCGTCCGCTACGGCGCCCCTTCCGCGCAGATCCATGAACTCCTCATGCGCATCCAGGAGGGAGATACCTTTATCCCGGCCGGCGAGTTCATCGAGCTGGCAGAAAGCATGGGCGTGCTGCACCGGATGGATTACCTGTTGATCGAGAAGGCCTTTGCCATGGCGCAACAAGCCGATTACCAGGGCTACCTATTCATCAACATCTCGCCCAGGGTCTTCATCAACGGCGAGTTCATCGCCTGGTTGCGCACGCAGACCAGGGCCTACGGCCTGGAACCGGAGCAGATCGTCTTGGAGATCACCGAACGGGAGACAGTGAAGAATCTCTCCCTGATCGAGACCCTGATCCACACCCTGACCCAGGACGGCTACAAGTTTGCCATTGACGACTTCGGCTCGGGCTTCTCCTCCTACCAGTACCTCAAGCGCTTCCCGGTCGACTTCATCAAAATCGAGGGCGAATTCGTCCGCAGCCTCCCCTTTGACCGCGAGTACAAGGCCTTTGTCAAGAGCATCGTCACCCTGGCCCAGGAGCTGAATGTCCGCACCATTGCCGAGTTCGTCGAAAACGCGGAGATCGACGCGGCCCTCCAGGAGTATGACATCGACTACGGTCAGGGCTATTACCTCGGCCGGCCCGGTCCGACCCTGGGGCCGAAGCCCCACATCACCCCGGCCATCCACGAAAAGAGAGAGGACCGGATTGAGCTCTTGGCTGCCTAAAGAAAAAAAAAGGGGCAGATTTATTTTAACATGGAGCCACCCATGATCGGGTTAATGGCGCCACTAAAACATGTCGATTTGTACCCTGCGGACAGGTGTACCGCTTGCCGTCTTGACCATCTCGCTCTATACTTGAAATAGTCATAATGGCCTTTAAGACCTTTTACTGGGGAGAAAACGATGTCCACCATTTCAGTCGCGGATGCAAAAAACCACCTTTCCGAATTCATCGCCCGGAGTTGCCATGGCCATGAGCGCTTCATCATCACTCGTCGCGACAAACCCGTGGCCGCGTTGGTGAGCATTGACGACATGCGTATCATTGAACAGCACGAAGAACGCCAAGGGCTCGCGGCTGTTGCCGGCAGTTGGCCGGAGTTCGCGGAGTTGGCGGACGCCATGGGTGAGATCGTGGATCTTAGGCGGCAAGGAGGCCCGGGTCGCGATGTATCTCTTTGATACAGATGTCATCACCAATATTTTCAAGAAAACCCCTGCGCCAGGGTTACTGGAGCGGCTGGTCCAAACGCCAAGACAGGCGCAACACATCTCCACGATAACCATATCCGAAATTGTGTATGGTGCCTGGAAATGCCCGCAGCCGCAGCGGCACATGGACAATTTGGAGAAAATGCTGCTGCCGGCCGTCAATATCATCGGCTTTGACGCCAAGGCGGCCTATGTCTGTGGACGGCTCCGCGCACGACTTGAGCAAGAGGGCCAGCCGCTTGCCCTTGCCGATCTCGAGATTGCCGCCATCGCCATTGCCAATGGCTTAACGC
>CAYSFY010000041.1:23088-26850 GCA_964430285.1 uncultured Desulfobulbia bacterium
ATCCCCGAACTCAAGGCGGAAAACTGGTTGGAGTAACCAGCGACCGGGTCCCACCCCAGACAACGCAATGCGGCGGCTGGCCTCCTTGGTGCCGAAAAAAAAGGGGGGACAGATTTATTTTCATGGATAACAACCGCCAGAAATCGCCCAACCAGACACTCCAGCCGACCGTGTGGTGCCGCTGATTTATTCTGCACCTTCAGTGACGCGGTCGGCTTAGTTTGACGTTCCATCCTCGAAATCTTTCGATACCGCCTGCAAATCCACACCTATCCCCGAAGCCCCCCCTCCCTTACCGGTTACCAATGCCCCCTCCACCGAAAACAGATTGTTTTCCCCGCTGACCTCAGCTATTATCGTTTCCTCTTTTCGGGTAAAGGCCGGCCTTTACCCAAGGTGATGCCTGGATCACGGCAAACGCCAGCGGCAAGAAAACAATCCCGACCCCGGCCCCGCGCCGTTCTCTACTTCGCCAGACCAACGATGCCCAATGGTTAAAGCCACCGCCTTCAGACTCATCCCGCCGCTGGAGACCTATCCGCGGGTGATTACTTTTGCGCAAACGCTGGCAGGGAAGATGCTGCTGCTGGCCCTCTTTGCCGCCGGGCTCTCGTTGCGCACCGATCAGTGGCTACCCATCTCCGCCTGCCTCCTGGCGCTCACCTTGCTGCCCAAATTCCGGCCGCTGTTGCTGACCATCGCCACCGTTGGCTCGCTCTCTCTGGCGGGGTGGCCCAATGTGGCGCCCCCCTGGTCCATCCGCCAGCTGCACCATCCCACCATCCCCGGCTATCAGCCCCTGATCATGGCCGCGATCCTTGGCTCTTTTGCCCTCTACTATGGGGCGGTCAAGAACAACAGGGCGGGATGGATCGGCAAGCGTCCGGTCCGCAACCTCCTGGTCTTCTATCTCCTCCTGCTGCTGGCGGCCACCCAGGTCCCCCTGACCAACCCCCAGGTGGTCTACCTGTGGGCCTTTGTCGCCGGTTTTGGCAAATATCTCTGGTACTTCAACTATACCCTGCTGGACCGCCAGGCCCGCGACACCCCGCGCCTGACCCTGCAAGCGGGTCACTACCTCCCCTTCTGGGGCGGTGCCGCCACCCCGTTCCCCAAGGGGGCGGCCTACCTCAGAAAGATCGAGGCCAAGGAGCCGCGACAGTTGGCCATCAGCCAACTCAAGGGGCTCAAGCTCCTCTACTGGGCCATTGCCCTGGGGGTGTTGGAAAAGGTGCTGCGCCAAATTTGCTATGGCACCCCTGCCGCGTCCCAAGCCTTGCTCGGCATCCCCTGCGCCCTGTCCCTGCCCTCGTTTCCCGCGATCCTGCATGGCGGGCCAGGGGCCCCGGCCTATCCCTGGCACACCAACTGGCTGGCCCTGGTGGCCAACTTTTTCTGCCGCTTGTTGTGGTTTACGGTGTGGGGCCACCTGATCATCGCCTGCTGCCGCATGGCCGGTTACAACGCCCTGCGCAACACCTACCGCCCCTTGCAGTCGGCCAGCATCGCCGAGTTTTGGAATCGATTCTATTACTATTTCAAGGAGTTGCTCGTTGACAACTTTTTCTACCCCGCCTTCTTGCGCTACTTCAAGAAGTGGCCCCAGCTCCGCCTGTTCTTCGCCATCCTGGCCGCCGCCGGATTCGGCAATGTCCTCTACCATTTTCTGCACGACGTGGAAAGCATCGCCGACCGAGGATTCTGGCCGGCGCTCTACGGCCATCGGGTCTATATGTTCTACGGGCTGGTGCTCAGCGTGGCCATCACCATCTCCCAGCTCTATGAAAAGAGAAGGCCGCAAGGGATGTCGTGGTTCAGAAAGCACATCATCAACCCGGTGTATGTGGTGGGGTTCTATTGCCTGCTGTCGATCTTCGACAGCTCCGACCCCACCCTGAGCCTGGGCGACCATTTCCGCTTTTTATTGAAGCTCTTCCTTATCCATCTCACCTAAGGAGCCGTATGGACACGAAAATAAAGATCAAGACCTTTCTTCAGGAACTCTTGGCCGACTATGGGGCAGGGGCTGATGTTGGCGATGACGACTCGCTGCTGACCAGCGGCATCCTCGACTCCCAGGCCGTGTTGCGGATGGTGGTCTTTCTCGAGGAGGAGTTTGGCCTCGATCTGGCGGAACGCGGCTTTGATCAGGATGATTTTGATTCCCTCACCAACATCATGTGCCTCGTTGGCCACACCCGCTAACCCCATGCCACAAGACCCTTGCCTCGAATTCAACCTGGCGGCCACCGTCCATGGCCACAGCCTGACCGCCCCCCAGAGCCTGGCCCTGGCCTGCGAGGGCCAGGAGCTCTCCTACGCTGAACTGGCAGAGCAGGCCCGCCGCATCGCCGCCGTGCTGACCGCAAGCCCAGGCTGGCGCAGAGGGTCGGACGGCGCCCTGCCCAGGGTGGGCATCCTGGCCTCGCGCAGCATCCCGGCCTGCGCCGGGCTATTGGGGAGCGCTTGGGCCGGCGGCAGCTACGTCCCCATCGGACTGAAGTGCCCGGAGGAGCGCATCATCACCATCCTCGAACAGTGCCAAGCAGCGGCCCTGATCGTCGACGCCCACGGGGCCAAGCTGCTGAGCCCGCGGCTGCTGAAGGCCTGTCCTCAATTGCTGCTCATGCCCGAACCCGATAGGCACCTGCCCACGGCGAGCGACCACCAAGCCGCCCTATGCGACCTCCTTGACCTGCCCCCCACGGCCGAGAACAGCGCGCCAGTACCGATCAAGGCCACGGACCTCGCCTACGTCATCTTCACCTCGGGCACCACTGGCCCGCCCAAGGGGGTGATGGTCTCCGCCGGTGCCGTGCACCACTACCTCGCAGTCACCACCGAGCTGCTAAAACTCAACCCCAGCGACCGCGCCCTTGAGGTCTGCGAACTCAGCTTCGACTTCTCGGTGCTGGACATGTTCGCCACCTGGCGGGCGGGGGCCTCCCTGCATGTGCTGCCGGCCAACCGGGTGATGAACGTGGTCAAGTTCGCCCGCCAGAGCAGGCTCACGGTATGGAACTCGGTGCCCTCCCTCATCGGCATGCTCAATCAGATCAAGGCCCTGCCCCCCGGGGCGCTACCCGCGATCAGGCTCACCGTCTTCGGCGGCGAACCGTTGCCGGTCGGCATCGTCCGGGCCTGGCAGCAGGGGGCACCCAACAGCGTCACCCACAACCTCTACGGCCCCACCGAGGTGACCGTCTCCTGCCTGAGTCAAGCGGTGACCGAGCCGCTCCTGGTCACCCCCATGCGCCAGGTCATGGCCATCGGCACCCCCTTTGCCGACATCGAAGCGGCGATCCTGGGGCCGGATCACCAGCGGCTGGCCACCAACGAAGCGGGGGAACTCGCCCTTGCCGGACCGCAACTGGCTGAGGGGTACCTCCACGCCGAGGCCTTGACCGCGGCCCGCTTCCCCACCATTGCCGGTAAGCGTTGGTACCTGACCGGCGACCTGGCCTTTTGCGACCCGGCCGGCGCCTTCCACCACCTGGGGCGCATCGACAACCAGGTCAAGGTCCTTGGCAATCGCGTGGAGTTGGAGGAGGTGGACAGCCACCTGCGCGAGTTGGCCCGGGCCGAGCTGGTGGCCACCGTGGCCTGGCCCCTGGTGGATGGCGGGGCTCGGGGGTTGATCGCCTTTATCGCCGGCTCCCCCTTGCCCACGGGAGAGATCATGAGCGGCCTGAAGCGCCTGCTGCCGGCCTACTCGGTCCCCTCCAGGATCATCCCCATCGAGCACATGCCCCTGAACGCCAA
>CAYSFY010000042.1:0-1098 GCA_964430285.1 uncultured Desulfobulbia bacterium
CCCGGCCATACGGACCGCGAGGATGGCGGCGGCGGCATTCTCCAGGTTCGGTGAGCTGGCGAGGGCGGTGGCGCGCAAGGGGTAGCTCTCATCCGTCCCGCTTAACCCTTCGCCCTTGAGCTCCACCGTGGTTGCGGTGAGCTCGGCACCAGGGCGATGGCCAAGGGCCCTGCCAAAGTGGAGGCAGCGTCGCTCTTGCCATCCCGGGCGCAGCCCTGGGTACCCCTCGGTCAGGCGGGCGGTGTCCAGGTCATCGCCATTCAAGATGGCGACATCGCCTGGCCGTTGGTGGGCGAAGAGGTTCAATTTGGCCAAGGCGTAAGCGTCATAGCTGGGATAGCGGTCCAGGTGGTCGGGGGAGAGGTTGAGCAGGATCCCGATCTCCGGCCGAAAGTCGCCTGCCGCATCCAACTGGAAACTGCTGACCTCCAGGACCAGCCAATCCGCCGTCTGCTCGGTGAGCAGATAGTCGGTGAGCGGGGTGCCGATATTGCCCCCCACAAAGGGGTTCATCCCCGAGGCCCGGAGCAGGTCACCGATCAGGGTGGTGACCGTGGTCTTGCCATTGGTGCCGGTGATGGCAATTACCGGGGTGCGCAGGTAGCGGGGGGCCAAGGCCAGCTCGCCGATCACCGGGATACCCGCCTCCGTGGCCTCCCTAAAGAGAGGCAGGTCATGGGGCACCCCGGGGCTTGCGAGGATCAGGTCGTGGCCCAGACAGAACTCCCGGCCATGGCCGCCAAACTCGTGGGCGATGCCGCGCTCGGTCAGCCAGGCGAGATCATCGGGTCGGGCCTGGGCCGCGTCGGAGACCGAGACCGTGGCCCCCTGCTTTCGGCAAAATTCCACAGCCGAGCGGCCGGACTTGCCCAGTCCCGCCACCAGGAGATGGAGACCGTTAAGGGCGGGTATGCTCATTGGCTCCATGCCCCTACCTCAACTTCAGGGTGGCCAGGGCCGACAGGCCGAGGATGATGGAGATAATCCAGAAACGGACCACCACCTTGGGCTCGGTCCACCCTTTTTTCTCGAAGTTTTGGTTCAAGGGGGCCATGAGAAAGATCCGCTTGCCGCCACTCATCTTGAAATAGCCCACCT
>CAYSFY010000042.1:1108-18985 GCA_964430285.1 uncultured Desulfobulbia bacterium
ATGAACACCTCGGCCGGGAAGGCGTTGAACCACAGAAAGCCGAGACAGGCCCCGACCATGGCCCCGCAGAAGACCGCCACCTCGCCAGCCCCGGGGACAAAGGGGATCTGCAGGTAGGCCGACAGGGTGGCATGGCCGGCCAGGTAGGAGAAAACCAGGTAGACGGCGCTGGTGACCACCACCGGCCCGGAGACCAAGCCGTCCAGGCCGTCGGTGAGGTTGACCGCGTTGGAGGCCCCCACCACCACCAGGATGATGAAGAGGATATACCCTGCGCCCAGGGTCACGGTGAGGTGCTTGAAAAAGGGCATGAACAGTTCGCCGTTGAACCCCGGGATGCGGTAGAGGGCGAGGCCGGTAGCCAGGCCGCCGATGATCTGCAGTAGCAGCTTGCCCCGGGCGCTTAGGCCCTTGCTGTTGTTCTTCTTGATCTTGCGATAGTCGTCATAACTGCCGATCAGGCCAAACCACAGGGTGGCCAAGAGCACGATCCACACATGCCTGTTGGTGAGGTTGGTCCACAGCAGGGTGGTCAAGGTCAAGGCCGCCAGGATCAAGGCCCCGCCCATGGTTGGTACCCCTTGCTTGCTGAAGTGACTCTCCGGCCCGTCCTTGCGGATCACCTGGCCGATATTGGCCCCTTTCAGCCATTCGATAAAGGTCGGACCGGCCAGCATCACGATCAAAAAGGCGGTCACTGTCGCTCCCACGCAGCGGAAGGTGATGTAACGAAAGACGTTAAATCCGCCGAACAGGGTGTGGAGAGGATAGAGAAAATGATAGAGCATCGAATGGCGTTACGTTTGATGTTTGTATGATAAAGGGTTACGGCTTAGCCCGCAAGGGCTACGATTACCTGTTCCATGCGCATGCCGCGGGAGCCTTTGACCAGAATCAGGTCGCCCGCTTGCAAGTGGCCATGGGCCAGCAGCTCCTTGATGGCGGCGGCGATCTCCTCCTTGCTCGTGAACTCGCGGGCCGCGGTGGCGCTCATTCCGGCGTGTTGCGCTGCCTGGACCACGGTACTGGCGAACTCTCCCACGCACAAGAGGTAGTCAAAGCCCTGGGCCGGTACTTGGCCGCCCAACTCGGCATGGATCTCCCGGCTAGTGGGGCCGAGCTCCAGCATGTCCCCCAGGACCGCCACCGTGCGTGCCTCCCCACGGATCATGGCCACCGTGGCCAGGGCCGCTTTCATGGATGAGGGGTTGGCGTTGTAGGAGTCGTTGATCACCCTGAGACCACAGGCCAACTCTCTGATCCCGAAGCGATTCTCTCCCGGGGTAAAGGCCTGGAGGCCGGCCACGATCTCCGTCATGCCCGCGCCTGCGGCGTGGGCCATGGCCCCGGCGGCCAGGGCGTTCAACACATTGTGACGGCCCACGGTCCGCAGCCGGACCCGGGCCTGCTGGCCTGCCACCTCCAGGGTGAAGGCCATCCCTTGCTGACCAGGGGACCCCTTTGCCGTGGTGATGCGGGTGCCGCGGACCGTGACTCCCCGCCGGAAACCGAAGCTGACCCGCGGATTGGGCAGGCGGCGGACCAGCTTGCGCACTAAGGGGTCTTCGCTATTCACCGCCAGGGTGGTTGTGGCCCGACAGCCGGCAAAGAGTTCGCCCTTGGCCCGGGCCACCCCCTCAATGCTCCCCAGGCCTGCCAGATGGGCCGCTTGGATATTGTTGATACAGGCCACGTCCGGGTCGGCGATCTCGGTGAGTCTCGCGATCTCGCCGGGGCAGTTCATCCCCATCTCCAGCACCGCGAACTGGTGGTGGTAGTTGACCGGCAACAGCGAAAGCGGCAGCCCGATCAGGTTGTTGAAGTTGCCGGCGGTCTTTAGGGTCTTGCCGCACAGGCCAAGGATGTGGGCGGTCATCTCCTTGACCGTGGTCTTGCCCGAGCTGCCGGTGATGGCCACCACCGTGAGCCGCGTTAAGTGCGCGCGGCGAAAGTGGGCCAGATCCCCCAAGGCGCGGAGGGTGTCGGTCACCAGGACCATGGGCACCGGCGGCAGGGGGTCCATGGCCCTGTCGCCGATGATGGCGGCGGCCCCTTGGCCGATGGCCTGGGCGGCAAAGGAGAGCCCGTCAAAGGTGTCGCCGTGCAAGGCCAGGAAGATATCGCCCGGGCCAATGGTCCGGCTGTCGGTGGAGATGCTGCGGAAGGTGGCCGCCAGAGGGGTTTTCCCCTTGCCCTTGGCTGGCAGCAAGCGGCCGCCAGTGGCGGCGAGCACCTGTTCCAGGTTCCACGAGGGGTCCTGCATGGTCGCCAGCCCGTAGCCGAAGCCGTTTCTGTCCGCGCTATGCCGTTGCATGGCCTGCCTCTCGTTCGGCCGTGATCCCGGCCTTCTCCCGCAAACAGCGGGCCGCCTCCAGGCGGTCGTCAAAAAAGATGGAGCCTGAGGAGGTGAGTTGATAGGTCTCGTGCCCCTTGCCGCTGATCAATAGGATATCCCCTGCTCTTGCCAGATCGATGGCCACGGCGATGGCCTCCCCCCGGGCGGGAATCGCCCGATAACCGTGGGGCACGGGTGAGGAGTGAGCAAGCGGGGCCATCCCGGCCGCGACCACCCCCCGCTCGATCTCCGCCATGATGGTGGCCGTGGACTCGGAGCGGGAGTTGTCGGCCGTGATGATGACCACATCGGCCAGCCGGCCGGCGATCTCCCCCATCATCCGGCGCTTGCCGGGGTCGCGGTCGCCACCGCAGCCAAAGACGACCAGCAACCGTTCCGGTCCCAACTGCCTGAGGGTGGTGAGCACGTTCTCCAAGGCGTCCGGGGTGTGGGCGTAATCGACAAAGACGGCGGGGAGGCCATCCTTATCCACACTCACTGCTTCCAACCTGCCCGGCACCCTGATCGGCGCGGCCAACCCCTGGGCGATGGTGGCAGGGGTGAGCCCCAAGCCCGTTGCCACCCCCACCGCGCCCAGGATGTTTTTGAGGTTAAAGGCCCCGACTAGGTTGGTGGCCAGGGCAAACCGCTGCCCCATGACCTGGATAATGGCCTGGGTCTGCCCCAGGCCAAAGACCGGCTCCAGGGCCGAGACCTCCAGCGGCAACGAGCCTGCCGTGCCCAGGCCGCAGGCGATCAAGCGGCCGCGCCCCTGCCGCTTTTGTTCCGTGAGCTCCCGGAGCAGCCGCAGGCCCCACCCGGTGTCAGGTTCGCCGCACTCATCCTCCAGCAGGATGACGGCCGTGCCCTGCTCATCGAGGTGCTCGGTAAAGAGAGTTTTCTTGGCCTGATAGTAGGCATCCATCTCCTGGTGGAAATCCAGATGGTCCCGGGTCAGGTTGGTGAACAAGGCGGCCGCGAAGCAGAGCCCCTGGATGCGGTGCAGGGCCAGGGCGTGGGAGGAGACCTCCATGATGACATGGGTCACCCCGTGGTCCGCCATCTCCCGCAGCAGCTGTTGCAGGGCAAGGGGCTCCGGGGTGGTGAAGGTGGCCGGCACCTCGTGGCCGCCGTAGCGGTAATTGATGGTGCCGATCACCCCGGGGGTGCCGCCGGCGGCGGCAATCAGCGCCTCCAGGATGAAGGAGGTGGTGGTCTTGCCGTTGGTGCCGGTGAGCCCGATCAGGGTGAGGCCAGCGCTAGGGTAATCATAAAAGGCGGCGGCCAGATCGCCCATGACCCTGCGCGTATCCTCGACCAAGATCACCGCTAGCGTCAGATCGGGGGGCAGGAGGGAGCGCTGCGCCCGATTGGCGACCACGGCCACCGCGCCGCGGGCCACCGCTGTCGCCACAAACTGATGGCCATCGGCCACCAACCCGCGCAGGCAGACAAAGAGGCTCCCCTGCTCGACCTGACGAGAATCGGCGGTCAGGGAGAGGATGGTTAGGTCGTCAACGGGGCACTCGACGGTGTGGTCGATGCCGGCGAGGAGATCGCCAAGTCTTTTCGCCGCTGTCATTGGCTGTCCATCCCCAGCTCAAGCTTGGCCTGGTCAGCGGGCTTTAAGCGCACACCGGCCTTGGGGGTCTGGCGCAGGACCCGGCCCGTACCCTGCACGTTGACCTTCAGGTTGTAGCCCTGCAGGGCCTGCATGGCCTTACGCAGACTCATCCCCACCAGCTCCGGCATCTCCATGGTGACCATGCTGCTGGTGGCGGTGGGGGTGTCCATGGTCTGGGAGTGGCTCCATTGCTGGTAGAGTTGGGCGTCTGTTTCCAGCTTGGGGCTCTTGATCTCCGCCCCCCAGCGTTTGGCCATCAGGCCCTGGCTCTGGCTGATGATCTCCGCCGCTGTCTTACGCACCGGGGAGGGCAGGGCGAGGTTGAAGTTGGCGCCATCAGTGGTGATGATCAGCGCCAACTGATGTTCGCCTTGACGGCCACAGGCCAGGGCCGTGGAGGAGTAGCGGATAGCGTTCTCGATGGTGCGGGCCGCGCCCTCCTCCGCACTCTTGATCCCGGTAAGGCCCGCGAGCCTGACCGTGGACTTGATTGTCTCCACCACCAGGGCCTCTTCGGGCCCGGGCGGCAGGAGCCCCTCCACAAAACCGATGAAATCGGTGCTGGTCTGGGGGCCAACTCCGGTGGGCACCGGAAAGGCAATGGGTTGAAAGGTCTGCTCATCGGCCAGCCATACCCCCCGCAGCAGGTGGGGCGAAATGGCATTGCCGCCATTGGTCAATTGCGCAAAGGCGGCCAGGAGGGCGAGGGGGTAAGCGCGAAAGGCATCGTCCTCAAGCCCGGGGGGGGCGGTGGTCGGCGGCGTCTTGCCCACTTCCACGTGGGTGTCCCCGAGACCGGTGCCCGGGGCGGTCAGGCCCAATTTGCCAGCAAAGGCGGTCAGCTCATCGGGGCTCAGCTTGAACTCCACGGGCCAGGCAAAGGGCGGGCTCAGGTGGATGCCGGGCTGCCATACCTGTGACTCCGGGACCATGGGCACTGCCACCTCCCCTTTGGGGATCTTCATGGCCCGTGGGCTGATCACCCTCTCCGCTTCCTCTTGCCGTTCGCCCATCTCCGGGGGGAGGTTGCCGGCGGCAAGCTCGGCAGCCGCCTTGACAAAGGCGTTGATCCCGGCCACCGGCAAGGGGTCGCTTAACACCTTATTTTGATGCGCGGCGCCTGCCGCCTGCCAATAGACATTGGGGTCATAGCCGGGGAGGTTGGCCATGGCCAGGATCTCGCCATCGGTGGCGTCGATGATCACGGCGCCGACGGATTCAGCCTCGGTCTGCTGGCGGAGGAGGTGCAACTTTTTTTCGAGGATGAGCTGCAGATCGATATCAACGGAGAGCACGGCGGCCGCCCCATTGGCCGGTAGCTCCGCCGTGTTGATGCCGGGGAGATTCAGGTATTGAGCGGCCAATGTCCTCTCCCCGCGCAAAATGGTGTCATAGATGAACTCGGCGCCGGCCAATCCCTGTTCCTCCTTGACAAAACCGATGACATGGGCCGCATGGTCATGAAAAGGGTAGTAACGCAGAAGTTCGTCCACCAGATAGACTCCGCTGTACTTTAAGTCGGCAATCTTCTTTGCCGTTTCAGGATCGAGATTTCGTTTGAGCCAGAAAAGGCCCCGTTCCGTCCGCAACGCGTTCTTGATCTTGTCCGCCGTAAGCCCCAAAATTTTTGCCAGCTGCTCCACCGCCTGCTGCTCCTCTTGCAGCTCAAGGGGCCGCAGATAGACCGAGCCCAGCTTGAAACTGACGGCCAAGGGGGCCATGTTGCGGTCAAAGATCGGCTGCCGGGCTGGGGCGGACTGGGCTGCTACGGCCGGCGGGGTTGGTGGGGGTGGTTCCGGCGCCGGCGGTGCAGGGGCAAGTGCTGTCTCAGGTTCCTCCTTGCTGACGAGATTGGCTGCAGACCGCCACAGAAGACCGCCGCCGACCACCAGCAGGAGCAGGGTGCAGACGAGGAGCAACCACAGACGGCTGCCTTTTTTGGGTTTCTGGCTGCGGTTCATCCATTTTTCGTTGTTGCTTAGAGCCGCCGGAGCTGCCGGTTATTGGGGAGATAGAGCCCCAGTGTCCCGGCCGTCCGGGCCAGGGTCTCCTGGTCGAGGAGGGTGGACCGCTGGCTGTAGAGCCCTTGTTGCTCCTTCATCAGTTCGAGTTTGATGGTGTTTTGGGCCGCCACTTCCTTAAGCCCTGAGCGAATCAACAGGCAAAAGGTGAGGGTGGTCACCACCGCGGTCAGCAGTGACCCTGCCAACACGGTACCGATAATCCTCTTGGCCAGGGCATTGCCCCGAATCGGAATCGCCCTGACCCTGACCGCCTGTTTGCCCACAAAGACAGTAGAAAAATCCTGAATCATCTCTTCTCCGCTCTTTTTGCCACTCGGAGCTTGGCGCTCCTGGCCCTAGGATTGATCTTCAACTCCTCCTCACCCGCGATCACCGGCCGTTTGGTCACTATGGTCAAGCCCGGGTCCTCGGCAAAGGCCCGTTTGACCAGCCGGTCTTCCAGGGAGTGAAAAGAAATCACACAAATGCGTGCATCGTTGTTCAGCAGCGCCGGCGCGGCCTTGAGCAGCGCCATCAAGTTGTCCAACTCGTGGTTGACCGCGATGCGCAGGGCCTGAAAGACCTTGGTCGCCACATGGATCTTGGGCGGATGGAACTTCTTGGGGACCGCCTGCTCGACAATGGCCACCAGCTGATCCGTGGTGGCGATGGGGCCTCTCTTCCGTTGGTCAACGATAAAGGAGGCGATCCTTCTCGCCTGGCGCTCCTCGCCAAAGTAGTAGAAGAGGTCCGCCAACTCCTCCTCCGAGGCGGTGCGGATCAGGTCGGCCGCGGTCTGCTCCTGGCGCGGGTCCATGCGCATATCCAGGGGCTCGCTGCCCCGGAAGCTGAAGCCGCGCCGGCTCTCGTCCAGCTGATAAGAGGAGAGTCCCAAGTCGCAGAGGATGCCGTCCACCCGGGTGATCCCCAACTCCGCCAGGCAGTGGGGCATGGCGGCAAAGTTTTGGCGGACAAATTCCACCCGCTCGCCAAAGGGGGCAAGCCGGGCTTGGGCCATGGCCATGGCCTCCTGGTCCCACTCAAAGCCAATCACCCGGCCATGCGGTCCGCTGGCCAGCAGGATCTGCTCGCTATGGCCGCCCATCCCGAGATTGGTGTCCACATAGATGCCGCCGCTTACCGGGGAGAGGGCCGCGATCACCTCGGCCAGCAGCACCGACTGATGGATCGTGGGGGTGCCGGAGTTGGTGGCCAGGGGGCTTGCGCTCACAGCAGCCCGGACTTCAGCAGGCTGACCTCAAAGCTTTCGAAGTCGGCAACCGTGGGCTTGTTGTCGGCCTCCCAGGTCTGCTTGTCGAGGATCTCGAAGTAGGTCATCACTCCGGTGATCACTACCTCCCGGTTGATCCCACCCTCCTCGCGCAGCTTGGGCGGCAAGAGGATGCGCCCCTGTTTGTCCAGCGGGCACTCCACCACCCCGCCGATCATGTAGCGGATCATCTTTTTCATGTCCGGCTGATCCTGGAGGTGGGCCAGCAGTTGCATCTCCATCTTTTCCCACTGCTGCACCGGGTAGACCTTCAGGCATCTGTTCCAGGGGGTGACCATCAACCGTTCGTCATACTGAGTGCGCAGGACCTCCCGGAACCGGGTTGGGATATTCAACCGGCCTTTGCCATCCAGGCTATGTTCGGAACGGCCCCGGAAATGATTGACCGGGTCCACGATCAGGTCGCTCACCGCAAACTCCCTCTTAAACCTCTTTCACCCACTTTACACCACATCATGTTACTCTATAGTGAGACAAGCGCCAAAGTGTCAAGAGAAAAAAGAAAACACTCTTCATCCGGGTTAAAAAAACAACTCGTTGATATTGTTGTATTAATTTTGTGTGTACAAGATGTGGTGCAGCTGCCGGGGTTGCCATTACTACTGGTGGTGTCTGGCCTCCTCCTGGTGGCGATAGGGTAGCGGTTCTTGGGGGTGGGCATGACTAAAGGTCATGGTTATCGGCCAAGGTCAGGGAGTGGGGGGCAAGAGGCCGAGATGGCCGTTTGGCGAATACCGTTATGGCGCCGAATCGGCGCGAAGGCATAGAAAAGTGGGCTCCGCGAACGGCGGTACGGCGGGTGGTGGAGCAAAGTGGGTGAAAAAGATGCTGTCCACGAAAAAAGGCCTGCCGGTCAAACCGGCAGGCCTTTTTTCGTGGAGCAAGGGGCGAGGGTGATGGTTACTGCTGCAAGGCCTGATCGATGTCCAGCAGGATCTTGACCTTGGCCCCGGCCTTGGCCATGCCCAGGATGTAGTTGGTGTTGATGCTGGCCCCGAAATTGGGTGGCTCCTCGATCTCGGCCGCCTTAAAGGTCATCACCTCGGAGACCGAATCCACCACCACCCCGATCTGCTTGGACTCCTGGTGGAACTCCGATTCCACAATGACGATGCAGCTGCGGTCGTTGTATTGGATCTCTTCCATGCCCAGTTTGCTGCGCAGGTCGATGATGGGGATGACCCGCTCCCGCAGGTTGATCACCCCCTTGGCATAGGAGGGGGCCTGGTGGACCTTGACGAAATCCATCATCTTGATGATCTCCTTGACCTTCAAGATGTTAACCCCGAACTCCTGGTTGTTGAGCATGAAGGTCAGGTAGCGCCCTTCCCGGGCCAGCATGCTCTTCATGGCGCCGGCCTCTTCGCCCTTGGGCTTCAAGATCTTGTTGACCACGGCGCTGCTGTGCATGAAGGAAGAGACGGTCCTCGCCATCCCCGCGCAGGCGGCCTCGGCGTACTGGAGATCGACAAAACGATCCAGGTCAACCAGGGCGCCGATGCCCATGGTGTCATGCATATAGTGCTGCATCTTGTCGAGGTCCTCCTTGGCGGGATAGAGGTCGCCGGTCTTGATCCCTTGGGGCTCCTTCAACACATTTTTCAGCACCGGCACCTTGAGTCCCAGCTTCTTCTCCGGGTCCAGGAAGGCGACGGCGATCTCGGCGGCGGTATCCGGCCTTTTTTCCACAAACTTGCCCGCCTTGACCAGGAGTTCGGTGAGCTCATAGACCGCCTCCCGGTGCTGTTCGCTGAAGTCATCGCGCATGGTGACCACGCAGCAGGGGTGATTGCTCCACAGCTCGTTGGAGAGAAACTGCAGGTCGGCAAGACCCGCGGCAATGGACTTGGTGCCGATGGGCTCGGCAACCATGAAACCGCAGGCATCGGCATTATCTTTAATGAACTCGGGCATATTGACCGGGGCTACCACCTCCAGGTTGACATCGACATCCGCCCCCTTCTCCAGGCTGGATTTGAGACCGATCCCCTGGAAGAACATGTGGGAGAGCATGTGATGGACCGACATCTTGTGGGGGATCAGAAACGAGCGGCGGCGGAAGAAGTTCTGGAAGGGTTCGCTGTACTCCCCCTGATGGCTGCGCACAAAGATGCTGCCGCTGCGGTGGGCAAAGAGGACCAGTTTGATGGGCGTGCCATAGTTAAAGAGGTCCATGGCGATGGGCGCCAGGATAAAGGCCCCGTCCACCGTGCCGCTCTCCAGGGCGGTCTGTACCGGGTTCCAGCCCGGTAGACACTGGGTCTCCAATTCAAAGTGCTGGGGCACGACCTCGCCCCGGTCAATCCAGTGTTTCAGCACCCCGAGGATGAGGTGGTCGGTAATCTGGATATGGGCCATGCGCAGTTTGACCTTGCCCGAGGCGCCAAGCTGGGGACCGGCTGCCGCCATGGCCAAGCTCTTTTTAACCCCCATGGCCTCTTCCATCTTGTCCAAGAGTTCGGCCGCGCCAAAGGGTTTGGCGATCAGACCGTTGGCCCCGGCCTCCATGGCGGACTTGGCCTGGCTGCGATCGGACTGGCCGGTGGCCATCAAGAAGGGGATCTCCTTGAACTGATCCTGCTGGCGCATCCAGATCAAGAGTTCGTAACCGCCCATATGGGGCATGTTCCAGTCACTGATCACCAGATCGACGTGGCCCTGTTCCTGGAGGACGTCCACGGCGGCCTTGCCGTCGCCGGCCTCAATGATGTTCTTAAAACCAATGGACTTCAGGGTGTTGATCTCTATCTTCCGCATGGTGACGGCATCTTCGACAAGCAGGATGGTAATCTCTTCCGGAATGCTCATGGGGGGTCTTGCTCCTTGGCAAAAGGATATCGGGGTCAATGGTAAGGGGGGGCGGCCCAGGGTTGTTCGTTTCGCCACCAGTCCCTCCCAGAAGGGGGCCATGGCGGTGCTGCGCAGAGATCAGTGTAGATGGTAACAACAATGAATTCAAGAGAGAAGAAAAGTTTTCGGTAACCGTTCTCGATTGTTTTGGCTATCGACCTAAGCCGCGGGCACGGAGTTGTTTGCTGACGGCGCCTAAGCAGGGGCGGTCTTCGCAACTATTCAAGCCGCCGCAGTTCCGGAAAACGGCCAAAGACCAGGGTGGTGAGCACCAGGGTCAGCACCCCGGCCGTGGCCACGGCGGTTTGGGCCGAGGTGCGGTCGGCGAGCAGGCCGAGCAGGAGACTGCCCAGGCGCATGAACCCCAGGAAGAGCGAGACATAGATGGCCATCACCCGGCCGCGCAGGTGGTCGGGGACCATGGACTGCAAGATGGAATTGGCCGGGGCGCTCTGGGAGACGAAGCAAAAGCCCATGCCGAAGAGGAGCAGCAGCGAAAACCAGTAGGTCGTGGACCAGGCAAGGAGCAGGAGCAGGAAGGGGAAGAGCATGCTGCCGACAAAGAGCTGGCTGCCCTTGCGGCGCACGGCGCGGCCCGAGGCGGAAAAGAGCGCCCCGCACACCGCGCCGATCCCCGAGGCCGACATCAGGGTGCCGTAGGTGGTGGCGTTACCGGCGAAGACCTCCTTGGCAAAGATGGGCATCAGGGTATGGTAAGGCATGGCCAGCAGGGTGGAGACGGTGATGAGGAGCCCTATGGCCCGCGCCACCCGCTGATCGCGGAAGTAGCGGAGACCGGCCAGCAGGTCGCCTCCGGCCGCATTGGGGTGGCTACGCAGGGGGTGGAGTTGGCTCGGGTCCATCAGCAGCAGGCAGGCCAGCACGGCGATGAAGCTTACGCCGTTTAGGAGGAAGGAGATGGGGATCCCCACCGCGGCCACGAGAAAACCGGCCAGGGCAGGGCCGACCATGCGGGCGCCGTGGAAGATCCCGGAGTTCAGGGCGATGGCGTTGGCAAAGTCATCCCGGCCCGCCAGTTCCACCACAAAGGCCTGCCGGGCCGGGGTGTCCAGGGCCTGGGCCGCGCCAAGCAGGAAGGCCAAGGTCATCACCTGCCACATCTGCACGGTGCCGGCCCAGGAGAGGGCGCCGAGGATGAAGGCGAGGAGCATCATCACCGCCTGCATCCAGAAGACGATCCACCGTTTGGGGAGGCGATCGGCGATGGCACCGGCGTAGAGGGTGAGGGGGACCAGGGGCACGGCGCCGATAAAGTTCAGCATCCCCAGGTCGCGGGCGGTGCCGCCCAACTGCTGGTAGACCAGCCAGTTTTGGGCAATGGCCTGCATCCAGGTGCCGATCAGCGAGGTGAGCTGGCCGTAAAACCAGAGGCGGAAGTTGCGGTGGCGGAGGGATTGAAAGGTGCCCCCTGCTGGGGCAGGGGTGGGGGCTCTGGTCACTTGAGACGGTCACTCAGCCAACGGTCGAGTTTTTGGGCATCCGGGTGGTTGATGTTGCACTCCATGGCCTTGTCCACCAGTTTGGCCGCGGCCTGGTAAGCGGCCTTCTTCTCCTCCGGCGCGGTCACGGTGGCGGTCTGTTCAATGGTGGCCACCGCCAGGTTGAAGTAGTAGATCGCCATGTCTGTCGGCGGGATGCCGTGATTCTTGACGGTCCGCCAGATGTGGACAATCCGTTCCAGGAGAAAGATCGCCCGCTCATAGTCCTTGACCGCCTTGAAAAAGAGGCCGAATTTGTTGAGCAGCCGGGGGGTCTCCAGATTTTTGTCGATATAGCGGCGGTAGATGACTTCGGCCTCGGCATTCATGGTGCGCCCCTCAAGATAGATCCTGAAGATCCGCTCGTAGGTGGCAAGGTCGTCGGGGTCGGCATAGCGGGCCGCAACCTTGAGGTATTTTCTCACCCCCTCCAGATCGCCGACCCGGGCACAGGCCAAGCCCAGATTGAGGTTGCGGTCGACATTGTGGGGGGACATGGCGCTGATGCGCACCAGGGTCTCTCGTTCGGCGGCGTAGTTCTGTTCCCGGCGGAAGATGAGCGCCAGGAGGTCGTAGGCCTTGGGGTAGGCCTCTTTCAACTGGATGCACCGCTCCAGGCAGGCCTTGGCGTCGGCCCGGTTGCCCAGTCGTTCATGGATGATGGCGCGGAAGTAATAGGGGTCCGCCTCCTGGGGCTGGATACGGCTGGCCTCCTCAAAGGCCTCGATGATCGCGGCCGGGTCGCCGTCTTGGGCCAGGAGAGAGCGGCCTTTTTGCAGGGCGACGTGGTAGGGGGAGGGGTTGTACTTCTGCTCCAGGACCCGGGAGATCTCGGACTCCAGTTTGATCGGGGTGAACGGTTTGAGGATATAGGCATCCACCTCGACCTCAATGCTGGTCATCAGTTGGTTCTGGTTCTCCTCGCCGGTGATCATGACAAAGGGGAGGTCCCAGAACCGTTCCGAGGCCCTGACCTTGAGCAGCAGGCCGATGCCATCCAGCTTGGGCATCACCAGATCGGAGAGGATGATATGGATCGGGTCGTCGCCGTTCAGCTTGCGCCAGGCGTCCAGGCCGTTGCTAGCGGTGATGAAGTTGCGAAATCCCAAGCGCTCAAGCATGGGGATCATCATCTTCTGCATCAGGACGTTATCTTCAACAACAAGAAGTCCCAGATCCTTCCGGTCCATCAGCTACTCCTGGCATCGAGATATTGAGTTGATTTTCGCATTTTTTAAGTGTGCCACGGATTGGCAAAGTTGCAAAGAAAATTCCCATTGCCAGCCCTTCAAAATTGACAGGGGCGGGATTTCGGACTACCTTTCAAGGGTTGCTCGGTACCATCCCCACTTCATCATTATAAGGAACTGCATCATGACCGAAAATATACTCATCATCGGCGGGGTGGCGGCCGGTCCCAAGACCGCCTGCCGTCTCAAGCGCCTGAATCCCGAGGCCCGGATTACCATCGTTGACCAGGATAGCCTGATCTCCTATGGCGGCTGCGGTATCCCCTACTATGTCTCCGGCGACGTCTCCGACGAGAAGGAGCTCCGCTCCACCAGTTTCCACGCCGTGCGCGACCCCCTCTTTTTCGAGAACGCCAAGGGGGTCGGCGTGCTGACCCGGACCCGGGCCACTGCCATCGACCGTAAGGCCAAGCAGGTCGCGGTGACCAATCTGGATAGCGGCGAGGAGCAGAGGCTCACCTATGACCGGTTGGTGCTCTGTACCGGCTCCCAGCCCAATCGGGTGCCGATCCCCGGTGCCGATCTCCCCGGGGTCTATCTGATCAGCGACCTGCACCAGGCCATTGCCATCAAGGAGCAGATCGCCAAGGGCAAGGTCGGCCGAGTGGTGGTGATCGGCGGCGGGCCCATCGGCGTGGAGATGGCAGAGTCCTTCGGCGACCTGTGGGGGCTCGACACCACCATTGTCGAACTGATGCCGCAACTCCTGCCGCGCATTGTCGACCCCATCCTGGCCCGCATGCTGGACAAACACCTGACTGACCACGGCATTACCATCTTCACCGATGAGAAGGTCCAGGCCATCAACCAGGAGGGCGAGGGCTACCGGGTGGTGACCGATAAGCGGGAGCTGCCGGCCGATCTGATCGTCATGGCGGTGGGGGTACGGCCGCGCAGCGAGCTGGCACGTAGCGCCGGGCTGTTGGTCGGCCCCACCGGCGGGGTGGTGGTCAATAGTCGCCTGCAGACCTCGGACCCTGCCATCTACGCGGCCGGAGACTGCATCGAGACCAACCACCTGGTCTCCGGCAAGCGGGTGTGCGCCCCCTTCGGTTCCCTGGCCAACCGCCAGGGCCGGGTGGTGGCCGACAATCTGGCCGGCATCCCCAGCCTCTTCCCGGGGGTGATCAACTCCTTTATCATGAAGGCCTTTGATGTTGCCATCGGCGCCACCGGCATGAGCCTGGAGGCGGCCCTGGCCGACGGTTTTGACGCCGACCGGGTGTTCACCGCCCAGTCCGATCGCGCCCACTTCTTTCCCACCCAGGCCATCATCCCCCTGGCCATGGTCTTTGACCGCAGGAGCCGCAAGGTCCTGGGCGTGCAAGGTTTCGGGCCTATGGGCGATGCGGTCCTGGCCCGGCTGGACGCCGCTGCCGGCCTGATCGCCAAGGGTGCCCTGGTGGAGGATTTCATCAACCTGGAGATGGCCTACGCCCCGCCCTTTGCCACGGCCCTGGACGCCTTGAACGCCACGGCCAACGTGGCGGAGAATGCCCTTGCCGGCCGTCTGCGCACCGTGGAGATGGAGGCCTTTCTGGCGTGGATGGAGGACCAGACCCTCCACCCCGACTGGCTGGCCCTGGATATCCGCCACCCCAACGAGGCCGGGGTCTTCAAGGAGGCCTTTGCCGACCGTTGGTTGACCATCCCCTACGTGGAGGTCAGGGCGCGCCGGGAGGAGGTGCCCAGCGACCGCAACCTGATCATCATCTGCGATGCCGGCACCCGCTCCTATGAGGTCCAGTCCTTTCTGGACAGCATCGGCAAGCGCAACACCTTGGTCTTGGGTGGTGGCTTTAATCTGGTGCGGCGGCTGGCGGTGAGTTGGTGGCCGAAATAATCGGTTTGTCCTCAAGGGGGGATTCATGAACAGATGCCTGCGCTCTCTGGTCGTGCTGCTCGCCTGCTGGCTTATGCCGGGCCCGGGTCCGATCGGGGCCTTGGCTGCCGGCGGTCAGGTCAATATCAACACCGCCGAGGTCAAGGAGTTGCAGACGCTCCCCTTTATCGGCGAGGCCCGGGCTCGGGCCATTATCCGTTTTCGTAAGGCCAAGGGGCGCTTCCTGAGCGTGGAAGAGGTGCGTGAGATCCCGGAGATCGGCGCCAGCACCTTTCAGGCCATCCGCCCCTACCTGGCGCTCTCCGGGGCCTCCGCAGCCTTGGCCAAGCCGGAGGTGAGCCTGCTCAAGGTCATCCCCAGCATCGTCACTCGACCCGGCGAAATCCGGCTGTTGACCGATCAAGAGTACTACCCCACCCTGCAGGGCTTGATCGCCCAGGCCACTTCCAGCATCCATCTGGTCATGTTCCTGTTCAAGACCACCAATTCGCCCAAAAATCGGGCCGCCGCCCTGGTTCAGGAGTTGATCCAGGCCCGCCAACGGGGGGTCGCGGTCACCGTCCTCCTGGAAAAGTCAGGCTATGACCGCCAACTGAACCGGGAGAACGAGAGGGTCGGCGCTCGTCTCAAAAAAGGGGGAGTCAGCGTGCGCTTTGACTCCCCCAGAATTACCACCCACGCCAAGGTCGTGGTGGTGGACCGCCATTACTCCCTGATCGGCAGCCATAATTTTACCGGCTCGGCCCTCTCCGCCAACCACGAGGTCTCGCTGCTGGTGGACAATCAGGTCTTGGCCAGCGAACTCATGCAATACATGGAGGGGGTGCGGTAGGATGAAGGCCTGCCGGGTGCGGGGGTGGCACTCCACCTCGCCACCAGCCTCGATCCGCTTACCTCTCCTCCTCCAGCTCATACCACCTCTCGTCGCGGTTCACTGCTTGTCGGCCGCCCTTCCCGCCCTTGCCGGCTTGCAGGGTGAAGGGGTCCTCGTTTTCGAGGATATCGCCCATCTCCTGCTCGATGCTCTCCGGATCTTCTCCCGCCTCCATCCGGCTGAGGGCCTCTTCCATGCCTGTGCCCAGGTTCATGCCGCACTGCTCGCTGAAGCGGCGCATGAGTCTGGCCATCTGTTGCGGGTCCTCGTCATTGATCTCTCCCGCCTGGTGGGCCAGATCGTTCATGACCCGTTCCATGCGGGCCTCGTCAAGGGCAGGCATGCCCCCTTCATCCTCCTTGGCCCGGCCGATGGTGCTGAATTGGGAGAGCTGGCGCTCCAGTGCCCTGCCGCAGTGGGGGCAGGGGGGGACGGTACTGGTGTTGACCCGACTGGAGAAGAAATTGAACAGGGTGTGGCACTGGCCACAGTAGAATTCATAGAGGGGCATGGTCTGGGGTCTCCTTGGTTTGGGGTAGCCGCACTGGATCTATTCCCTATTGCTTGCGGCGCACGATCCGCACCTTTTTGGTGGTGCCGCTGCCCGGGGCAGAGCCGGAGGTCGCGCGGCGGACCAGGATCTTCTTCTTGGCCGGTTCGCCGGCAGGGGTGGTGGCGCCCCCCGGATCGCCTCCGGGCATGGGCTGCTCATAGGGGCAGCCGGCCCGTGGGCAGTGCAGGCGGCTGACCCCGCGAACCGTCTTTTCCACCAGATAGGGGGAGTCGCACAGGCCGCAAGGGAGATAATGGGGGATGGACCAGGACATGAACTGGCAGTCGCTCTGGGCGCAGACATAAAAGCTCTTGCCGGTGGGGGTCTGTTTGCGGCTGAGCCCCTGGCCGCAGAGGGGACAGGCCAGGCCCTGGTCGGCCCGAGTGATGGCCTCGGAGTAACGGCAGCCGGGGAAACCGGAACACCCCCAGAAGGGGCCGAACGGGTCCTCCTTCAGGAGCATGGGCCTGCCGCAGGTCGGGCAGGGGCGTGCTTGCTCCGGCTGGGCCGGCACCAGGGGCACGGCCCCCGTGTCCGTGACCGGGGGGACAATTATCGGTAGCGGCTCATCTGCCGTTGGGGGCGCCGTGGAGAGGGCCTCGGCAAAGACCTGCTTGAGGTCGTCGGGCCACGGTTCATCCCCACCCTCTTCAGCTTCGCCGGCTGACTGGATATCCCCCGTTGCCGCGGCCTCATCCGGCCCCTGTTGGTGGATGAAGCCCTCGTTCGCAGCCAGGGCGGACGGCGCCGAGTCCGTTGCCACCGGTTCGGGAGCCACGGGCTCAAGAGCCGGTTCCGGCGCCAGCTGCTCGGGCACGGCGGCAAGCTCTTGCCCCTCGTTAGCCTGCTCTGTTGGCGGGAGCGCGGCTGTGGGTGCAGCCGAGGACTCCGTCTCCTGATCGGCGGAACCAGCCAGGTCGCGGGGGGGGAGCGTCTGCTTGATGATGGTGCTGGAGGTCCTGGCCCGGGGTTGGATCTTGGCTGTGGCGATTTTGGCCTTGACCAGAATCTTACCGTGCAGCATCAGGGTCTGATCGAACTGTTTGAGGGCGAAGGCCAACTCCTTGCGGCCGCTGATTACCTCGGCCACGGTCTGTTCGATATAGGCGGAGAGGTTGACCCCCTGCATGCGAGGAAAGGCCCGGTTGAGCAGGGTGACGACCTGAATGGTACTCTCCGCCCCGTGGAGGGTGCCCTGGGGGGAGAGGGTGACATACCCGGCCTTCATCATGGCCTCCAGCATGGTCATGGTGGCCGGATCGGCAGCGATGGCGAAATCGGCCAAGGCGGCAAACAGGGTGTCGACGGTAAAGGGCTCGGCAATCAGGCTTGAACCTTTGATCTGCTGACAGTGGACCGCAAGGGGGCGAAATTCCTGGCCCTGCTCTAGCTCCGGCAGCGGACACGGGGCGTGCAAGCGGGCCAAGGCTTCCGGGTCCCCTTGCAGAAAGCCGGGCTCGGGCAGTTCGTGGAAGTGGGCCTGAAAGATATTTTTTTTGCCGGCCTTCAGCTCAACGGTGATGGTCTCCCCCACGGCCGGCCGCATCTGGCTGGCGATGGCCCGACGCCGGATCAACTCGTAGAGCGCGGCCTCCTTCTCACCCAGGCGCGCCGTGATTTCGGCGTTGGCGAGTTCGGGGTGGAGGGGGACAAGCATCCCGGCTTGAAGCAGCGCTGCCTCCGCGGACGGCGCAGCCTGGCCATACAGGGCGGCGACCTGGCGGCGCAGGGCCGCGATTATCGCCTCCGTCAGTT
>CAYSFY010000042.1:18995-26751 GCA_964430285.1 uncultured Desulfobulbia bacterium
TGCCCCTCGCCCCTGGGGGCACCGTGGTAGAGTTTCTTGACCATGGTCATGGTGGCGGCCGGGTTGAGGCCGAGCAGGACCTTGGCGTCATGGACCAGTTCCGCCAGGAGATAGGGTTGGGGTGGGGCGATGGTCAACGGCGAGCGCTGGATGGCATCCACCACGAAAGGGAGGTAGGTGACTTGGTCTTTGATGATGCGGGCCTTGCCCTCGTCGCGGACCAAGCCGTCGGCGGGGAGGTCCAGCCCCTTGGCCAGGGAGGCGGTGAAGCTCTGGCCATGGGCTGACAACTCGGCCTGGACCTGCCATTTCGGCACCGGCTGGAACATCACCAACTCCCTCTCCCGCTCGGCCAGCAGGAAGAGAGTGGTCAGGCTGGGTTGACGCAGGGGGAGGTTGCCAGGGCCGCGATCAGTGCCGATCAGCCGGACGAGATGACGGGCCAGGCACTCATCGAACAGCAGGTGGCCATAGTAGGCAATCCCTTGCCGGGGATCCACCGAGCGCGCGGCACGGATGGCGGTGTCGAGCCCTTCCTGGTCGAACGAGATGGGCGACACCAGCTTGACCGTGCCGGGGCGGCCGCCGATTTGGTCGAGATAGCCACTGATCTGCCAACCGAGGTAGTCGGCCCTTTCGTTGTCATCCAAGACCACCAGGATCTCATGGCCTTGGTGGGCATTTATGGCAGCGATACACTCCTCCCCGCCAGCCATGCCTGCGAAGTGAAAGCCGAGGCCAGGCAAGTCGTTGGCAAGGGGGTGATGGCTGGTGCGGAACAGCGGCCAGCCGCAGACGACACACTCGGTATCTTCACCATACTGTCCCTTCAGAAATTCAGCCTTGGCCGTTGCCTCAACCACGATCAGTCGTTCCGCCATGCGCACCTCTTGCCGTTTGGATTATCCCTTGACCTCATGTTGCATAAATATAGTATAATTAATGAGATAAAATAAAGAACAAAAGAATGGCCCACCGGTAAAAGGCGATCAGCTTGAGGGCTACAGGGAAAAGGAGGCGTATCCTTTCGCCCCTTTCCCTTCCGCCTTTCACCGTGAGCCATCTCCCTGTTCCTCCCT
Source organism: uncultured Desulfobulbia bacterium (assembly GCA_964430285.1). Taxonomy (GTDB): domain Bacteria; phylum Desulfobacterota; class Desulfobulbia; order Desulfobulbales; family VMSU01; genus VMSU01. The sequence continues at coordinate 20,075 of CAYSFY010000042.1, forward strand.
TAACCCCCTTCACCCGCGACCCGCCACCCATGCCGCCCCTTATTACCCTTGCCGGGATTGATGAAGCCATTGCCCATCTCGCCTTTAATCAGGAGACCCTGAAGGCGAAAGTCCTTGCTGCCATCCGTGGTCGGATTGTCGGCCCGGACGGCGCACCGAGCTTACAGGAGATCGCCGTTGAGGAGTTGATCGACGAGGTTTGGGGTAAGGAGGGGGAGTTAACGGACGTAAAGGCCAGACGCAAAAGTTTCAGCAGCCTGAAATCGGCGATCAACAAGGGGCTCAAGGACCTTTCCAGTCAGGGCTTGAATCCGGAAGGGATCGTGATCGGCCGGGCCAATGTCTTTGAGATCTCGGATGAACAGAAGAGCGCCCTGTTGGCACAATTGGGGGTTGGTGGCGGGCAGCCCAACTCCCGCCTGGCCGAGATGTTTGCCACCTTCAAGAAGGTCTTCCCGGAGATAGCCACCGAGCATGGGGCGGATGGCTTGACGGAACTATTCGAGGCCCTGGAACAGGCCAAGGGGCTCATCGATGCGTTGCAAGGGAGGCTACGGGCCAAGGATGAGCAGATCGCGGCCCTTGAGGAGACCATCGGTCGCACTGTCGCTGAACAGGCTGGCAAGGGGGCGAAAGAGGGGGGAGAGGAGTGCCCCCACCTGGAGAGAGTGGAGGAGGTGGGGGATGAGTTTGAGGTAGTCGAGATCGAGGAGGGCGGAGCCCCCCAGGCTGGCGAGGAGACGGGCGGAGGGCTTGCCGAGGGTGACGAGGGTGAGGGCGGGGGTGATGCGGATGGGCTTGCCGCGATGGACGAGAGTGAGCTGGTGGAGGAGATCGAAGAGTTCGCGGGGGTTGAGGTTGCGGATGGGGCTGTCTCTGGGGAAGAGCTCGGTTTCGACGCGGCTGCCGGGGATGGCGTGGGGCCCATGGAGGAGAGTGCACTCCTGGATGAGTTCAAGGAGATCGAGGTCGAAGCGGAAGATGCCCCCCTGGATAGCGCGACCGCTGGGGAAGAACCGGTCTTGGAGGCAGGGGGGGCGGATGGCCTTGAGGCGATAGATGAGACGGAGCTGCGGGAAGAGTTCGCTGAGGTTGAGGTCGAGGATGGGGCTGTCTCTGGGGAAGAGCTCGGTTCCGGCACGGCTGTTGAAAATGGCGTGGAACCCATGGAGGCGACTGAACTCCTGGATGAGTTCGAGGAGGTCGAGGTCGAAGAGGGTGATGCCCCCCTGGATGGCATAGGCGCGGGAGAAGAGCTGGGCTCGGGCGCGGGTGTCGCGGATGGAGTTGAGGCGATAGACGAGACGGAGCTCCATGAAGAGTTTGTAGAGGTTGGGGTCGAGGAAGGGGCGGTCGCCGGGGAAGGACAGGGGGCGGGCGCGGGTGCCGAGGAGGTGGCGGCGCACAGAGATGAGACGGAAATGCTGGAAGAGTTCGCGGAGGTCGAGGATGGGGCTGTCTCTGGGGAAGAGCTCGGTTCAGGCACGGCTGTTGAAGATGGCGTGGAGCCCATGGAGGCGACTGAACTCCTGGATGAGTTCGAAGAGGTCGAGGTCGAAGAGGGTGATGCCCCCCTGGATGGCACAGGCGCGGGAGAAGAGCTGGGCTTGGGCGAGGGTGTCGCGGATGGTCTTGAGGCGATAGACGAGACGGAGCTCCAGGAAGAGTTTGTAGAGGTTGAGGTCGAGGAAGGGGCTGTCTCTGGGGAAGAGCTCGGTCCAGGCACGGCAGCCGAGGGTGGCGTGGAGCCCATGGAAGCGACGGACCTGCTGGATGAGTTCGAGGAGGTCGAGGTCGAAGAGGGTGACGCCCCCCTGGATGGCACAGGTGGTGGAGAAGAGCTGGGCTTGGGCGCGGGTGGCGCGGATGGACTTGAGGCGATAGACGAGACGGAGCTCCAGGAAGAGTTCGTAGAGGTAGAGGTCGAGGAAGGGGCTGTCGCCGGGGAAGGACAGGGCGCGGGTGTTGCTGATGACCTTGAGGCCATGGATGAGACTGAACTGCTGGATGAGTTCGAGGAGGTCGAGGTCGAAGAGGGCGCTGCTGCCCAGGATGGCGAGGGGGCAGGGGACGAACTCGGTGCGGGCACCGGAGCAGGGGATGGTCCTGAGCTCATTGAGGAGAAGGGGCTGCTGGAGGAGTGCGAAGAGGTCGAGGAGGTGGAAGAGCAGGAGTTTGAGGAGGTTGCCGACGACAGCCTCGGTAGCGACTCGCAAGGCAAGTTGTTGGAGGTCTTGTCCAAATACCTGGACAGCGAAGAGGCGCGTCAGGGGGAGGCGGGGACGCTTGCTGAATCGGAGGAGGGGGTGGTCCTGCAGTTGCTGGAACGGTTTACCCCCAAATTTGTCAAGGTGCCGGCCGGCCGCTACCCCTTTGGTTGTCCCAACCCCTCGGCCCACGAGCACCCCGAGCAAGCGATCATGGTCCGTGCGTTCTACGTGGGGCAGTACCCGGTGACCAATGACCTCTTTGAACTCTTTGTCCGGGAGACCGGGTACGAGACCGATGCCGAGCGGGAGGGGTACGGTTTGGTCTTTGAGAGCCGGTGGCGATCCGGCAAGGATCAAACCACGGGCTTGGCCACCTTTACCATTTGCAGCCGGCTGGCCTCGGGCGGCCGCTCCATCCCCGGGGCCAACTGGCGCCATCCCTTTGGTCCGGGGAGCTTTCTGGATCATAAACATAACCACCCGGTGGTGCAGGTGAGTCGGCGCGACGCCCAAGCCTTTGCCGCCTGGGCCGGGAAACGGCTCCCCTCCGAGGCGGAGTGGGAGGCGGCAGCCCGAGGGGCGGATGGCCGACGTTTCCCCTGGGGTCAGGAGTGGGATGCGGGGCGGGGCAACTTCAGTCTCTCCTGTCTCGGGGACACCACCCCGGTGAACCGATTTCAGGGCCTGGGCACGAGTCCCTTCGCCATCCACGATCTCTTGGGCAATGTCTACGAGTGGACCATGCCCCTGGAGCAGGGAAAAGGGGCTGGCCTCTTTATCCTCAAAGGGGGGTGTTGGAACTCAAACGAGGTGATCAGCGCCTGCCACCGCAAGCTGGAGGCGGAGAGCTGGTCGAACATCATCGGCTTCCGCTTGGCGGTCTCCGGTTAGGTCAGGCGAGGACCTGATCGATCAACTCCTCGCCGACATCCGCGGTGATCTCCACCTGGCCGATGCCCCTGGGCAGGACGAAAAAGGGGCGGCCGGCCACGGTCTTTTTGTCGGTGAGCAGATACCCCTTTAAACGGTCGCGATCGGCAGTGGGGGGGATGGCGGTGGGCAGGCCGAAGCCCGTGATCAAGGCCTCAAGGCGGGCGGCATCCTGGCTGGCGAAGAGCCCCTTGGCCACGGCCAGACGGCTCGCCGCCACCATGCCGATGGCCACTGCCGAGCCATGGGCCAGCTGGTAGCCCGAGTCGGCCTCCACGGCGTGGCCGATGGTGTGACCGAAATTCAGGATGCGGCGCAGATCGGCCTCGCGTTCGTCCTTGGCCACCACCTCCGCCTTGATGGTGCAGCAGGTCTCGATCACCTGCTCCATCACCGCTAGCTCCAGGGCCAGGATGGCGGTACGCTCGCGCTCCAGGAAGGAGAAAAACTCCTGGTCATGGATGACGCCGTACTTGATGACCTCGGCAATGCCGTTCAATAGCTCGGCGGCGGGCAGGGAGGTCAGGCATAGGGAGTCGATGTAGACGGCGCGGGGCTGATAAAAGGCGCCGATCAGATTCTTCCCCTCCGGGATGTCGACTCCGGTCTTGCCGCCCACCGAACTGTCCACCTGGGCCAGCAGGCTGGTTGGGATCTGGACAAAGGCGATGCCGCGCATGTAGGTGGCGGCCAGAAATCCGGTGATGTCGCCGGTGACCCCGCCGCCCAAGGCGATCAGCCCATCCTTGCGGTCTAGGCCTAAGCGGGCGAGGCGGCTGGCCAGATCGGCCACCGTGGCCAAGGTCTTGCTGGCCTCGCCGGCGGGGAAGGTCACCAGTTCGGGGCAGAGTCCCGCCTGCCTGAGAGAGGCGAGCACGGCCTCGCCATAGATCCCGGCCACCGTGCTGTCGGCCACCACCACAAAGCGCTTGGCCACGGCCCGGTTTTTCAGGTCCGGGCCGATGCCCGCCAACAGACCATTGTCAATCAGGATCGGATACGATCTCTCCCCCAGGCCTACCCGTACTCGTTTCATTGTGCTTACCTCCCTGCTTGGCGCGCGACCATCAGTCACCAGCGCCGGTGAATGGGACAAAAAAAGGGGATGCCCATGACAGGCATCCCCTTTTGTGTGTGCTACGAAGAAATACTATAACAACAAATTACATGGCAGCGCCGGAAGCGGCACCCTGCATCTTGACCTCAACCTTCTCGGTCAGACCCTGGTAGTACTCCTTCAGGATAACGAGAACCTCGTCGCGGCCGAAATGGGGGACAATCTCGGCGCCCTCGGAAAGGGCCTTACGCAGCTTGGTGCCGGAGAGGATAACACGATCTTCCTTGCCATGCGGGCAGGTCCGCAGAGAAGCCATACCGTCGCACTTGTGGCAGTAGAAGGTCCAGTCGATCTTCAGCGGCATGCACTTCAGAGCCTTGCCTTCGGCCAGATTCTGGGGGATCTTGTCGAAAATGGTCTGAGCCTCGAACAAGCCGTAGAAGTCGCCAACGCCGGCATGGTCACGGCCGATGATCATCTTGTTGACGCCGTAGTTCTGGCGGAAGGTAGCGTGCAGCAGGGCCTCGCGAGGACCGGCATAACGCATATCCAGGGGATAACCGGCCTGGATGACGTTGTCTTTAACAAAGTAGTGCTCGACCAGGCAATCAATGGCCTTGACCCGGACTTCGGCGGGGATGTCACCCTTCTTCAGGTTGCCGATCAGGGAGTGGATCAGGACGCCGTCACACACTTCGATGGCGATCTTGGCCAGGAACTCGTGGGAGCGGTGCATGGGGTTACGGAGCTGGAGGGCGGCAACATTGGCCCAACCACGCTCGTCGAACATGGCGCGGACTTCAGCCGGGGTCAGGTAGACACCCTTGTACTTCTCCGGGTACTCGCCTTCGGAGAGGACCTTAACGGTACCGGCCAAGTTAAAGGCCTTCTGGGCCATAACCATCTTGACACCAGGGTGATCTTCCATGGCGATCTTCCAAAACTTGTCGTCGGCAGACTCTTCGCCTTCGCCCTTGAAGACCTTCTCACACTCCCACTTCTTGTCGGCATCGGTCAACTCGTACTTCTCGGAGACCTTCATGGTGGCGTAGATGACGCCGTCATTCTCCAGGGCGATCTCGTCGCCAACCTTGATGGCGTCGGCATCGGCCTTGTCGCAATCCAGGGTAACCGGTACCGGCCAGAAGGTGCCATCGGCCATCTGGAATTTCTCGCAAACACCCTGCCAGTCGGCCTTGGTCATGAAGCCGGAGAGCGGGCTGAAGCCACCGATACCCATCATGATCAGGTCGCCCTTGGCGCGGGCGCTGATTTGAATCTTCTTCAGGCCCTTGGCCTTCTCCTGCTCGGCATTCAACTCATTGCCATGCAGCAGGCAACAGACTAACCCTTTTCCACCGTGTGGTGCTACTAATTTGGACATTTTTGGTCTCCTCGTTGGATTTTGTGAATAACGATATCTAAGAAAAAAAGTAACCTTTCTCTCCGTCCTTTTGAAAGTAAGTGACCATAAAAACGTGGGGGATAATTGTCAAGCAAAAAAAAAAAAATCCGGCGCGGAGGACGGATTTGGCGGAGGATCCGGCGGTTGAACCGGAGACACTGGCGGGGAGGAGGATGGGCGCAAAGATGTGGTGCTGGCGGCAGCGCGGTACTGCCGTCAAGGCGAAGAGGGGGAGCGCGGGCGATGGGGGATTGGTTAGGCGCTTTCGTTAAACAAGATGCCGGCCAGATCTTCCAATCGGGCCTTCAGCTTCAGCAGCTCTTCCGATGGGAATTGCCGGATCAGCTTGTCGTTACGCCGGTCCTTGACCTGGACCACGATGTCTTTGGTCGGTCGGTACTCGTTCAGGCTAAGTTTCAGGTTGCCGCCAATGGTGTCAAGGCGGCTCTGGACCTGGGCCATGAGCTTTTCCACTTCACTCTTGGACAGAGCGGCACCGCTACCTTGCTTGCCTTTCTTGTCGTGCAGGGCCTGGTCGTTCAAGCTGGCCTTGGCCGCTTCCGTGTCGGCCTGCACCGGCTGGACCTGCGGTTTCACCTTGTCCTCTTGCTCCACGACCGGGACCGTGGGGGCGCCATACACCTTGATTTCGGTATTCAGATTGACATCCATGACGTACCTCCTACCTGATTAATTGTACCAACTACCGTAATGGAAAAAATTTCCACCATGGCCATCCTGGCTCTAGTGGAGTTGAACCTCGCGGCAAGGGCTACAAAGCATGGTAGCCGTGCTCGGGGCACGCCGAGTATCCGTTTGCGGCATGGGACGCGCCCTTATCCTTGATCACTGACAAATTGTGGCGGGCGGCGATTGGTGCCCGGCCCATAACCGGTCAAGGCCCTTTTCCCGCGACGGATGGCGGTTAATTGATCTCGCAGACCGTCGCGTTTCTGCTCCGCGATGGCGAAGATGGCCTGTTCCCTGTCCAGCACGCAGCCAATTTTGCTAAGCAGCAGTTCCCGCAAATCGGCATCGACTTCGGCGGGTTGGATGTGCGCCATGGCATGTTGCA
>CAYSFY010000043.1:0-1641 GCA_964430285.1 uncultured Desulfobulbia bacterium
CAAGGTGGCAAACTCCTTTTGCGCCCGGATGCGGCGGATGGCCTCGAAGCCGTCCAGCACCGGCATCATGATGTCCATGAGCACCAGATCAGGGGGCGGCTCCTGGGCCAGGACCTCCAGGGCCTTCTGGCCATCGTTGGCGATCTTCACCACCAGCCCCTTTTCGGTGAGGACCTTGGAGAGGGCAAAGGAGTTGCGCATGTCGTCGTCCACCACCAGGACCCGTTTGCCGTGGAACATGGAGTCCTCTTCGTGCAGGCTGGCAATCATCCTGCGTTTCTGTTCCGGCAGCCTCTCCACCACCCGGTGCAGAAAGAGGGCGGTCTCATCCAGGAGGCGCTCCACGCTTTTGACCCCTTTGATGATCACGGAGTCAGTGTAGTGACGGATGCGGAGCTCCTCGTCCGCGGTCAGATCCCGACCGGTGTAGACGATGATCGGCGGGATCATGATGTGGTTGGCGGCCAGACGGTCGAGGAGTTCAAAGCCGCTCATGTCGGGCAGGCCCAGGTCGAGGACCACGCAATCGAACTTCTCCTGGCTCATGGCGGCCATGGCCTCCTGGCCGGTGGCCGCCTCGCTGGCCTTGATGTCGCCATTGCCGATCAGCTGCACGATCTGCCGACGGAGGAGATCATCGTCTTCCACCACCAAGAGGCGAGCGAAATCGCGGTCGATCAGACGCTGTACCTCGGCAAAGCTCTGGTCCAGCTGTTCCTGGCTGATGGGTTTGGTCAGGAAGGAGACCACCCCCTTGTGGAAGGCCTCCATGTTCGGTTCCTCGGCCGACATGACATGGACCGGGATGTGACGGAACTCCGGCATCCCCTTCAAGCGCTCCAGGAGCTCCCAGCCGCTCATCCCCGGCAGCCGGAGGTCAAGGATGATGGCGCTGGGGTGAAAATTGGCCACCAACTCCAGCCCCTCCTCACCGTTACCAGCCACCAGGAATTTGAACCCCTTTTCATGGCACTGGCGACCGAGGATGGCGGCAAACTGGGCATCATCTTCAACGATCAGAATTGTGTGGTCCCCCGCTGTTAGCTGCTCGCGGTCGTCCATGATCGTCTGCTGCGCCGCGGCTGTCGTCCTTGGTTCAGGCGGAGAGGGCAGGGGCGGGGGCGGTTGCTCCCGGGGCGGGTCAGGCATGACTGGGGCGGGTGGCTCGCTCTCCACCACCAGGGGCATGAAGATGGTAAAGGTGGAGCCTTGGCCAGGCTCGCTTTCCAGTTGAATCTCGCCACCCAGGAGTTTGGCCAGCTCACGGGAGATGGAGAGTCCGAGGCCGGTGCCGCCGTATTGCCGGGAGGTGGAGCCGTCCGCCTGCTGGAAGGCCTCGAAGATAACCGCATGCTGTGCTTGCGGGATGCCGATACCGGTGTCGTGAATGGCGATGGCCAACGCCCCTGCCGCTGTCAGCCCGCTCTTGATAAGATTGGCATCGGCCCGGGCAGGGGCAAAGGTCACGGTGATGCCCCCTTCGCGGGTGAATTTGATGGCGTTGGCCATGAGATTCCTGATGATCTGTTCCAGGCGCTGGCGGTCGGTGGTGATGGCAACGGGCAGGGAGTCGTCAACGGTTACCGCGAGGGAGAGCCTCTTCTCCTCCAGCAGGTGGCGGAAATCGGTGCGCAGGGTGGC
>CAYSFY010000043.1:1651-9116 GCA_964430285.1 uncultured Desulfobulbia bacterium
AGGGAGTTGATCTCCACCCGCTCCATGGTGAGCCGCAGCTGGCCGGACTCGATCTTGGCCAGATCGAGGATCTCGTTGATCAGGTTCAGCAGGTCGTTGCCGCTCTTGTGGATGATGTCCGCCGACTGGATCTGGTCCTCGTTCAGGTTGCCGCCCTTGTTGTGGGCCAAGTTGCGGGAGAGGAGGAGCAGGCTGTTTAACGGGGTGCGCAGTTCGTGGCTCATGTTGGCCAAAAACTCTGATTTGTACCGGCTAGCCAGGGTCAGCTCCTTGGCCTGTTGTTCGAGATCGAGCCGGGATTGGTTCAATATCCGGTTCTGCCGTTCGATCTCATCTTTTTGCCGCTCCTGGGCCGCGTTCTTCTCTTCCAACTCCTCGTTCAAGGCCCGCAACTCCTCCTGCTGGGCTTGCAGTTCGGTCTCCGAGGCCCTGAGGGCGTTGGTCTGCCCCTCCAACTCTTCGTTGGCCGCCTTCAACTCTTCCTGCTGCATCTGAAGCTCCTCGGCCTGCTGCTGGGTGGTCTGCAACAGGTCACGCATGATGGCGCGGGCCTCGGCCGAGGCGATGATAATGGCCAGCCGTTTCACCGCACTCTCGACAAAGGCCTGCTCCAAGGCGGAGAAGGGGGTGAGCTTACCCAGTTCAATGACCGCCTTGGCGACACCGTTTAACAGACAGGGCACCACCATGATGGTGACCGGTGCGCCATGGCCCAGGCCGGAGACCACCTGGACGTAGTCATCCGGCACCTGGGTGAGGATGATCCCCTTTTTCTCCAGGGCGACCTGCCCCACCAGACCCTCGCCAGGGCCATAGTCGGTGGCCACATCATCGCCATGGGAGAAAGCGAAGGTGGCGCCCAGGTGGCAACAGCCATGCTGGTCGATCAGGTAGAGCACCCCGATGGGGGCATCCAGGTAACGGGCCATGAAGGTGATGATCCGTGCCGTCACCTCCTGGAGCTCCAGGTCGCCGCGCAGGGCGTCGTCCAAGCCCGCCAGGCCGTCGCGCTGCCAGTTGATCTCCGCGTTCTCCCGGCTGACCCGGCGCAGGGTGGCGGTCATGTGGCCCATGGCCAGCCCCAGTTCATCCGCCTCGCTCCGTGGGGTGACGATGGTCTCCAGGTTGCCTTGGGCAATGAGTTTGGCCTGTCTGCTCGCCTCTTTAAAGGCGGCCACCATCTCTTCCAGGGAGAGGACCAGGGTGCCGATCTCGTCCTGGCGATGGATGTCGATGGTCTCCGGCATCACCCCCAGGGCGATCCCCTTGATGATGGTGATCAGCTGGGCCAAGGGCGCGGTGATGCCGCGGGTGAGGCTAAAGGAGATCAGCAGCACCAGGGCCAGGATGGCGGCCAGCAGCATGGAGGTCTGGCGCATGGATGCGCTCAGGGTCTGCTCGGTCTGCTGGTAGAAGCTCTCGGCCTTGTTGATGGCAAAGTTGATCAGGACATGAAGCTCGGTCTCAAGGTTGATGATCAGTTCATTGTTGTCGGCAATCAGGGTGACCAGACCTTGCGAGTCACCTCTTTTCCTGGCCTCGACAATCTTGGTGTTCGATTTCTGCCAGGCCGTGAAGGTGTCGTTCGCGCGGCGGACGTCGCGCAAGTCTCCCAAGTAGCGATCAAAGAGCACGGGGATGTTGGCGGCGATGCGTTTCTCCTGTTCGGCAATCAAACGGCTGGCCTCGTAGAACTCCGCCTCGGTTTTTGCCGCCTTCAGGTCGTCCAGGAGGTAGTGGCTGGTGGCGGCACCGACCTGGATCTCCCGTAAGGCCCGGCTGACGGTAAAGGGGTGGCGGTAGAGCCGGGTGGTGAGGGCGCTTAAGTGCCTCGTCTGGACAATGGCCATGGCCCCCATGACCATGACCAGGAGCAGGACCAAGGCAAACCCCAAGCTGAGGCGGGTGCCGATTGACATGGCGCGAAAGGTCTTCACGGATAAACTCCTTGGCAGCGAGGGAGAAGGGAAGCAGCAAGAGATGCGTCGCTCTAGCGTTCAGGGGGCGATTGGGGCCGTGGCGCAACGGTGGCTCGCATCAGGCCCCTTTCGGCAGGGCTCTTGGGTGGCCAAGCCAAATGACCACGAAACAAGCCTATCACAACACCAAAGGGGGCGCAAAGGGAATGGCATGGAGGGAGTGATAATTGATGTAATCGCAGAAAGTCGTGAAGCTGACCATCTGCCATGTAATTTCAATGTGTTACAGGGCGTGCCAGCGGCGGTTGAGTAGTTTTTGCGAAACCGTCATAATTGATGCTGAGAGGAGGGGGAAACTGCCTGGATCATTCGTATGTCGGCAGGCTGGAGCTACCAGCGACACCCGAATGATTAGCCAGGATGGCCATTAACCCGGGTCGTTTCGATTTCCAGGATCTCTTTTGGGTATACGGCAGGGAGCCGCTGCCACCTTGGCCTGTGCGCCCTCCCGTCTCTTGCTGTTGCCAAGAGAGCCCCCCCCCGCAAGCGATAGCCCCGGACGTGGAAGTGGATGATCCATGCCGGCATCAGGGCAGTTCATCCGCGCCCATGTCCACTTGGCCGTTGGCAATCCGGCTATCGCCGTCCAGGTCGGAACCGGCGGGCGCATCGTCATTGTTGCCCGCATTGATGCACGGCGAATCGTGACGCAGGTGGTAGTCGCCGCTGGTCTTAGGGATACTCTCTCCGGCCTGGTCGGCAGGGATGGCGAAGGCGATGAACAGGGGGTCGGAGGCGATGTTGGCGGTGCCGACAAAGGAACCCTCGATATCGGAATAGGAGACAGCAGGGGTGCCGCTTATCTGCGGGCCGGTGCTGCCGGCGGTGTTGGAGTAGATAATGGAATTTTTCACGGCGGCAATGCCGGTGACCGTCATGCCGCCACCGCCATGTTTGGCGTAGTTGCCGACAACGGTTGAATTTTTCATTTCCAGCGGACCGCTGCTGTAGATGCCGCCGCCGTCGCTGTAGGTCTGCCGATCGTTGCTGTTGCCGGTGATCGTGCAGTTGCCGATCGTGGCCGTGCCCAGGTTCTTGATCCCGCCGCCATAATTGCCGCCCCGGTTGCCGCTGACCGTGCTCCTGTCCAGGGTGAGCGTGGTGCCGCTGCCGACATTGGCGGCAATGCTGATGCCGCCCCCGCCGCCGTTGCCGTAACAGCTGTTGCCGGTGACCCTGCCGTTGACAACGGTGAGATCCGCGTCACTGGTAATCGCGATTCCCGCCCCATCGCGGGCGGTGTTGCCCGTTACCGAGCTGTTGAGCATGGTGGCGGTTGCCGTGGCGGCGGTCAGATAGACCCCGCCACCATCAAAATTGCTGTTGGTCACCAGATTGCCGTCAATCTGAGTGTCGGTCATCGTGAGGGGAGAGTTGCTGAAGATCCCGCCGCCGGACTGGGCCGCGGAGTTGTTGCTGATGGTCGCGTTGGTGAGGATGGACGGGTTGCTGACCCCGGACAGGTAGAGGCCGCCGCCGGCCAGGGTGGTGCTGGTGTTGGCCGACAGGGTGGCGTTGGCGATGGAGAGCGGGGTAGCTGCCGTTGATCCGCTGAGGTGGATGCCGCCGCCGCTCTGGGCTGCGGTATTGTTGCTGACAGTACCGCCGGCAATGGTGAGCGAGGCGGTGGCGCCGCTCATCAAGATCCCGCCGCCGCTGCTACCCGCCTGATTGCCGGTGAGCGCGCACCCGGTCAAGGTCAATGGCGCGCCTTGGCTGTAGATGCCGCCGGCATGCTGGGCCGCAACGTTGTTGCTGATGGTGGTGTTGGTCAGGGTGGACGGCTGGGTGACCCCGGTCAAGTAGATCCCGGCACCCAACAGGCCGGTGTTGGCGGTGATGAGTGCGTTGCTGATGGACAACGGAGGTACCGCCTGGGAGCCGGTCACCAGGATGGCGCCCCCCCAACGGCCGCTGTTGTTGCTGAAGGTGCCGCCGGCAATGGTGGCCGAGGCGGTGGCGCCGTTCAGGTAGAGACCACCGCCGTCGTAGCTGCTGGTGCTCCCTGTCTGATTGTCGGAGATTGTGCAGTTGGTCAGAGTCAATGCCGCGCCATCACTGTATATGCCGCCACAGGAGCGATTGGAGGTGTTACGCGTGATCGTGGTGTTGGTAAAGGTTGGCGCGCTGGCCGAGCCGCTGACATACACCCCGCCGGCAACCTGGTAGGCGATAGTGTTGTCTCTGATGGTGCATGCCGTAAAGGTGGGGGAGGAGTTTTTGATGTAGACCCCGCCACCGCCGCAAACCTTGTTCTCTTCCGTGCAATTGGCCACGGCATTGCCGGCGATGATCGCATTCCTGATGGTGGGCGACGAACCGTTGGCGATGAATATCCCCCTGGTGGCGCTTTGGGCGGTAGCGGCCAGGTTGACGATGGTAAAGCCATCGAGCACGGCGCCGGCGCTCTCGCCGCTGTTGAAGGTGATGACGGGGGTGTTGCCGCCGTTGCCATCGATGGTGGCGTCGGTTGCGGAGAGGAGGGTGATCGATTTGCCATGGAAGTTGATCGCTTCACTATAGGTGGCGCTGTCAACCACATTGACCACCATGCCGTCGGTGGTTGCCGGGTCGTCGATGGCCTGCTGAATCGAGGCGAAGTCGCATGGCCCGGTCTGACACACCGTGGTCACGGCGCCTGCCGCCACCGTCGTATAGGCAAACTGATAGCTGGCGGAGAGAGGGATACCGTTGGCATCCCGGACCGTGGCGGCAACGGTCACCGTGTACAGCTGCGAGGGGGATTGGCCATTCGGCGTGAACACCGCCTGGTCGCCGTTGCAACTCGTCCTGCTCCAGCCGACCGACGGGGCGATGGTGACGGTGGCGGGGGTAACCGTGGCGCAATCGACTGCCTCATTGAAGTGGATGGTCACCGGGTTGTCGATCACCCCGCTGCTCTCCCCGGAGGAGGGCGCGGTGGAGCTGACCGCCAGCACCACGCCGTCATAGGCGTATGGGCCAAGGTCCACGGTCGAGGCGTTGGCCACGTCGTCACCGTTGTAGGCCTTGACATGGAGGTACCACTCCCCTTCGGCGGTGGCCGTCTTGGTCAAGGTCCCGGAGGTCCACACCGTCTCGGTATCGGCAAAGACGTGGGTGGGGTTGGTGTCCCAGACGGTGCGGTAATAGTGGACCCCTCCGTCTCCGAAGCCTACCACGTTGGTGAAGACCACCTCGGACGTGGTGAACCAGGTGGAGGTGGCCTGGTCGGCAGTCACCTGGGGCGGCATGGCCAGCGTGTAGGCCGCAACACTGGCGCTGGGCGGCGAATCCTCGCCGTTCCGGTAGGCGTGGACATGCCGCGTGTACAGGGTATTGGCGTTAAGCCCGGTCTCCGTCAGGGAGGGAAGATCAGCCAGGGCCTGGCTCACCTTCACGCCATGATCCGGGGCATGGAGGGTGAACCCCTGCTCGTTAGTGGCGTTATCGGTGAAGTTCCACTGGATGGAGGTCGGGGAGAGTGGTGTCGACGTCCCCATGGTCGGCGCCGCCACCGTCGGGGCGACTGTCGTATAGCTGAACTGATAGGGTAGGGCCAGCCCGCCGCCCGCCGTGCTACGGATCGCGGTGGAGAGGGTGACGGTATAGAGGGTTGAGCCGCTCTGGCCGCTTGGTTGCCATGTCGCCTGCTGGCCGCCACAGGAGGTCTGCTGCCAGCCCACGGCAGGGGTAATGGTCACCGTGGAGCTAGTCACCGTGCCGCAATCGATCTCTTTATCCCAGCGGATGGTGATTGCCTTGTTGATGGCTACCTCCCCGGAGCCGTCGGCGGGGTCGGTGGCGCTTACCGCCAGGTTTTGGTAAGGGGTGCGGTACTCGGGGAGCACATTGTTGTTGGCATGGCAGTGGGTGCAGAGGTTGGTTGAGCTGCCATAGCTGATCAGGGTGCCGGTACTGGCGGTCAGGGGCACACTCTCGGGGAGGGGCGGATTCGGCGAAGTCGAACTGTAGCTGACCTGCTCGGGGTTGTTGTACCAGATCTTGAGCCCCGGTTCGCGGTTGCTCAAGCGGCCGTCATTGACCATGGCCAGACGGGTGGAACCGTGGACGTTGTGGCAGACAACGCAGGTGATGCGGCTGTTCGCGCTGCCGCTGTAGTTGTAGTCGGCGGGATAGCGCAGTTGATGGGCGAAGTTCAAGTGGTACTGATGGCGGTTCACGCCGTCGGTCTTCAGGTTGGTATTCAGGTTCGCACCATCCAGGAACGGCCCGGAATCGTGACAGCTGTAGCATAAGCGGAACTGACTCTCATCATTGCTATAACCGGTCAACGGGATCTCCATGGGCGCTTGGCCGTTGATCAACCGCAGCCGGTAGCCTTGGCGGTACTCGCTGCTGTCGCAGCCGTCCTCGCAGCTGAAGGTGCGGGCACTGCCATCGGTATGGGCAAGGGAGAGATCGTGACAGCTGGGGCAACCAAGTCCGGCCCCAGCGGTCGCGCCGCCGCTCGCGGGATAGCGCTGATCGTTGGCCAGGCCGTGACCGGTCTTATAGAAGCCGTAACCCGTGCCGTAGGTGGAAAGGGCATCCTCGTCGCCAATGACGTTGGGCGCCGGGATGCCGTTGACGGACGCGGGCGACTCGTCGTGGCAGGTAGCGCACCACCTCTCCTTGCCGGCCTTAAGGGTCACCAGATCGGCCTCGTAGATGCCCTCTTGCCAGTTGGCCTTGGCGCCGATCACCGGGTCATCAACCCCGTCGTAGGTGCCGCCCGGACTGTGACAGCTATTGCAGACATCGGTCTCGGCACGGGAGAACTTGCCGTCGCCATTGCTGTCAAGACCGGATTTGAAGAAGGGGAAGTTGTTGCTGTCGTGGCAGACATCACAGGTGATGTGTGGTCCTTTCAGGTGGTCGGCATCGTTGGCGGTATGGGTGGCATGGCTGGCGGTGGTGCCGTGACCGCCCGCGCTGGCCGCCTTGCCGTGGCAATCCTGGCAACCGCTCCCGCCCCCCTCGGCCCCGCCGCCGTGGGCAAAGCCGTAGGTGGCGGCATGGCAGCGGGTGCAGCTCTCTTCAGGGTTGTGGTCCGTCAGCGAGCCATCGTTACGCCAGTACTTGGTGACGGTGTGGCACACTTGACAGACCCCCTGGGGCGAGGGTGCGTTGGGGTCGGTGAAACCGCCAACGGTGAACGTGCTCTTGGGATCAAAGAAGCGAACGGGTCTGGACCCGCTGTTGGGGGTAGCGATGGTGGATTTGAGCAACTGCCCGTAAATCAGGCCGAAGCTGTGGCCGGCTGCGGTCGCATTAAGCCCCCCCTTGACGGTGATGCTCGTGGCATCGGCAGCCACGATCATGGAGGTGTTGGCTGCCTGTTGGGTATCGTCGACAAAGATGAGGGAGCGGCCCACTGCCGTTTTGTTGGTCCAGCTCTCGGGAGCGGACCAGGCGGGCTTGGCGCCGGTCAGGGCGTAGGTGAAAGTGGTGGTGCCGTCGCCATGATCGACAAAAGTTGCGCCAGGAGCAGATTGATCCAATTC
>CAYSFY010000043.1:9126-12073 GCA_964430285.1 uncultured Desulfobulbia bacterium
TCGACAAAGCTGGCCGCGTCCCCGATGGTCCCGGTCACCAGAAACAGCTCATTCCTGTTTTCGCTACGCCAATCGAGCTGGGCTTGGAAATGGGGGTCATGGCAATCGATGCAGTTGGTCGACCAGTCGCCATGTTGGGCGGTTGCCCCGAAGCTGAGACTGGAGTGGGGCTTTTTGTAAGGGATGGGGCCATCGGGGGTGTTGTGGCACTGTTGACAGACCGTGGTGGTAATGGTGCCCTGATCCGGCGAGCTGTCCGCGCCGACAGGGGAGTATCGCCACCACAAGGAATAGGTGTGGCACGAACCGCATTGGATACCACTGACCGCCTCGTTGTGTGGCGCGTCAATGACCATGGACTTGGCCAAGGGCGTATTGGTTATCAATAGTGATAGGCATGCACCCCAGATGATTTTGTTGACCATGGGGTAGCCGCCCACGAAAATTCTTGCAATACGCACGTTTTACGCCTTTTATATTGATGTTTATTTTTAATAAATGCAGTAAGTAACGCAGATCAAATGTACTACATATGTCCATTGTTATTTCGTTTTCATTGTTATCGTGTACTGAATCATTTCGTAAAAATTATAATATCAAAACGACCATCATACAACTGCGGCAAATTGTCGCACATGTTGCATAATATTTACCTAAAGCCTAGTCGTGATGATAGTTAATTGATATATTAATTAGTTAAATGTTCTTTATCGGTTGACGATAGGTATGTTGCGCTCTTATCTTGTTAATAAACAAGATTGATTAAATGTTGTCGGTAGCGTAGCGCTGATGACCAGCAGGAAACTCCATCCATGAACAGACACCTCATTATCGCGGCCATGCTCTCCTTCACCCTGGTCCTCGACCCGAGGATGGCAATTGCCGCCAAGGGCATAGAACTCCACCTGGTCGTCAAGGAGGAGATCGTCAGCCAGAATGCGCAGGGAAAAAAAGTCCTCTCTCTGGTTGAGCCAACTTCGGTCATCCCGGGGGATATGATCGTCTACACCACCCACTACCACAACACGGGTAAGGAGACCGCCGACAACGTCGTCATCACTACCCCCATCCCCAAGGAGACCGCCTTGGTGAATGGTAGCGCCGCTGTGGAAAATGCCACCGTCAGTTACTCCATTGATGGCGGTAATCATTTTGATGCCCCCTCAAATCTCATTGTCACCGAGAGCAGGGGCAAAACACGTCCCGCGACTGCCAATGACTACACCCATATCCGCTGGCAACTGAGGCATCTGGCGCCCACGGCACACGGCAGCGTCGCCTTCCATGCCAAGGTGCGATAAACGTTCATCGGTACGGATAAGCACGGGGTACCCCTCCCTCCCCAAGAGTCCCCGGATCAGCGTACCGCCCTCAATCGAATACAGGAGAGACGGTTATGAATACCAACCTACCAATAGCCAGAGTGCTCGGCATCACCGTCGTTTGTCTGTCTGCCTTGGTCATCGTGGCCTCGGAGGCATTGGCCCTGACTGCCTCCGGCATCGACATCAGCAACTCCGCCAGTGTCGACTATGAAGTCGGTGGCATCAATCAGACCGACATCACCAGTAACACCGTCACCATCAGGGTCGATGCCAAGGTTGACCTGACCACCTCCGGCACCGGTGGCAATGTCAACGTTACCCCCGGCGCCATGTCGCCATTTACGACGACGGTGGCGATGGCGTGCGTAATGGTGGCGACACCCTTACCAGTACCGTCACCAACTTGGCAGCCGGCGGCTCGAAAGTGGTCTTCATCCAGGCCGACATCCCGGGCAGCGCCACCAACACCCAGGTCGCCACCTACAACCTGAAAGCGGTGGCGGCCCTGGCCAATGCCGCCGGGGCCATCCCGGCCGAGGCAGCTGATAACGCCACCACCAAGCAGTACGTCTATGCCGACGCCGCGGGTAGTGCACCGGGTGACACCACCCGCGACAAGACCCACTCCACCAGTCTCAACTTCGTGGCGGTAACCACCGCCTTGTCGGTAACCAAATCCTCGGCCGTGATCTGGGACCCCGTTAACCTAGGCGTCAGTCCGCTGCACATCCCGGGCGCCATCGTTGAGTACACCTGCACCATCAGCAATGGCGCGGGGGGCGCCCAGGCCGACGCCGTGGTCTTGACCGACACCCTGGATGCCAACCTCAATATCGCCCCCGATGGCCAAAACTATGCCGCCGGCAAGTCGATCCAAATCACTTCGCCCAACCTCTATGGTGGTGCGTCCACAGCCTTGACCAATGTGAGTGATGCCGATCAAGCCACTGTGTCCGGTCAGACGGTGACCGTTAACGGTATCGTCTTGAGCGCCAGCCAGTCTGCAACGGTGAAGATTAGAGCCGAAATCAAGTAACCTGGAGATGCGGATGTCTGGCCGTCCAACAGAGAGAGCCTCAGCCCTCTGTCCCGGCATCCTTGCCCGAGAGAGGGCGGCTCCGCGCCTTTGTCTCACCGCCATGGTCCTGCTGCTCCTATGCCGGCCGCTGCCTGGGTTCTGCGCCACCCCGGCAGGGACCGTGATCAGCAACACGGCCCAAGTTACCCATGCGGTTAACGGTAAGCCCGCTTTGCCGCTCAACTCCAACACCGACCACTTTCCCGTTACCAGCCCTGCCGCCGGCAACAGCGCCACCATGACCATCTCTCCCATGGCCGGCAACCTCTATGCCGGGACTACCCACAGCGCGGCAATTGCCTTGACCAACTCCGGCAGCAATACCCTGGCCGACCACCGTCTCAGAGTGACGCTGCCGCCGGGAGTCCAGGTGGAGTTGATCGGCGCCGGGGTCACCCTCATCTCCACCGGCGCCGGCAACACGCCCGGCACCATCTCCACCGGCTCGACATCCAATGCTCTGATCACATCTAGCATCTCTCCTCCCCTTTCCGCCTATTTGACCAATATGGTTACTCGAACCTGAATCGCCACACGGCCAATC
>CAYSFY010000043.1:12083-16120 GCA_964430285.1 uncultured Desulfobulbia bacterium
TCATCTCCACCGGCGCCGGCAGTAGCCTCTTCCAGGTGCCGGCGCTGGCCGCCACCGCCAGCCAAGATTATCAGCTCTCCTTGACCCTTCCCTTGGCCATGGCCACAAACACCTTCCAGCTGCTCGTTGAGCACCTCGCCAATGGTGTCACCATCAACACCCAAGCCATTCCCCTGACGATGATGAATCGTACCGCAAGCCGCTTGGAGACCATGCAATACTCCCACGGCAGCGAGGCCCAGCCGGTGAGCATCAACGTCACTCGCTATCACGATGCCGGCGGCAACTGTATCACCATGGCCGTGCCGGAGGTGCCCGACACCCCGGGAGTCCCGGTCACTGCCGCCCCGCTCTCCCTTGAGGTCAGCGATCAGTTCAGCCATCAGCAGACCATCTTTGTGCGCGTCTACGATCCTGACCACAACCTCGACAGCACGAGCGCCGACAGCATCACCATTACCGCGGAGGACGCCGGCAACGGTGAGAGCGAGACCCTGCAACTGGAGGAGACCGGGGTTGACAGCGGCACCTTTACCGGCTACCTCACACTCAAGCACGATGCGCCATGCCCCCACGATGGTCACCTGGATGTGCGCCCCCAAGCCGAGGTGACTCTGCTCTACAGTGATGGCATTGATGGCGGCGACAGCAGCGTCAGCCAGATCCTGATCGACCCTTACGGCGAGGTCTTCGATAGCGCCACCGGCCAGAAGTTGAACGGCTACACCGTGCGCATGATCAATGCCGATACCGGTCTGCCGGCCGATGTTTATGGGGATGACGGCGACAGCCACTACCCCGCCGCCATGGTCAGCGGCAACTCCGTGACCGACAGCAGCGGCCACGTCTACACCTTCGGCCTTGGCCAATATCGTTTCCCCTTCGCCCCGGCAGGCAACTACCGTCTGGTGGTCTCCGTTCCCAGCGGTGGCAAGTACCGCTGGCCCTCCACCAAGTCCGACGAACTCCTCGCCAAGCTGCCCATGTCCTACCTGGCGATCCAACTCGGCTCCCGCGGCGAGATCTTCCCGCTGCCGGCGGGGCCGCCCTTGCATATCGACATCCCCGTCGATCCGCTCACCACTCAGCTCTATCTGCAACGGAGCGCCAACCGGGAGCAGGTCGCCGCCGGCGACTTCATCCGGTATCGCGTCAGCCTCGAAAACACCACCCCTGTTGCCTTAAACAGGGTGGTGCTGACCGAGGTCCTGCCCCACGGCTTCCGTCTGCAACAGGGGTCGGGGGTGCTTGACGGCAACCATGCAGTCGAGCCGCTGATCGCCGCCGACGGCACCACCCTTACCCTGGAGGTGGGGACCTTGGCCGCGGGTGAGAGCAAGGAGATCGGCTACGTCGTTGCCGTTGGCGCCGCGCGCCCGGGAGAGGCCAGCAGCCGGAGTCACGCCATTGCCAATGAGGGTGGAGCCGAGTCGAACACCGCGGTGCACACGGTGACAGTGGTTGATGAACTGATGCATGATCGCGCCGTGTTGCTGGGGCAACTGATCATGGCCGGCGCCGAGGGAGGGGGTAACGGACAAAAGGGACTCGCCGGGGTCCGTATCTATCTGGAAGATGGCCGCTATGCCGTTACCGACGACGAAGGCCGCTACCACTTTGAAGAGGTCACCCCCGGCAGTCACGTGGTGCAGCTCGACCTCGACACCATTCCGGCGGGCTATGAGGTGACCGGCATGGAGAAGAACACCCGTTTTGCCGGTCGCGCCTGGTCACAGTTTGTCGATCTCCAGGGTGGCACCCTGTGGCGTACTGATTTTTATCTCACCCGCAAACCCCAGCCCACCGGTACCTTGGCCCTTGCCATCAGCAACCTGCCGCCGCAAGAGAAGGGGGCGCTCAGCTACCAGATAACGCTTACAGCCACCACGGTGGCTGTCGCCAACCTGCGTCTAACCGTCATGATCCCCGAGCACAGCCGCTATCAGGCCGGCAGCAGCCGCTTTGCCGATAGGCCCATTGCCGACCCCACCATCGTCGACCACAAGATGCTTACCTGGCGCCTCGGCAACAGTAGTGGTGATTGGCAAAAGGACCTCCACTTCACCATCGCCATTGATCCCGAGAGCAGGGGAGGGGAGTTGAACACCAAGGCCTACGCCCTCTTTGATACCGCGGCCCAAGAGAATCAGCGGTTGCCGGTGAGTAGCCATCAACTGACCCTGGTTGGCGGCAAGGAGAGAGAGCAGGAGTTCCGGGAAGAGTTGGTCATCGCCCCCCACTATCGACTGGGCAGCGTGACGCTGAACGAGGAGGACAAGAGGGTGCTGGACACGATTGCGCGGCGGCTCGAGGGGGTACGGGAGATTCACCTCCAGGCCGTGGGCCACACCGACAATATCCCGCTGCAACGCCCCGAGACCGTCAGGCGGTATGGCAACAACCACCGTCTGTCAGAGGCCCGCGCCCGGGAGGTGGCCCAATATCTCGGCGCGATCCTTAAGCTGCCGCCGGAGCGCATGGTCAGCGCGGGTCAGGGCGCCGATCACCCCATGGCCGACAACGCGACGGAACAGGGGCGCCTTGCCAACCGTCGGGTGGTGCTCACCATCACCGGCCTAATCGCGGGTAAGGAAGGCCCGGTGAGCAGCGGTGGACAGAGCAGCGCACCCCAGACCGTGGTTATCTCCGCCCCCACCCCCACCAGCGGCCAAGCCACCCCCGCTTTAGTCCCTGCTGCCGCCACGGGGAAGCCATACGACTACGATGGCGCCTGGCTGGCCACCCAAAACGCCGATGTCGAATGGGTGCTGCCCGCGGCGGAGGACACGCCGGCCATCCCCTCCACCGATATCGTGATCAAACACCAGGCGGGAGAGCGAGTTGCCCTCAGCCACAATGGCAAAGCCGTGCCGGAGGTGAACTTCAACGGCACTCTCGCCGCCAGCACGGGCGCCGCCGTAAGCCGTTGGGCCGGGGTGGATCTGGCGGAGGGGGACAACCTGTTCATTGCCACCATTACCGACAAGGGGCAATTGGTCAGCGAGATCCGCCGCAACAGCCACTACGCGGTGGTCCCGGCGCGCGCCGAACTTGTCCCAGGGCAATCCCTGCTCATCGCCGACGGCAAGACCAATCCCGTGATTGCCATCCGCATCTTGGATCGGGACAACTTCCCGCTGCATGCCGGGTCCGATATCGAATACACCCTGAACTATCCCTTTCAACCGGCGCGTAATCGAGAACTCCTCACCGACAACATGCCCGGTGCCCCCGGCAACCGCACCATTGCCACGGTGGGCGACCACGGTATCGCCCTGATCAGACTGGAACCGAGCATCATCACCGACGACCTGATCATCACCCTGCCTCTGGCCGCCGGCCAGAGGTTGGAACTCAAGAGCCGCCTCAAGGCCAAGGTCCGGGAGTGGATCCTGGTCGGCATCGCCGAAGGGAGCACCGGCTTCGACACCGTAAGCCGCAACAAGGAGGGGCTTCCCGGTAACGCCGCCGACCACCACCTCTATGCCGACGACCGCATCGCCTTTTTTGCCCAAGGGCGGGTGCTGGGCAAATGGCTGCTGACCATGGCCTATGATGGCGACAAGGAGAGGCCCAAGCGCGATGGACATGATCCCCGGTTTTTTCAAGCCATCGACCCCGGCCGCTACTACACCGTTTACGGCGATGCCGGCCAGAACGGGGTTGGCGCCCCCAGCAGCGACCGGATCTATGTGAAACTGGAGCGCGACGAGTTCTACTTCCTCTACGGCGATTATGAGACCGGGCTGAAGGAGAGCACGCTGACCAGGTATGAACGCACCCTGACCGGCATCAAGTCTCGCTACCAGGATGGACGCTTCGACCTCATCTGCTTTGTCAGCGAAAACAACCAAACCTTTGTCAAGGATGAGTTCCGCGGCCAGGGGAGCACCGGCCCCTACCGGCTCAGCCGCCGCGATGTGGCCATGAATAGCGAAAAGGTCACCCTGGAAAGGCGGGACCGCTACCGCGGCGAGGTGATTGTCGGCAGCAGGGAGCTGGCCCGCTACAGCGACTACGACATCAACTATACCGCC
>CAYSFY010000043.1:16130-20929 GCA_964430285.1 uncultured Desulfobulbia bacterium
TCCTTGCGGCGGCGATGTTGATCGGTTGCGAATCCGCCGGCACCATCACCTTCCGCGAGCCGGTGTTCAGCACCGACCCAGAGCTGAATCCACAGTACATCATCGTCCGCTACGAGGCCTATGGCACGCCTGACACCCGCCTGACCGCCGGCGGTCGCGCCGAGGTGCGGGCGACGGACAAGCTTACGCTCGGCGTCACCCAGGTGAGCGAGGGGGGGAGCGACGGCAACGGGTTGCTCGGTGGCGCCGATCTGCGCTATCGCCACAGCGACCACCTTACCCTGCGCCTGGAGGCGGGACGTAGCCGCGACCACCAGGAGCGCGCCACTCCTGCCGCCGGCAACGCTTACCTGGCCGAGATGGAGTACCAGACCACCAACAGCAGCAGCAAGTTCTCCTTCCACGACACCGATCCCCGCTTTGGCCTGGGCCAGACCAACCTCAGCGAAATCGGCCTGCGCAAGAGCAGTCTCGAAACCCTGGTGCGCCTCTGGCCCAACCTCCACCTCAAAGGGCAGCTCTACCGCCTGGAAAACAGCACCCTCAACGCCAGCCGCACCCTGGGCGAGGCCCAGGGTGAACTCACTGTCGGCGCCACCACCCTGCGCGCCGGTTTGCGCCAGGTGCGGGATGAACTGGACGCCGACAGAGAACAGCGGTCGGATCAGATCACCGCCGGCATCAGCCAGGCCCTGTTTGCCGGCAGGGTCATCCTGCGTGCCGACCAAGAGAGCAACCTGAACCAGGGGGACCACAGCCTCGACTTTCCCGACCTCACCCGGATCGGCGTCGACTACCACCTCACCGACCGCACCACCCTCTATGCCGAACAGGAGTTCAGGAACGGTTCCCTGCTCGACAGCCGCAGCAGCCGCCTGGGGATCAAGGCCACCCCCTGGAACGGCGGGGAGATCTACAGCGGACTCACCAGGGCCTCCGGCACCCTCGGCGACTCCACCAGCGCCAACCTTGCCGCCCATCAGCGGTGGCAGCTCACCAAGGCCTGGAGTGTTGATGTCGGCGGCGAGGAGTCCAAGGTCCTGAGCCGCGACCCCGGTCTCCCCGTTGCCATCAGCAGCAGCTTCGCCAACAGCGGCAGCGGCTTTTATCCCCTCAACGCCTGGGACCTCAACGAGGAGTTCTCCGCGGCATCCCTGGGTGTTACCTACACCCACCAGGATTGGCTATGGACAACACGCGGCGAAGCACGCCTGGGCGACAGCAGCGATCGCCGCAACTTTGCCTCATCCGTGCAGACTTCGCCCCGCAGCAACCTCTCCCTGCTCGCCGCCATCAACCACAGCGAGAGCGATCAGCACAGCGGCGAGCAGCAGGGTTTTTCGAATCTGCTCCTGGGGCTTGCCTACCGCCCCAGACAGAGCCGCTGGCTGATCCTCGACAAATTGGAGTTGGTGACAGAGGAGTTCACCTCCAGCAATCGCCAGGATCTAAGCCGGCGCCTCATCAACCTGCTGAACGTCAACTACAAGGCCGGGGCCAGCCAGACCTCGTTCCAGTACGGCGCCAAGACCGCCACCGAGACCATCGATGGCGGCAAGTACAGCCAGTTTGTCGATCTCATCGGCATCGAGACCCGTTACGACCTCACCGAGAGGTGGGACCTCGGCCTACAGGCCACCACCCTGCACGCCTGGACACTCAACCACTACGACACCAGCTGTGGCATCTCCATCGGCCACACCATAGCCGACAACATCTGGATCAGCCTGGGTTACAACTTCACCGGCTTCTTTGATGAAGACTTCTCCCGCGGCAACTATACCCGCCAAGGGGGCTTCATCAAATTCCGCATGAAGTTTGACCAACAATCGATACGGGAAGGGCTGGAGTGGCTGAAGAAATAGTCTCTAGCCAGAGAGCGATGACGAAGGCGGACAAAAGAGTCATGATCGAGACAACCCACAACCCACGGATGCACAACATCGACCCAGAGCGCCAGGTTGGGGGCCGCAAACGTCGCCCACTCTCACTGCTGGGCTGGTGGTGGTTTGCGCTTTATCTCGGCCTGACCGGTATCGCCCAGGCCAGCGATTTCTATGTAGGGATTACCACTGATGCCATATCCGCGCCAGCCGACTGCACCAACTTAAGCAATGCCGATTGCTCGCTCAGGGAGGCAATCAGCGCCGCCAATGCCGATGTAACCGCCAGCAACGCCTCGCCGCATCTCGTTCACCTCCCCGCGGGCACCTATACCATCACCATTGCGGGCTCGGGCGAGAATGCCAACGCCACGGGTGACTATGATGTGACCAAACCGCTCAGCATCATTGGCGCCGGATCAGGTTCTACGATTATCGATGCGAACGCTGTCGATCGCGTGTTCGATGTACGAACCGCAGGTGTCGACATCGCCTTGAACAGTGTGAAACTTGCCAATGGCAACGCAGGGGCCACTAACGGCGGCTGCGTGTTTTACAATGTGGGCGGAGTCGGCAACATCACTGTCAGCAATAGCATTGTCGATGGTTGCGATGGCGCCCAAGGGGGGGCGCTGTATACCAACGGTAGTTCGACGATAACCATCACCGGATCGACACTCTCCAACAATACCGGCACGAGTGATGGTGGCGCCATCTATGGCGGGACCATTGCGATCAGTGGCGCTTCCTCGTTTACCAATAACAGCTCCGCGGGATCTGGAGGGGTCATCTATGCACTCGGCACCGTCAATAGTACTGGCGCCACCTTTGGCGGAGCCGCCGGCAGTGGCAATCATGCGGATACGGCCGCTAAGCGCGGTGGCGCGGTGTATGTGGCTGGTGCGGGCACCTTTACCGATTGCACGATCTCCTACAACACCTCGGCTCAGAATGGCGGCGGCATCTATGGCGGCGCGGGGATTACCCTCACCAACTCCACCATCAGTTACAACACCGCGACCTTAGGGACCGGCGGTGGGGTCTATGCCGCGGGCACGCTGACCATTAATGCCACGACCACGATTGACCACAATGGCGCGGGCAACGGCAGCGGCGGCGGCGCCTATTCCGGAAGCACCGCCTCCGTGACCGGCGCCGCCATTACCTGGAATACCAGCACCACCACCGGCACCGTGGCCTTTTATGGTGGCGGGATTGCAGTCGCCGGCAACAGCACCTTCGCCAGCTCCACGATTTCGCACAACACCATCTCTACCATTTACGGCAAGGGTGGCGGTATCGGCACGGTGGGTTCGGTTACGGTCACCGTGCAAAACAGTTCGACCATCTCCAATAACACCGCCAGTGCAAGCCAAGGCGGAGGGATTTATGGCAGCGGCGCCGTTACCATCAATGACTCCACGGTTTCTGGTAATCAGACCGGGGGAGGGTATCACGGTGGTGGTGTCTATAGCCTGGGGCTTTTTACCGCGAGTAGTTCCGACTTTACCTCCAACCTGACCGGCGGCGCGGCTGGGGGGAATGGCGGCGCAGTCTGGACCAATGCCGGCGCCAGCATTAGCAATTCTACATTTACCACGAACACCGCGACAGGCGGTGGTGGCGCCATCTTTAACAATTCAGGGACTGTCGCCGTGACTGCCACGGGTGCAACATTTGACACGAATAGCGCGACTGGCGGCAGCGGCGGTGCCATTAACACCGCCAAGGGGTTCAGTATTACCGGCTCCACCTTCGCCTCCAACTCAGCCACCACCACGGGCGGCGCTATTTACAACACGGGCGCTAGCGGCTGTTGCCAGGGGGCGAACACCTTTTCCGCCAACCATGCCAACGGCAGCGGAGGCCAAGCCGGTGGGGCTATTTATTCAAATGCCCAGAGTGTTGCCATCACCGAAGCAGGTTCAACCTTCACCGGGAACTATGGTGGAGGCAGTGGCGGTGCCGTGTATGTGTCCGCCGCTTTCACCGTTAGGTCTGTCACCACCTTCAGCGGCAACTACAAAACACCCGTCGCCGGTGGAGCGATTATATCCGTAGGCGGCTCGATTAGCGAAACGACGTTTACGGCAAACCATGGCATCGACTACGCCGGCGCGCTCTATTTTGTCACCACGGCCGGGAGTGTCTCCAAGTCCACATTCGAAAGCAACTACGTCAATGGCGGCGCGAATAACTACGGAGGCGCTTTCTACAGTAACGTGGGCGGCACCACCTTCACCAACACCACCTTCTCCGCCAACACGGCCGCCAATGGGGGGGGCATCTACAACAACGGCGCCTGTACCATCAAAAATTCGACCTTCTATGATAATGACGCCAGCTCAGGGATGGGTGACCATATCGGGTGTGTTAACGGCACCTTGACCAACTCCGTTATCTACAGTGCCACCCCGCCCGCGACCAGCCTCTGTTACGGCGTCCCCAACGGCACCAACAACATCAAGTTCGGTCATGACGCTTCTCAATGCGGCAGCAGTTCGACCAACGCTGACCCATTGTTGGCGCCCTTGGCCAATAATGGCGGCAACACCAAGACCCATGCCCTCAATTCGGGCAGCCTGGCCGTTGATAGCGGCGATGTGGCCACCTGCAACGCCGCCCCGGTGAACAACCAGGATCAACGCGGCCTGGCCCGCACGACAAGCGATAGCCTGTGCGATAAAGGCGCCTATGAGCACCAAACCATCACCATCTCCGGCACCCTCTATGCCGATGAAGGGACCACTACCATCAACACCGGCCCCACGGTGCGCCTGATCGCCAACGGCGTGAGCGTGGGCACTGACGCGGCCGACGGCAGTGGCGTCTACTCCATCACCGCCAACGTCCACGCGGGCGATGCCATCATCGCTTACATCGACTCCAACGGTGGCACGGTGGGCAACACGGTCA
>CAYSFY010000043.1:20939-22485 GCA_964430285.1 uncultured Desulfobulbia bacterium
GGCGCCAACCTCGGCGGTCTTAATATTTATGCCGACCGGGTCATCACCCGTCACGACAATGGGGGGAGCCTGACCAATGCCATGATGGGCACGGCCCTTGGTGGCTACAGCGACAGCGATATCCTCTACTCGGTGAGCGGCGGCGACCTCACGGCCAATGGCGCCAGTACCGAGCTGCTGGTCTGGCCAGGCCATACCTTTGCCCCAGGCGGCACCATCACCACCACCCACATGGACATCAACGGCACCCTCGACGCGGCGGCCAATGCCGTCAACGTGGCGGGCAACTGGGATGCCACCGGTGGTGTCTTCACCTCCACCGCCACCGTGACCTTCAACGCCACCAGCGGCACCCGCACCATCACCCCCGGCGGGGTGGATGCGGATCACGACTTCCAGAATATGGTCTTCAACGATGGGGCAGGCACGGCCACCTACCAGTTGGGCGGGGCGATCGATGCGGACGGTGATTTCACCGTGACCGATGGCATTTTTGATACCACGGCCGCGAACTATGCGGTGACCGTGGCCGGCACCCTCACGGACAGCGTGGGTGGACGCTTCAAAGCCAACGGCTCCACCATTACCGTGGGGGGTGACATCGGCCTCAATGCCAACGGCGATGCCACGGAGAGCAGCGACTGGAATAGCGCCACCCTGGTGCTGAACGGCGCGGCCAGCAATATCAACTACAACAGCCTCGCCTCCTGGTGGGCCAACGGCTTCAACAACCTCACCGTGGGCCAAGGAGGGGTCACGGATACCCTGAACAACTGGCTCACGGTCAAGGGTACTCTGACCATTGGCACCGGTGGACTCACCAGCCCGGCAACCACCACCCTGGCTCTGACCAAGGCCGGGGATGCGCTTATTTTCGACGCCGCCTCCACCCTCAGCATCGACACCTTGATGTTCCTTAAGTATGGCGGCGGCCAGAATCTCCCCCACCTGACCAACGGCTACAACTGCCATATCTCCCTGGCCGGGGGCAGCAGTCTGGTGGTTGGCCAAACTGGCGACGTCACCTTGAACAGTGGCAAAAATCTTCTGATTACCGGTGACAACGATACCTCCCGGGCGCTCAGCCTCGACACCAACGGCTTTGCCCTGACCGTGGGCGGCAACCTGGTCATTGGCGCCGGTGGCGATACCGGGGCCAAGGGGCTGGTGGCCAACGGCAGCACCATCACCGTCAAGGGTAACTTCACCGTCAACCCGGGGGCCAATACCTATAGCGCCGGCACCTCCACCGTGGTGTTGAACGGCACCGGTCAGGGGATTAGCGGCTCCACTACCTTCCATCACCTTATCAAGAGCGTGACCAGCGCCGATACCCTGACCTTCCAGGCCGGCAGCACTACCACCATCAACGGCACGGTGACCTTAAACGGCGTTGATGGTCAGTTGCTCACCCTCTCCTCCAGCAGCGGCAGCAGCGCCTGGAACTTTGTGGTCAACGCGAGTGCCACCAAGGCGATTGGTTATGTGAGCGTGTCCTGGTCCGACGCCTCGGGGTCGCATGCCACGCAAAGGCCCATTGCCCCGA
>CAYSFY010000043.1:22495-26661 GCA_964430285.1 uncultured Desulfobulbia bacterium
CTCCACCAACGGCGGCCATACCATCGACTGGTTTGCGGCACTCTTACCCTCCATCACCGTACTCAAGTCAAGCACCCTGATCTCGGACCCGGTGAATGGCGACAGCACTCCCTTGCACATTCCCGGGGCGATCATCGGCTATCAGATCCAGACCACCAACTCCGGTGCCGGCTCACCCGATGCCGACACGGTGGTGGTCATCGATGCCCTTGACGCCAGCGCGGTGGAGTTCGATGTGTCCACCGGGATCATCTTTACCGCCAACACCTCGGGCTTGAGCTTAGCCAGCGTGAGCTACGCGCATACCGCAACCCCCACCAGCTATACCTATACCCCCACCGGCCCATACGATGGCGAGGTTGCAGGGATCAAGGTCACCACCAGTGGCACCCTTGCCACCGGGGGCGCCAACTTTACCGTCGGTTTTCGTGTCAGGGTCAAATAAAGAGGCGGACCATGGAGGCTGCGCGCACCCTTGGTTTGTGCTTATGCCAAAGGAGCAACCGCCCCCTGCGACAGTTTGCCACATTGAATTTGGTCCCCACCAATGCTATACAGTGCGTCTTTTCCGGCTATTTTTGAGGTTATTATGCTTAACGAAATCAATAGGATATTGTCTGAGGTGGGGCTGTCGTGCCTGTCCGTGACCATTGCCGCGCCTTGCACTCAGGCGGTCACGGGTGGGCGCACGCCTTTCAGGTCTCCGGCATGAACAACACCAGTATCAAAAATAAGGTCCTGTTGCCAATCGCGATCACTCTCTTGATTGCCTTTGCCGTGGTGATCATCGGCATCAACGTGGTGGTGCGCAAGGACATCAGCAACAAGGCGATGGCCGTCACGACCACGGCCCAAAAGTTGTTCTCCCATCAGGTGGAGGAAGATAGCGGCAAGATCCGGCTACTCCTCGAACAGCTTGCCGCCAATAGCGAGCTGCAGCAGAGTTGGCTGACCCAAGACCGCAAACGACTCCACGAGCAGAGCCTCTCGCTGTTTACCAAGCTCCAGCACAGTCAGCACATCACCCACTTTTACTACCACCAGCTGGACGGGATCAATTTTTTACGCGTGCACAACCCCGAACGCCATGGCGACTCCATCGAGCGCTTCACCCTGCGCGAGGCCAAGAGGCAGGGGCTGACGGTCCACGGCATCGAACTGGGGCCGTTCGCCACCCTGACCCTGCGCGTGGTGCACCCCTGGATGATTGATGGCCGGGTGACCGGTTTTATTGAACTGGGCGAGGAACTGCCCCATATCACGGAACATCTGAAGGAAGTGCTCGGCGTTGAGTTGTTCCTGGCCATCAAGAAGTCATTCCTCACCCAAGAGGGCTGGGAGGAGGGGCGCCGCATGCTGGGCCAGGCCGCCCTCGTGCCTTGGGAGACCATCACCGACCGGGTGGTGGTCGACAGCACTGTGCCCATCTCCCAGGACAACCTGGCGACCATCCGCGACACCATCTCGGCGTACGCCGCTGCGGCCGTGAAGACGGTGACCCTGGCCGGACATCTCTATCAGGTGCAGAAGATTCCCGTGTACGACGTGATTGGTGCAAACTTAGGCGATTTCCATCTCCTCTACGACATCACCGCAGAGACATCGTCCTTGCAACGCCTCACCGGCGTGCTGTTGGTCACCGCCATCCTGCTGGGGGCGTTGCTCGTGCTCTTCTTCTTTTATCATCTGGGCAAGGTGGAACAGGCGATCGTCCAGGACCAGCAACAGATCAAGCAGCAGCATCAGGAGGCGCAAGCCCTCAACGAACAACTGAAGGGCGAGATCGTCGACCGCTTGCAGACGCAAGACCGGCTGGAACGGAGCTATCAGACCACGGAGACGATCAACAAAATCCAGCATCTCTCCCTGGCCAGCGACAACTTGGACCAACTGCTCCACGATTTTATCGGTTGCCTGGTCTCGCTGCCCTGGTTGTCCCTGGAACCACAGGGGGCGGTCTTTTTGATAGAAGAGGACCCCGAGGTCCTCGTGCTCAAGGCCTTTCAGGGCTTGTCTGAAATCTTGCAACAGCGGTGCGCGCGGTTGCCCTTCGGCACCTGTCTCTGCGGCCGCGCGGCCACAAGCAGAGAGGTGGTGTTTGCCGATTGCATCGACGAGAGACACGATATCAGTTTCTTGGGCATGGCCCCCCATGGCCACTATTGCATCCCCATTCTCTCCGGGGAGAGGCAGCTGTTGGGGGTGTTCACCCTCTATGTCAGGGATGGAGCCCGGCGCAGCGAGCGGGCGGAGGCTATCTTGCTGGCCGCGGCCAGCAGCGTTGCCGGCACCATTGAACGCTTACAGTGGGCCCGGGAGCGGATGGACTTGGAGACAAAGTTGCGGCAGTCCCAGAAGATGGAGGCCATCGGTACCCTGGCCGGCGGCATAGCCCATGATTTCAACAACATACTGACGCCGATCCTGGGCTATGCGGAGTTGATGCGCCAGACACTACCGCCAGCAACTCATGAGTATCACGACCTACAAATCATTATCGATGGCACCTATCGCGCCAAGGATCTGGTGAGCCAAATCCTGCTCTTCAGCCGACAGAGCGAACAAGAGAAAAAACCGGTCGACGTCGTGCTGATTGCCAAGCAAGTCATTAAGCTGATGAAATCAAGTCTGCCTGCCAACATTGAAATACAACAGTTCCTTACCCCGCAACGCTCCATGGTGATGGCCGACCAGACCCAGATCTACCAAGTGATCATGAACCTGTGCACCAATGCGTATCAGGCCATGCAGGAGCATGGCGGTGTGCTGTGTGTCGCGCTTACCCCCGTGGATTTGGTGTTGGGTGAAATAAAGGACAAAAAGTCGGAACTCTCTCCCGGGTCGTATCTCAAAATCGAAGTCAGCGATACCGGGCAAGGCATCGATCCCACAAACTTGGATAAAATATTCGAGCCGTATTTCACCACCAAGGCCATTGGCCATGGGACCGGTCTCGGTCTCGCGGTTGTCCACGGTATCGTCAAGAGCTATGGCGGCATGATTACTGTCTACAGCGAGCCCAATAAGGGGGCATCCTTTCATGTCTATCTGCCATTGATCCATTCCTCCGGCGATATCTCCGAGGGCATGGCCGTGGTCTGCCCCATGCCCACCGGCAACGAACGAATTTTGGCGGTTGATGACCGGGAGGAGATCGCCAATTACGAGCGCGAACTGCTTACCTTGCTGGGCTATCAGGTGACGAGCTTTACCAGCAGCGTGGCGGCGCTTGAGGTGTTTTTAGCCCATCCCGACGACTTTGATCTGGTGATCACCGATATGAGCATGCCCAAGATGACCGGGGCCGATCTGGCCCAACGCATCCTGGCCTTGAGAAAGACGATACCGATTCTCCTCTGTACCGGCTTCAGTGAACTGATCAATCAGGAAAAGGCCAAGTCCATCGGCATCAAGGGGTATATCATGAAGCCGATCATCAGCCGTCAGTTTGCGCAGGTCATCCGCGATGTCCTGGATGCAACGAAGATGGAGCGTGAGCGGATGACGGACGGCAGTGAACCCCAGGGAGAGAGCGTGCCCGTGCTTGACTACCCTCCAGCCTGAGCCGCGGGGCAATCCCCTCCTTGTTAGCGCCTCCACCTTTGCCGACGGCCCTGAGCGCACTGTTGTCCGTCCCGCGAATTCGCGCCTCTCTCCCTTGTCCTCCCTGTTCTCTCCACCCCCAGCCTCCGGTCCAATTTGACATTCCCCAGGGATATCTTTTGTATTACTATGCGGCGAGTCCTTCGGGTCACTTGAGCTGTTGCCTCTTGTCCGCGGCCACCGTGGCGGGGCGGCCAAGGTAAGGTGACCATGGAGGGGTGGGTGCTGTTGACCAAAACGTGGGGGGGAAAGAGATGATCGATAGAGACCGGGTGGTGGCCCTGATTCAAGAGCTAGTCCGCATCCCGAGCGAGTCGTCGGGCCAGACCGCGACCGATAGCGCCGGGCCGGAACAGGCCTTGGTGGCCTATCTGGCCGAGGTGTGCACGGCCGCCGGCATTGACCATGAGTTGCAGCAGGTCCGCCCGGGCCGACCCAACTTCATTGCCCGTTTTCCCAAGCCCGGGGCGCCCAGGGTGTTGATCGTCGGCCACCTGGATACGGTGAGCGCGGCCGGCATGGATGCCCCCTTTAGCGCCGAGATCAGGGAGGGGCGGATTTGG
>CAYSFY010000044.1:0-1524 GCA_964430285.1 uncultured Desulfobulbia bacterium
CGGGGCGAGGCCGGCAACGCACCCCAATGGACCGTAGAGCTGCGTTCCGTGAACCACCGCTTCCTGGATATCAAGGTCAAGATGCCCAGGGAGTTCACCATCCTCGAAGAGAAGATCAAGAAGGAGATCTCCACCCTCTTCTCCCGGGGCCATATCGAAGTCCTGGTCTCCATGGGCAGCAACCGCTCGGCCAAGGCCGAGGCCCGGGTCAATCTCGAACTGGCGGCCCAGTACCTCGGTTGCCTGACGGAGCTCAAGAGCGCCTTCAATCTGGAGGGGAGTCCGACCCTGGCCATGCTGGCGGCCCTGCCCGACGTGATCAACGAGGAGGAGCGCGAGGAGGACCTGGAGCAGGTGTGGACAGATATGCGCACCGCCTTGGCCCAGGCCATGACCGCCTGCCAGGTGATGCGCGCCGATGAAGGGCTCTCCCTGAAAAACGACCTCCTCGCCCGCCTTACGGGGTTTACACAGACGGTGGAGGCCATCGCCTCGGCCATCCCCGGCCTGGTGGCCAAACGGGAGGCCCAGCTCAGGGAGCGGCTGGCCACCCTGCTGCAAGGGGTGGAGCTTGACCCCATCCGCCTGGCTCAGGAGGTCGCCATCATGGCCGACCGTTTCGACGTCACCGAGGAGTTGGTGCGCCTGCGGAGCCACATCCACCAATTCACGACCTTCATGGAGTTGAATGAACCGGTGGGTCGCCGCCTGGATTTCCTGCTCCAGGAGTTCCTGCGCGAGATCAACACCCTGGCCTCCAAGATCAACGACACCGAGGTCACCCACAAGACGGTGGACCTGAAAAACGAAGTGGAAAAGATCCGCGAACAGGTGCAGAACCTGGAGTAGGGGCGGCAAACGTCCCAAGTTGGTTCGGCACTGTCCTGAAGGCTATTAGCCAAACCACTCCGAGCGCAATGGCCCCTTTACCTAACAGCCTACAGCCTAATAGTCTACAGCCTGACCTTCCACAACCAAAACAACCTCACGAAACGAACTCCCATGGACAGACGACTCATCAATGTAGGCTTTGGCAATGCGGTGATGGCGGCACGCATCATCGCCGTGGTCAACCCCAAATCATCACCCATGAAAAAACTGAAAGACGAGGCCAAGAACGCCGGCAAGCTGATCGACGCCACCGAGGGGAGGCGCACCAGGGCCATCCTGGTCACCGACTCCAATCACGTCATCCTCTCCTCGGTGCAGACCGAGACCTTGACCCAACGTTTCCAGCCCCTTGCCGACCAGGGGCCTGAGGAGGTACCATCATGAGCCGCGGCCATCTCTTTGTCATCTCCGCCCCCTCCGGGGCCGGCAAGACCACCATCCTCAAGGAGCTCCTGCGCCGCCTGCCGGCCATCGGCTTTTCGGTCTCCCACACCACGCGGCCACCCCGGCCGGGAGAGGTCCATGGCCAGGACTACTTCTTTGTCAGCAAAGAGCAGTTTACTGCGCTAATCCAGGCAGGGGACTTCCTGGAGTGGGCCGAGGTCCACGGCAACTGCTACGGCACCAGCGGTG
>CAYSFY010000044.1:1534-4411 GCA_964430285.1 uncultured Desulfobulbia bacterium
ATCCTGGATATCGATGTCCAGGGGGCCTGCCAGCTTAAGGCCCGGCAGCAAGAGCTTGAGGCGACCTTTATCTTCATCTCCCCCCCCTCCCTGGCCGAACTGGAACGGCGGCTCAGGGGGAGGCAGACCGACACGGAGGAGACCATTGCCCTGCGCCTGAATAACGCCGGCCAGGAACTCCAGGCAGCCCCCGGCTACGACTACCTCATCGTCAACGACGACCTGGAGCAGGCCCGGGCCATGCTCACCGCCATCATCCTGGAGAAGCGGGCAGCAGCCCGCCGGGGCTTTGACGGCCTCCCCCTCAACCTGGAGGGGCTACAACCATGACCAGACCCCCTGCCGCCAGAAAAAGACCGGCCCAGCGCGGCCCGGGCAAGGGCCCGCAGCAGGATCGCACCGATCTGATCTGGGGCACCCATCCGGTGGTGGAACTGCTGACCGTAAGCCCCGGGACCATCATTGAGTTGCGCTTTCTGAAGGCCAACCAGGCCAAGTGCCAAGAGCTCATCGATCTGGCCGAGCAGGAGGGGATCCCCTACCACTTCGCCGACCACCCCTTCCCCGGCACCCCGGAGCAGGCGACCCTGCAAGGGGTCCAGGCCCGCATCAAGCCGGTGACCACCGTCGGCCTCAAGGAACTGCTGGCCGCCCGTCACCACAACAGCCGCCCCCCCCTGATCCTGGCCCTGGACACCATCCAGGACCCCCATAATTTCGGGGCCATGATCCGTTCGGCCTCGGCGGCCGGGGCCTCGGGTCTCCTGTTCACCAAGGACCGCTCCGCCCCCCTCTCCGGCACCGTGGCCAAGGTCTCCACCGGGGCCATCACCCATCTCCCCCTCTGCCCGGTGACCAACATGGCCACCGCCCTGCAACAGCTCAAAGAGGAGGGATTCTGGATCTTTGGCGCCGAAGGACGCGCCGAGGAGACCATCTATCAGGCCAAGTTCGCAGGCCCGGTCTGCCTGGTGATCGGCGGCGAACGAAACGGCATCCGCCCCTTGGTCAAGAAACAGTGCGACTTCTTGGTCTCCATCCCCATGCACAGCACCTTGGACTCCTTAAACGCCTCCGTGGCCGCGGCCGTCATCCTCTTCGAGATCGTCCGGCAGCAGGGAGAGAAGCAGCTCTCCGTGCCGCCAGGCTAATGCTTGTCTGCTTGCGGATTCGGAATACAAAATTCAGCAGACGGGACATCGAGAACCACCCGGCCAGCGAGATGTTGCTGAGCTCTTTTACCATGTGACAAAATTGGGCCACTCCCCTCCGTGCCCCTTCGCTCTCCTCTGCCTGCACCCTCCGCCTCTTTCCGTACAACCGCCTCTGCCAATTACAAAATCAGCCATTCCATGTCCGTTTTGGTCACCCAAAGCGCGGCCGCCGCTACCACGGCGTAACAATACAATCACCCTCCGGTGCGGCTGGCAGGGGATGCCCACAAGGCATGCATCTTGCAAAATTTCCTAGCATAACGACACGTTAAAAAAATCGCTTATATAGCGAAGCCGAAATGTCGATACTTATCATAGGGACTAGGATTTGTCGGTTTCGCAAACACGACTCAACCGACGCTGGCACCTCCTGTAACACATAGAAATTGCATTGGCAGATGGTCAGCTTCACGACTTTTTGCGATTCCATCAGGATTTGACCTGAAAACGGTTGACCAGTCCGGCACACTCGACCAGGGAGGGTAAAACGATGAACGTATGGGAATTTTCAATTGAGGGAGATACCGTCAAGATCGGCAACAAACAACGCAGAAAAATTACCCACCACGGTTGCAACGAGCCCTTCAAGGATCGTTACTGGTGCCCACGGCTGCAATGGTTTCGCAAAGAGAGTTGCCCATTTGCCAACCGTCGCGAATGCGCAAACTTCGCCGCCATGTGCGGTTCCGTCTAAACAAAAGGCTACCGCGCAGCGGCCCCTATGGATGAGGCCTTCCCCTCACGCGGCATATCGCTCCACCTCTCCTCACAATGAAGGTGATCCTCATGAATACCATTGACACCGTCCAACTCCTTGCCGACCTGGAAGGCGAGCACTGCGGGCTGAACCACGGACCCAAGACCAGACCGGCGGACTTTCCGGCCAGTGACTATATCGTCATCCCCTTTGGCGACACTAAACAGAAGGAGCAAACCGTAGCCCGTGACCTGGTGGTCCCGGTCTGCCTGGAGTGCGCCCAGGCCCTGATCGGCGAGGAGTGGACCCTCCTCTACTGCTTCGAGTGCAACGCCAGCCACTGGGTCTACCGACCCTTGGCCAAGAACGCCTACCGCCACCATGTCCTCTGGCTCAGAGGGTGTCCGGAGTGTGGCAACAAGTTCGGCGGCCTCTACTTCAATGACGCCGACAACTTGGCCCTTAACTGCCAGCTGGTGGCCCACCTGACCCGACAAGCCGCCTGAGCCCACCCCTGCTTGTAACAAACAAGGCCCGCACCAACTCAAGCTTGAGTTGATGCGGGCCTTGTCAATTTCATCCCCCCTCACTTTCTCCTTGCCACAACAAGGCTACGACGCCTTGGCCTCAACCGGCCAACTGTTCCGAGTCCCTGACCCCCAGAGAGTCATAGATCTTCAAGGTCTCGCCGGAGGTGTTCAGGGTGTAGAAGTGGATGCCCCGTACGCCGTGATCAAGCAGGTCCAGAACCTGCTCGCTGGCCCAGTGGACTCCGATCTTGGCGACAAATTCGTCGCTCTCCGCGCGATTCACGGCCCGCAGCAGACGGGCCGGGATCCGCGCGCCAGCCGCCAACTCAGCTAGCCGAGTCAGACCCTGACGACTGGTGATCGGCATAATGCCGGCGATAATCGGCACCCGGATCCCGGCCAGCTTCTCGATCGCCATCACGTAGGCGTGTTCGTT
>CAYSFY010000044.1:4421-19992 GCA_964430285.1 uncultured Desulfobulbia bacterium
TCACAGCGCTCGCAAAAGTCATAGAAATCGCGGTTATCAAAGAAGAGCTGGGCCACGATATAGTCGGCCCCGGCATCAACCTTGGCCTTCAAGTACTCGATCTCTTGCAGCCGGTTGGGGGTGGCCGGGTGGCCCTCGGGAAAACCAGCCACCCCGACACAGATGGCAGGGAACTCCTGTTTGATAAAGGCCACCAGATCGGCGGCATGGGGAAAACCGTCGCTGGGCTCGACAAAATCGGCCCGCCCTTTGGGCGGGTCGCCGCGCAAGGCCAGGATATTCTTGACCCCGTGCTGCTGATAGCGCTCCAGGATGGTGCGGATTTCGTCCCGGCCATGACCGACACAGGTCAGGTGGGAGACCACGATCAAGTCGGTCTCTTCCGTCAGCCTCTCCACCAGAGTGCAGGTCAGGTCCCGGGTCGAGCCGCCTGCCCCATAGGTGACGCTGACATAGGAGGGTTTTAAAGGCCGCAACTCAGCAATGGCGGCCCACAAGCGGCTTCCGCCTTCCTCGGTCTTCGGCGGGAAAAACTCAAAACTAAAGGACGGCTGCCGCCGTGCCAAGATTTCCTTTACCTGCACCCTCTCTCCTCCACAAATGATGCTGTCCAACCGCATCCATCCGCCGGGTGTCGATTCACCCCTTTCCTGGCCGGCTAAGGCCTGTCCACCGATCCTACGCTTATTACCTACAAAACCTTTCCCAGTCAACACCGTAACCCATCAGGAGTGCCAGCGGCCCGATCGTTGGCGATGCAATGGTGCTGAATTGTTACTAGAGCTGTATGATTTCTGATGCATTGGCAGACGCTTCATGCTTTTATGAGGATATGTGGAAACGGCCGCCTTGGGTGCCCAGGTGACACGCCGTACAGCGCTGCAGACAAGGGAGTCGGTCTGCATGTGTACCGGAATAATCGATTCCCTCGACCAGAGGAGGTGTAGGACATGAGCAAAGCCATGGACAGCAAGAAGGAGAGCAAGAAACAACCGGCCAAGACCTTAAAGGAAAAAAAGGCAGTCAAGAAGGCCAAAAAGGAGGAGAAGCAGATCCGCGGTTGAGCAGCGGAGGGAGACCAGCAACGGTTACGAGCACCACAAACAAAAACCCGCCTTGAGGGAGCAAGGCGGGTTTTTGTTTTGGAAAGGAGATTGGGAGTTTTGGTTACTCTTTTACTTTAGCAATACGCATGCCACTCCGCAGACAGTCAATTTATTTGTCCTGACCCCCTGTTGGCGGGGGATTCCGGGCGTCACCCCTTGGCCGCCCCCCCCGAGGGACGGCCAAATTCTTGTCATCCGCACCAGATGAGTGTCACAAAAAAAGATTGTATCGGATAAACAGCATGTTATCCGTATTAAATTCTGTACCCCTCCCCACCGTCAAAAAGAATTCAGCGGAATTGACCCTCGCAAGCTCCGCCTCACCCCTCGCCGCCCCCTTCCCGTACAAATAATGATACACCCCAGGCAGCCGGAAGGACGACTCACCCTTGCCACAACTCCCTGATCAGGCGGACAAAACGTAGGTCCATCTCCGGGAGACGGCCCTTTTCGGTCAGGTAGCCGCCAATCATCATCCCATCGGCCCCAGCCATGAAGGCGGAGCTGAGAAAATCCTGAAGGGCGGTCTCCCTGCCGGCGGCCAGGCGGATGGGGATGGCAGGCAACAGCAAGCGATAGAGGGCAATGGAGCGGAGGAGGTCAAGGACTGGCAGGGGGGGATAAGCGGCCAAGGGGGTACCGGCCAGGGGGATCAAGATGTTGATGGGGACCGAGTCGACTTCCAGGCCGCGCAAGGTGAGCGCCATGGCCACCCGGTCATCCTCGCTTTCGCCCAGGCCAAAGATGCCGCCGGCGCAGACCTCAAGCCCCTCGGCCTTGGCAGCCTGGATGGTATCGACCCGTTGGGCAAAGGTGTGGGTGGTGGCGATGCGCGGGAAAAAGGCCTCGGAGGTCTCAAGGTTGTGGTGATAGCGACTCATCCCCGCCGCCTTGAGCATGGCGAACTCCTGGCGCCCTAGGATGCCCAAGGAGGCACAGACGGCGATCCCCACCTCGTGGCGGATGACCCGAATGATCGCTGCCACCCGCTCAAGATCGCGCCCGCCCAAACCACGACCGCTGGTCACCAGGGAAAAGTGCCCGGCCCCATTCTCCTTGGCAATCCGGGCAGCGGCGACAATCTCCTCTTGCCCCAGCAGTGGGTAGACCGGGGCCCCGGTCTGAAAATGGGCGGACTGCGCGCAAAAGCGACAGTCTTCGGAGCACTGGCCAGACTTGGCGTTGATGATGCTGCACAGGGAGAACTCTCTACCCCGGCGGGCAAGCTTGGTGCGCAAGGCCAGGGCCATCAATTCGGGGCAGGACATGGCCCGCCACGCTGTCAACTCCT
The DNA here is from genome assembly GCA_964430285.1 of uncultured Desulfobulbia bacterium. GTDB lineage: Bacteria > Desulfobacterota > Desulfobulbia > Desulfobulbales > VMSU01 > VMSU01. The sequence continues at coordinate 6,819 of CAYSFY010000044.1, forward strand.
CTTCTCTGTCCATGCCCGCTTATTCCTCGCCCTGCCTATACGCCATCAATCCTTTTTGAACCCGAAGACCCCTCCCTTGGTGCCTGGGGCAAAGGCAGGTCCACGGGAGCCACCGCCACCGCTAAACCTGGGCCGGCCGGAAGCGGCGACCTCGGCGGGTGGGGTGGGAAAGACCACTTCAGCCACCTCTTTCTGACCACAGGCCTCGCCGTACAATTCGAACAACTGCATCCCCATGGCAAAGTAGCTCTTGCGGGTCAGCCACTTGGGCCACGCCTGACCTTGCTCATGGGCGACCAACAGGGGCAAGGTCACCAGGGTGCGGGCCACCAGATCTTGAGTGATCCTTTTGATATTCAAACGGCAGAAGTACCCTTCCAGCCGTTCGCGAATCACCCCAAACAATGTGGATGCCGCCTGCTGACTCTGCACGGCCATCAGGTCGGACTCCACCATAAACTGGGGTAGCAAGAGCAGGGCGAACATGACCTCCTCCGGCACGGTCTGCCCCTCCGCCACCAGACGGTCAAGGACGCCGAGCAGCTTCAGCAGCAAGGCCTTGGAGCCCTTGGCCTCGGCATGTTCCACCAGGACCGGCCGGTAAAAGGGGAAGAGGACAAAAAAGATCCCCGAGGCCAGGGCGAGTTCGGCCCAGGCCCGGCAGGCCCCCCCCCGGAGGTCCTTGAACAACTCGTCACGGACTCGGGAATCGGGACAGACATTGAGTTCCTCCCGTTGCTCACACACCGCAGCCCAGGTGACAGGGTCAATGGTGAACGAGGCCCTGGCCGCGTGGCGGATCACCCGCATCATGCGTACCGGGTCGCGGCTGATCCGCCGGCTGGGGTCTCCGATCAGGCGGACGACTTTGTCCTTCAGGTCCTGGACTCCGCCGGTGTAATCGATCACCGTGTAGTTTTCAATCTCATAGAACAGGGCGTTGATGGTCAAATCCCGGCGAAAGGCGTCCTCGGCCGGATCACCAAACTCGTTGTTGGCGGCCAGGACTTCAGCCTCGTCATCCGGGTCATCGTTTTCGGTTCGGCATCTGAAGGTGGAGACCTCCACGATCTTCCCCCCCCCGAAAAAGACCTGCACCAAACGAAATCGCTTACCGATAATCCGGCTGTTACGGAAGATCTTTCTGATGTCGTTGGGGTGGGCACTGGTGCTGATATCAAAGTCCTTGGGGGTCTTCCCCAGATAGATATCACGGACCCCGCCGCCCACCAAATAGGCGACAAAGCCGGCATCGCGCAGGCGATACAAAACCTTCAGGGCCTCGCGATCCAGCAAGCTTCGGGAGACAGGGTGCTCCTGCCTGGGGATCACCAAAGGGAGAGAGGGGAGTGGGGGCACGGTCGGGGAGGGGGTGGTGGTCATAGGGGGTACCCTGCGCGGCAGAGCGGGTAAGGGCTTACAGGATTGCCTCCAACGAGGAAGAGGATCCGCAAATCCGCTATCTGGACAAGGGGGAGGAAAAGAGGGGTTTCAGTCACTGCTTAGGCCAGGGTACCGATTCTTTATAAACTGACTCGGCCTCGGAGACGAATTGGTCAAAGACCTGCTTAACTGTAATGATGTCATTGAATTTATAGACCTTTTCCCCAGAGAAGATAAGCCCATTCTCGACATCGCCATCGCAGGCAGCCCGGGTCAGGCGGTCATTGATGCAGTAGACATAATCGCATTTGCGCAGGCACTTGTGTTCGCACTTCTCGGGCCTGAGTGCCTTATCCCCTGTCTGGAGGGCCTTGATGAAGGTGTTCCTGATGGCACGGCCCGGCATGCCCACGGGTGAGCGCATGACCGTCACATCCTCGGCCTTGGCCCGGACAAAGGCCATCTTGAAGGCCTCGGAGACATCGCACTCCTTGGTCATCACGAAGCGGGTGGCGATCTGCACCCCGTCCGCCCCGTACTTATCCATAATCTCGGCCATCTCATAGCCATCGGAGATGCCACCGGCAGCGATCAAGGGGACCTTGCTCACCACCCGTCTGATCTCGGGAAAGATGGTCCTGAGTGGCTGGTCGGTACCCAGGTGGCCACCGGCCTCCTTGGCCTCGACAATGATGGCGGCAGCCCCCAACTTTTCGGCCAAAATGGCAAAGGCGGGCGAGGAGACGATGGAGACAATGGGCACATTGTGGTCACGGCCAATCTTAAAAATGTCGCGGGAGAAGCCGGCGCCGGTGATGATCATATCCACCCCGACCTCAATGGCGCCCATGACCAACTCATGGAAGTCGCGCATGGCATACATGATGTTGGCCGCGATAATCCCTTTAGTCCCCCTTTTTGCCTTAAGGATATCCGCCTTCAACTCGTCGACCGGGATACCGGAGCCGCCGATCACGCCGATGCCCCCGCACTCCGCCACCGGTACAGCCAGGGCGGCGGTGGACACCCGGATAGACATACCGCCTTGAATCAAAGGGATGGGCGCGGTGAATGGCCCGATGGTCAACGAAGGTAATTTCATGTACAAAAAACTCCACAAGTAAAGTAACGCCGCCTGCCGGCAACATCAGAATGACAAAAAAATCAACTTTTACAAGACAGTCCATTGCCCGTGCCATCCGTGGATGACCATCAATAGAATGGAGTATAATGCAACTCTTGACTCTATTTGTCAAGAGCGTTACCTATGGGACAATCAACTTCAGGGAGAGGGCAAGCGGAAAATATACCGCTGACCAACGTAGCGTATTAACGACTCACACCCCCCTCTGACACACGCGCAATGAACGGGCGAGCAGGTGATTTCACTTGGGATCTCCGCTCATCGTGAGCTTGTCCCCCCCTACACGGCCCGATCTCTTGCGCAAGCCCAACCGGACGTAACTCCACATGAAAAAAATAGACCCGCACCTGATCGGTTTTGATATTGACGGCGTGGTGGCCGACACTGCCGAGGCCTTCCTCCGTCTGGCCCGCGAACGTCATGGCATCATGGAATACTCCCTGGAGCAGATCACCGAGTTTGAGGTGGCGAAGTGCCTCCCCATCGCGCCAGCAATCATCGACCGCATCTTCGCCGACCTGCTGGAGGACCCCATTGACGCCGATCTGCGGCCCATGACCGATGCGGTTTCGGTCCTCACCGCCCTCTCCCGGGTGGCGCCCCTGACCTTCATCACCGCCCGGCCCCTGCACCACCCCATCGCCCAGTGGCTAGAGCGCGCTTTGGGCACGGCCACCTTCGGCCAAGTCCGGTTGATCGCCATGGGCGACCATGACCAGAAGGCCCCCTACCTCAAGGAGTTGGGGCTCCGCTATTTTGTGGACGACCGGGCAGAGACCTGCCTCGCACTGGAGCGCCAGGGGTTCACCCCTCTGGTCTTTGCCCAACCCTGGAATCAAGGCCGGCACCACCTCCCTACGGTCTCCTGCTGGCAAGAGATCCGGGAGCTGTGCGTATGATCTGCTCCCACTGCGGCCAAGAGATCCCGGCCCACCGTAACCCTGCCCCCACCGTGGACATCATCATCCAAATCGACCAGGGCATCGTACTGGTCAAGCGCCGAAATCCCCCGCTGGGTTGGGCCTTGCCCGGCGGTTTCGTCGACTACGGCGAGACCCTGGAGCAGGCCGCCTACCGCGAGGCCAAGGAAGAGACCGGCCTTGATTGCCGCGGGCTACGTCAGTTTCACTCCTACTCCGATCCCAGCCGCGACCCACGCCACCACACCATCACCACCGTCTTCATTGCCGTGGCCGATGGTCTCCCCGTGGCAGGAGACGATGCGGCCCTGGCCGAGATCTTCCCCTACGGTGCCTTGCCGCCATTGGTCTTCGACCATGGCCGGATCCTGGCCGATTTCTTGGCGACGCAAGCACCCGCGCCCCAGGCCTAGAGAGAGCGCATCAGCGCATCCCGCATCGGTCTTGGCGCGCTGTCCGTGGCCCCGGATCAGGCGACGGAGAGTGCCGCAAAAAAGGTTGTCTTTCCAAACTCCGTCTGGTATAAACTCCAACTCTAAACCCATATAGGAGGATTGTCTTTCATGGAAACAACAGAAACAAACCAAACACAGGCCGAGAAGGGTACGCCTGGCAGTGATGCCAAAGTTGCCCTGTTTTCCAGAACCGCGCAGCAGTTCAATGACATCAGCGACGACATGAGCTTTGCCGAACTGTTCGGCGAGAGCGACAACATGCAGGTCGCCAAGGTCGGTGATGTGGTCGTCGGTACGGTAATCGCCATCTCCAGCAACTTCGCGATTGTCGATATCGGTGACAAATCCGAGAGCACGGTACCGCTCTCCGAGTTTAAAGTAGATGGAGAGACCTTACAGGTCAAGGTCGGCGATACCTTTGAGGTGTTCGTCGAAAAACGTGAAGGCGAAGGCGGTCTGCGCCTCTCCCGGGAAAAGGCCATCGGCATCAAGGTCTGGGAGGCAATCGCCAAGATCGCGGAAGAGGATGGCATCATCCAGGGCGTCATCGAGAGTCGGGTCAAGGGTGGCCTCTCTGTCGATATCGGCGTTCCGGCCTTCCTGCCTTACTCACAGATCGATCTGCGTCCGGTCAAGGACCTCGACGCCATGATCGGTCAGACCTACGACTTTAAGGTCCTGAAATATAATCGTAAACGCAACAACGTGGTCATCTCCCGCCGGGCAATCCTGGAGTCGGAGCGGAGCAAGCTGCGCGACACCATGCGCGAGAACCTGATCGAAGGCTCCATCGTCAAGGGCACCATCACCAATATCACCGATTACGGTGTCTTTGTGGATCTGGGTGGCCTGGACGGTCTCTGTCACATCACCGATCTCTCCTGGGGCCGGGTATCCCACCCCTCCAAGCTGTTCAAGGTGGGCGAGGAGATCGAGGTCAAGATCCTGAAGTACGACAAGGAGCACGACAAGGTCTCCCTGGGCGTCAAACAGTTGAAGGCCGACCCCTGGTCCTCCGTGCAGGAGCGCTACCCGATTGCCAGCAAGACCATCGGCCGCGTGGTCAGCATCACCGACTACGGCGTCTTTGCCGAGCTGGAAGAGGGTGTGGAAGGACTGATCCATGTCTCCGAAATGTCCTGGACCAAAAAGGCCAAGCACCCATCCAAGATGGTTGCCTTGGGCGACAAGGTCGAGGTGGTGGTGTTGAACATCGACGCCGACGCCAAGCGCATCTCCCTGGGCATGAAGCAGCTGCAGCAGAACCCGTGGGACCTGGTGGCCCAGAACTACCCGGTGGGCTCCATCATCGAAGGCAAGATCAAAAACATCACCGACTTCGGTATCTTTATCGGTATCGAGGAGGGGATCGACGGCCTGATCCATGTCTCCGACCTCTCCTGGACCGAGCGGATCAAGCACCCCTCCGAGAAGTACGGCAAGGGTGAGACCATCCAGGCCGTGGTCCTCAAGATCGACCGCGAGAACGAGCGCTTCTCCCTGGGGATCAAGCAGCTGGAGCCAGACCCATGGCAAGAGGCGATCACCAAGTACCCCATCGGCAGCATTGTCGAGGGTAAGATCACCAATGTCACTGACTTCGGTATCTTTGTCGAGGTGGAAGAGGGTATTGAAGGGTTGGTCCATGTCTCCGAGATCAGCCAGGAGAAGATCAACAGTCCGGTCGGTGTGTACAAGGTGACCAACACCATCCAGACCCGGGTCATCAACGTCTCGGCCAAGGACCGCAAGATCGGTCTTTCCATCAAGGCCTTGACCGATTCGGAAGAGACCATCATGGAGGAGTACCAGAAGAAGCAATCCACCCCTTCCACCATTGGCGACCTGTTGAGTGCCAAGCAGGAAGAGATGGCGGCCCAAAAGGCTGGACAATAATTCGTCACTCCCCCCCCGGTCAGCGCAGAGTGGCCCGCCAGGGCATCTCTCCACTGACCGGGGCTCAACGCACATATGAACAACGGGCTATTCCGCCACGAGCATCCTCTCCTCTTTGGACTCATTGTCCTGGGGGCCATGGGTATGATCTTCTGGGCCGGGGTAGCCTTTTTCATTTTACGCCTGGTCCATCCCTCCCCGGGCGATCTCTTCCCCCCTCGGCACGGCATCGGGGTAATCGAGATCAAAGGGGTGATGATCTCCGCTGAAGAGGTGTTGGCCGATCTGGCCGATTTTCGGGCGGATGATGCGGTCAAGGCGGTCATTATCCGCATCGACACCCCTGGTGGCGCGGTGGGGGCGGCGCAAGAGATCTTTGCCGACATCAAACGGACGGCAAAGGTCAAGCCGGTGGTCGCCTCCATGGCCTCGGTGGCGGCATCGGGGGGCTATTACGCCGCCTTGGGGGCCAATAGCATCTATGCCAACCCGGGGACCATGACCGGCAGCATCGGGGTGATCATTGAATTCGCCAACCTGGAAAAGATTTTCGACAAGGTCGGTTATCAAAAGGAAGTCATCAAGAGCGGGGTCAACAAGGATATCGGTTCCATGGCCCGCGCCATGACCCCGGAAGAGCGTTCCTTGCTCCAGGCCACCGTGGATGATGTCTACCAGCAGTTCATCCAGGCCGTGGCGGATGCCCGCAAATTGAGCCTGGACACAGTCCGCCCCCTGGCCGATGGCCGCATCTTCACTGGCAGCCAAGCCAAGGAGCTCGGGCTGATCGATCATTTAGGCAACTTCACCGCTGCCATTGATCAGGCCATGGAGCTGGCCGGTCTTAAGGGAGAGCAAGCCAATCTGATCTATCCGCAGGACAAGTCGTTCTCCCTGATCGACCTGCTGACCGGCAAAGCGACGCAAAGCGCCATCAAACTCCTGCTCCCCATGGCACCCAGCCTGATGTATCAATGGACAATGCCGGCGCAATAATTGGCTTTTCGCTCCACCATGAAGGCGTACCCACAAAAAAATCCGTAAGCAAACCCTGCAAGGAACGTGTATCAATGTTGAAAGGTGACCTGATAGAACAGATAGGTAGCGATTTGGAGGGGGTGTTGAAGAAGGACTTGGCCCAGTCAGTCGATCTTCTCATCGAGACCATGGCCCGAGCCCTGGCCAAGGGCCAGCGGGTGGAGATCAGGGGGTTTGGTTCCTTCAGTACTCGGGAACGCCAGCCCAAGGTTACCAAGAACCCCAAGACCGGGAACATCATGAACATCCCGCTGCGTACCACCCTCCACTTCACCATGAGCAAGTCGTTGAAGTACCCGCTCATCAAACCATGATGGAATCGCAAAAAGTCGTGAAGCTGACCATCTGCCAATGTAATGTCAATGTGTTACGAGGCGTGCCAGCGACTGTTGAGCGCTATTTGCGAAACCGCCGGAACTAGTCCGACAAGAACTGCCGGACATCGCCCTTGCCCTGGCGAAAAATCTCCGGAGTCGGGCCAATGAGGGAAATGACGCTGGAGGGTTCGGGGTAGACCGGACCGCCATCGATGATGATATCCACCAGGTTGCCGAGTCTCTCTTCCAACTCGTAGGCCTCGGACAGGTGCTCGCCGCTCTCCTCCAAGATGGCGGAGGTGGTGAGGATGGGATTCCCCAGCGCATCGATCAAGGCCCGGCAGATGGCATTGTCCGGCACCCTGATGCCCACTGTTTTCTGCTTGCTGGTCATGATCTTGGGGACAATCTTCATGGTGGTCAGGACAAAGGTGTAAGGACCGGGCAGATGTCTCTTCATCAACCGGTAGGCGCTGTTGGACATGTGGCAGTAAGTGCTGACATCCTTCAAGTTGCTGCACATAAAACTAAAAGGCTTGTCGTTGGGCCGCCGCTTCAGTTGGTGCACGCGTTTGACCGCCTTCTGGTTGAAGATGTCGCAACCGATGCCATAGACCGTATCGGTGGGGTAGCAGATGACCGCCCCATGGCGGAGGGCCTCCACCACCTGGGCGATGAGCCGGGGCTGGGGGTTCTGGGGATTGATGATGATCATAAACAGTGTCAAGCTTCTCTTGGTTTGATTAGGAGCCGTCACGAAATAACCAGGGCAATCTGGCTCATTCCATTACGGCTCCTTATGCCGTGTTGGCTATCGTGAACGCCGGAGTTATTTTGTGCCAATGGCTTAGGTTGGCCAGATGCCTCCTTGAACGTTTATCCCCTGATTGTCAACCTCAATTGCGGGACACGCTCAATAAACTCTTTCAATTATTCATCAAGATATTTTAGAATAACCGTCAGCACAATATTTTTTCCCAAGGAGTGACCCACCATGCACGATAAAGTTCTTGAAAATGCCTACACCTTTGACGATCTGCTCCTCGTGCCTCTCACCTCCGACGTCCTGCCTACCGAGGTCGACCTCTCCACCCGCTTGACCAACACCATCCGGCTCAACATGCCGTTGGTCAGTGCCGCCATGGATACGGTCACCGAGCACCGGACCGCCATCATCATGGCCAGGGAGGGGGGGATCGGCATCATCCACAAGAATATGTCCATCGAGGCCCAAGTGCGCGAGGTGCAGCGGGTCAAGAAATCGGAGTCAGGCATGATCGTGGATCCGGTTACCACCGGCGAAGAGATCACCGTGGCCGAGGTCAAGGCGATCATGGACCAGTACCACATCTCCGGGGTGCCGGTCTGCCGGGGCACGAAGCTGGTGGGGATCGTCACCAACCGCGACCTACGCTTTGTCTCCGACCCGGGCCTCAAGGTCAAGGAGGTGATGACCAGCAGCAATCTGGTCACCGCCAAGGTGGGGATCTCCCTGGAGCAGTCCAAGGCCCTGCTCCATGAGCACCGCATCGAGAAGCTGCTGGTGGTGGATGACGCCGGCAACCTCACCGGGCTGATCACCACCAAGGACCTGGAGAAGATCCGGCGCTACCCCAATGCCGCCAAGGATGAGTTGGGACGCCTCTTGGTCGGGGCCGCGGTGGGGGTGAGCAACTGCCTGGCCAGCACCGAACTGCTGATCAAGGCCGGGGTGGACGTGGTGGTCCTGGACTCGGCCCACGGCCACTCCAAGAACATCATCACCGCGCTCAGAGAGCTGAAGTCCGCCTTCCCCTCCATCCAGGTGATTGCCGGCAATGTCGCCACCCCGGATGCGGTGGAGGCCCTGGCTCGGGCTGGGGCCGACTGCGTCAAGATCGGCGTCGGCCCGGGCTCCATCTGCACCACCCGCATCGTGGCCGGGGTCGGTGTCCCCCAGATGACCGCCATCTATAACTGCAGCAAGGCTGCCGAGCAGTTCGGCATCCCGGTCATTGCCGACGGCGGCATCAAGTATTCAGGTGAGTTGACCAAGGCCATCGGCATCGGCGCCAACTCCATCATGATCGGCAGCCTGTTTGCCGGCACCGACGAGACCCCGGGGGAGACCTTTCTCTATCAGGGCCGCACCTACAAGGGGTACCGGGGCATGGGCTCCCTGGGGGCCATGAAGCAGGGCTCCAGCGACCGCTATTTCCAAGAGGGGGTGGAGAGCCCGTCGAAACTGGTACCGGAAGGGATCGAGGGCAAGGTCCCCTACCGCGGTCCGATCTCGGACACCATCTACCAGCTGCTGGGCGGCCTGCGCTCCGGCATGGGCTATGTCGGCGCCCGCTCCATCGACGAACTGCGCCACAAGGCCAAGTTCGTGCGCATCACCGCCGCCGGCCTCAAAGAGAGCCACGTCCACGATGTCATCATCACCAAAGAGGCCCCCAACTACCGGCTGGGGTAACCTGGAGGTGGCCACGCGCCGCAGTGTTGGCTTACTGCACGCACCCCTGTGCCTGAGCCAACCGAGACCAGCAGCATAGTAGGCGCCGTTTTCCGCTAATAGGCTACGGCTTAAATCAACCTCAATCACCTAATGCCAACCATGGACATCCACAAAGAAAAGATCCTGATCCTCGATTTCGGTTCCCAGACCACCCAGCTCATTGCCCGCCGCATCAGGGAGCAGAAGGTCTACTGCGAGATCCACCCCTTTAACCTGACCCTGGAACGGATCAAGGCCATGGCCCCCAACGGCATCGTCCTCTCCGGCGGCCCGAAGAGCGTCTACGACCAGGATGCCCCCTTGAGCGACCCCGGCCTCTTTGATCTGGGCATTCCGGTCCTTGGCATCTGCTATGGAGCCCAGCTGATGACCCAACAGTTCGGCGGCCGGGTGGAGAAGGCGGTGAAGCGGGAGTTCGGCAAGGCCTATCTGGATATCCAGGACACTGTCGGCATCTTCGCCGGCATGGAGATCGGTCACCCCGAGTATCAGGTGTGGATGAGCCATGGCGACCGCATTGAAGAGCTACCGGCGGAGTTTTTTGTCACCGCCCAGAGCACCCACTCGCCCCAGGCCGCCATCCGTCATCGGACTAAACCCTTGGTCGGGGTCCAGTTCCACCCCGAGGTGGCCCATACCCTGATCGGCACCGATATCCTGCGCAACTTCATCTTTGGCCTCTGTCACTGCGAGCCCCAGTGGACCATGCACTCCTTTGTCGATGCCACCGTGGCCGCGGTGCGGGCCAAGGTCGGCACAGGCCGGGTCATCTGCGCCCTAAGCGGCGGGGTTGACTCCTCGGTGGTCGCCGCTCTGATCCACCGGGCCATTGGCGACCAGTTGACCTGCATCTACGTGGATAACGGCCTGATGCGCTCCGGCGAGACCGAGAGCGTGCTCCGCTTCTTCAAGGAGAAGAGCGGCTTGAACGTGATCCATGTGGACGCAAGGGAGTTCTTCTTGAATGAACTCAAAGGGATCAGCGATCCCGAGGTCAAGCGCAAACGCATCGGCTACGGCTTCATCACGATCTTCGAGGAGGAGGCCAAAAAGTTCGGGGATGCCAAATTCCTGGCCCAAGGCACCCTCTACCCCGATGTCATCGAAAGCGTCTCCTTTGTCGGCGACACCGTCATCAAGAGCCACCACAACGTGGGCGGCCTGCCGGAGATCATGAAGCTCGACTTGATCGAACCCCTGCGCGAGTTGTTCAAGGACGAGGTCAGGGCCCTGGGTCTGGAGTTGGGCCTGCCGGAAGAGGCCATCTATCGCCAGCCCTTCCCCGGCCCGGGCTTGGCCATCCGCGTCCTGGGCGAGATCTCCGAGGACCGGCTGACCATCCTGCGTCAGGCCGATGTCATCGTGCTGGAAGAGATGAAGCGTTCGGGCTATTACCGCAAGACTTGGCAGTCCTTTGCCGTGCTGCTCCCCATCCAGACGGTGGGGGTGATGGGCGACGAGAGGACCTACGAATACGTCATCGCCCTGCGTTGCGTGGACAGTATCGACGCCATGACCGCCGACTGGTCGCGTCTCCCCTATGACCTCCTGGGTGCCATCTCCAACCGGATCATCAACGAGGTCCGGGGCGTCAACCGCGTGGTCTATGACATCTCCTCCAAGCCCCCCAGCACCATTGAGTGGGAGTGAGCCGTCAACAGCGCATCTCGCAATCCCGTAAACGGCCTACTCCGAGGCCTACCCTACTCCAGGTGGAACCATGACAGAGAGCAATGCCCTATTTGCGGACAGCACCGTGAAAGATCTGAGCCAGGCCCATCACCTGCTCAAAAATATCTCCCTGATCATTCAAATCCTGAATGACCAAGAGGCCCAGTTGAGCACCAGTCTCGATCGCATTCTCCATCTCCTCCTGGAGTATCTGGGGGTAGAACAGGGATCGATCATGGTCCATGAGAACCGGGAGTTGGTGGTCATTGCCGCCACCCGTCCCGAGTTGGTAGGCAAGCGCCAACCCCTCGCCGATGACTCCATCGCCGGCTGGGTGGCCCGCACCGGCAAGGCCATCTTCATCCCCGACATCTCCAAGGACGAACGGTTCCAATCCAGGGGCGGGGTCTACAAAAAGAACTCCGTCCTCTCCGCCCCCATCATCCAGAATGGCAAGGTCCTGGGGGTCATCAACGCCACGGACAAGGGGGGGGACAAGGACCTGCTGAAGGAGGACATCGCTTATCTCCTGGACTTCAGCAGCCTGATCATCTCCATCCTGGTCCAGCAGAAGATGCAGAAGGAGTTGCAACGACAGCGGAACTCCCTCAAGAAAAAGAACCAGGAGCTGAAGCACCAGGAGAAGCTCCGGGACGAACTCTACCGCCTCTTGATCCATGACCTCAAGGCCCCCCTGGCCGAGGTGGTGGCCAACCTGGACATCATGTCATACTCTATTGGCGAGGAGAATCGCGAATTTCTCGAATCGGCCCAGATTGGCTGTGATCGCACGGTGAGCATGATCAGCAACCTGATCACCATCAACAAGATAGAGGACGGCAAGGTCAAGCCCTCCTACGAGGAGACCACTCTCCCCGGACTGCTGGAGGAGGCGAAAAGCGCCATCAAGGGTCTGGCCCGGATTAAAGGGGTCCCTCTACCTGGACCGGGTGCTGATCCTGCGCGTCTTGCAGAATCTGCTGACCAACGCCCTGGGTCACACCAAGGACAGCACCCAGATTGTCATCGGCTGCCATCTGTTCGCGGCCAAACAGAAGGTTGAGTTCTTCATTAAGGACCAAGGTCCCGGCATTCCCGTCGAGCAGCAGGGGGTCCTTTTTGAAAAGTACTCCCGGCTCTCCAACCAGCAAGATGCCCTGGTGGGTACCGGCCTGGGGCTCTATTTCTGCAAACGCGCGGTGGAACTGCACCGCGGCAAGATCGGGGTGGAGAGTGCCCCGGGTCAGGGGTGCCGCTTTTATTTCACCCTACCGACCAACTAATTTCACCGAAAGGGTAGAGCCCAACCTCACGACCTCCCTTTCACCTTAATTCCGACAACGGACGGGTGGTAAGACCGTCCCCCCCCATAAGCGCCATGACCATCGTTGACCCTAAACTGATGACCTTTCTGATTGTCGATGACATGGACAATATGCGCCGTTCCATCCGCGCCATGTTGAAGCTCATCTCCTTTGGCCGCCACTATTATGAGGCCTGCAATGGCAAAGAGGCCTGGACGCTCCTCAACTCCGAGGGGCCGGAAATCGATTTCGTCATCTCCGACTGGAACATGCCCAAGACCAATGGCACCGAGCTGTTGAATATGATCCGTTCGTCAAAAAAATGGAAGGAACTCCCCTTCCTGATGATCACCGCCGAGACCAACCAGAGCATCGTGGCCGAGGCAGCTGAAAACGACGTTGACGCCTACCTGACCAAACCCTTTGTCACCGCCACCCTTGAACTTAAGATCAAGGAACTCCTCAGCCAAATTACCCACCCGAGCCCACAAAGCCAACTCCTGCGCAAGGCCGAGGAGTATAGTGAGCAGAACCAGCTAGACCAGGCCA
>CAYSFY010000044.1:20002-22886 GCA_964430285.1 uncultured Desulfobulbia bacterium
GCCATTGAGTGCGTCACCCTGGCGGTCAAGGGCAACCCCAGGGCCTCCAAGCCCTTGCGCGAACTGGGCCGACTCTACCTCAAGAAAGGGGCCATCGACAAGGCCATGATCTGTTTCCAACGGGCCACCGAACTGAACCGCTTGGATATCCCCTCCTTCCAGTACCTGGGCCAGATCACCCTCAAACTGGGGGACGCGGAAAAGGCCCTGACCTATTTCACCAAGGCCTTGGAATTGAGTCCGCGCAACAGCGATCGCGCCTTCAAGGTGGCCTCGCTTCTCCTGGGTCGCCAGAAACTGCCCGAGGCGGAAAAGATTTTCAAGACCATGCTGCGCAACAATGCCGACGATATTGACCTGGCAGCCGAGGTGGCGGAGTTGTGCCAGCAACACGGTCTCTACGAGTTGGCCGCCAAGACCTATCGTAGTGTGATCAATGCCGCCCCTGATCGCCAGTTTTTGTGTAAAAAAATGGGGCAGGCCCTGCTCAAGGCCGGGCACCAACAAGAGGCCATTGAAGTCCTGGAAAAGGCGGCGCCGAAATTCCCCAACGACTTTGATCTGATGCTCACTCTGGCCCAAGCCTATTTGGACATCAACCTCAAGATGCGGGCCGACCAATGGGCCAGCCGGGTGCGCCGCCTGGACCCCAAAAATGCCGTTGCCACGGCCATCATCGACCAATGTCTGTGACCTTGATCTCTGTTGTGCGGCATGGATAACCCATCGATTCTCGTCGCCATCAGGCCGCTGCACTACCAAGGCAAACAGCTCCTGAATGCAAAATGGGCACCCTTTGTCACCGAGCTCCGTGACCTGCTCCGCCAAGGAGGCTTTGAGGATGCCGACAGCAACGAGGCCCTCCTCCTCTTCACCTTTTCCCACCCCCATGCCGCCATCACCGCGGTCTCGACCCATATAGGCCAAGCCCGCCACGACCTGCGGGGGGCCAAGAGCAGCCAACCCCTTCCCCTGCAAATTATCGTGCATCTGCTGCAGGCCGATGAGCTCAACCCGGCCTACCGTAACCCCGAGGCCGTGTTGTGGGAGTTCCTGCCCCCTGAAGCCATCCATATCACCAGGACCTTAAAGGCGGCATGGGACGGGTTCATGGCCCAAAAGCCCTTGCCGCCTTGCACCTTCACGAAAGAGGGGGAGGGTCTGTTCAAACTCACCTTCACCCATGACGGCTCCAGCAGGACGGAGCCGCTGCTCACCGGCCGCGCCTTGGCGATCCAGGGACCGGAAAAGCCCTGTTTCTACTGCGGCATGCACAACCATCTGCCGGCCAAATGTCCCAGTAAATTTTTGACCATGGATCATTACGGTCTCACGGCGGTCGGCTACCTCCCCTTTGAGCAGCTCAACAGGACCTACCAGCAGGTCTTCTCCAACCCGGGGGCCATGGCTAAGCTGCTGGCCGACGGCATTGATCCCGCCCAGATCCGCAAGCATCCCGGGCTGATGGTCTTTGTCGGCTTCATGGACATCCACCGCGTCTACCAAAACCGCTTTCTGTGGAGCATCACCTTTTCCAAATACAGCAAATGGCAGGCTGTCTTCAAAGCCGAGCAACTGCAACCCGACAACAAAAATCTGCAACTGGGCCTGGACTGCCTCAGGGTCGGCAAGTACGGCCAGGCCGAGGAGTTCCTGCTCAAGGAGAATCAAGTACGCTCCACCCGCCGCTTTTCCGCGGCCATTGGCCTTGCCTTCATCGCCCTGGAGCAACGGGGTCTGGCGGATATGCGCGTCCCCCTGGAACTGGCGAGATCCTTGATTACCCAACCCAAGGAGAAGATCTACATTGACCTCCTCCTTTCCCGCTTCTACGACCTGATTGGCGAGACCTGGAAGGCCAGGGAGACTGTCAAAAATATCATCTCCACCTCGGCCGACTGCCCTGACGCCCAATACCGGAAACTGCAGCTCGAGGCCAAGGGCAACTTTGGTGCCGAGGCCTGCCAACTCCTGCGCACCATGATGATTGATCAACGTGTGCTCTATCTGGCCTCACTGATGGACCCGACTCTGCTCCCCATCCAGGATAAGGTCGAGGACCTGCTGTCGACCCAGTATGGCACCATGGCCAGCAGCGCCCGCGACTCCCTGGCCCAGGCCACCCTTGAGGTCTCTGACCTCGCCCTGTGGTTTACCGATCAGGATCCGCAGATTGAGGCCAACAATGCCGCCCTGGAGCAACTGCAGAAACGCTTCGAGCGCAAAAGCTACTTTGATGTGATTGATGTGGGAGTTAAGGCCAAGGCCTTGTTGGCTGCCAGTAGCCAGTTGCGGGAAGGAAAACTCAATGAGCTCTACGACAGGATCAACCAGCTCAAGGCCACCTGGGAGGGGTACTACCGTTTCTGGGCAGGATACCGCTATCAACTCTTCTTCAAGGAGTTTGGCCAACAACTCCTCCCCTTGGAGAGTGCCTTGCAACAGGCAAGCGTCTTGGCCAAAAGAAATGAGGGGAAGACCTACCAGGAGGCCATGCAACTCCTGGGCACCACCGGGCAAGCCTTGACTGCCTTAAAGCCCATGCAGGCCAAGATGAACTGGGTCAACCTGCTCTTGGACAGCACCATCAGCTTCGGCAAAAAGTTGGTGATAACCGAGATAGGCGGGGCACTCCTGGCCACAAGTTTGTTCCTCGGTCTGGGACAACTTGGCGCTGGCCACGAGCTGGGGGAACTGGGCCTGCTGGCCAGCGACCCCCTCTTTCAAAAAAAGGCATCCTTGCTGATCGCCTTCCTCATTGCGCCACTCGTGGCCCTCACCTGGACCATCAAGGAGCAGCTGGGAGCGTGAGTAGCGTGAGTTACTCCGACACCACGCGATTACGTCCGGCATGCTTGGCCGCGTACAACCTTTTGTCCGCCGT
>CAYSFY010000044.1:22896-25678 GCA_964430285.1 uncultured Desulfobulbia bacterium
CCGTAAAGATCATGTGATCGGCGGACAACTCCTTGGCATCCCCCAACTCGGAGGCCGAGACCAGACCAATGGAGATGGTGATGGGGATGGTCTGCCCGTGATAGACAAAGCTCGCCTCTTCGACATTGCTGCGTAGACGTTCGGCAAACCTGAGCCCCAACTCGATGTCGCCCACCGTGAAGCCGTAAAACTCCTCCCCGCCGTAGCGCCCGATCTCATCCTGCTTGCGGGTGGTGGCGGTCATCACCTCAGCCAGATTGGCCAGGACATAATCACCGGCCATATGGCCATGGGTGTCGTTGACCGCCTTGAAATGATCGACATCGATCATCATCAACACAAAGTCATCGATGTTATCCCGCTGAAAGTTGCCGATATTGACCTCCAACATCCGGTCCAGGATGGAGCGCTTGGGCAGTCTGGTCAACTCATCGATGTAACCGATCTTTTCAAACAGGTCCTTCAGCTCCATCTCCTTGGAGACATCGGTGAGAAATCCCACCGAGAGGCAGATCCCATCCTCGTCAAAGTGTTCGATGGTCGCCTGGTCCTTCAGCCAGACATGGCGCTCGTCACTGACCTTGACCTTATAGATGGCCTCCACCGTGCCGCTCTGTTCCACCTCTTGGCGTAGCCCTCGCCACGACCCCCTGAGTTCATCACGGGTGATGATCTTCTCTTCCACCTGATGTTCAAGGCCGGTGTAGCGATAGACCCGTCGGTCAACGATAGCCCCCCGCAGCACCTCGGCCAGATGCTGGCAGTCACAGTGCAAGAGATCGCAAAAACTCTCGCCGGCAAACTCATACCAGATAATCCTGTCGTCCTGCTTCCAGGCACAGAGATAGGGGATGACCGGAGGGTTGAGCCTGACCAACTCGGTGAGCACCGCCAGCCGGTCACGCACCCGGTTCACCAACTGCTCGGAATACTTACCATCAAGGATCCTCCCGCCCTTGACGCGGGTATCGGTTTGCTCCATCATCCCCCCCTTCGCTCATCAATGCTTCAATTCTTTTCGCCCAGGACCACAAGGTGATCAACCGGCAGGGTCTTCACGAACTGCACGAGATCATCATGGAAGATGCCGGTGAACCAGGGCAACTCCTTGCTCGAATCATCGACGTACCAGTTGAGACGACCATTGTCCACCCCGTTGGCCGCGCCCATGTAAACCAAGAGGGTATCGTCGGTGGTGATCATCGAGCCTATCTGCACCAAGGAGTGGAGAATCTCCTGGCGATTGCCATGGGTGCCGGTCAGCATCATGGTCTTAGTCCGCTTGCACTTATCCTCCACCGCCTTCCTCATCAGTTCGGCATCCTGTCCGGCAAGCAAGGGTGCGCCAGCCAGATCGTGGCCAATACCAATGGCCAGTACATAGGTGCTGCCAGGGGAGGCGCAGATCGGGAAGTCATCGCCCTCCCTGGTGATCTCCGGGTTCTGCTGGCCCTTGGACAGACTTTTGATCGCCTGATTGAGATAGGCCTCTATCTCGCTGGCCGTAAGCGAGCCGTCCTTGTCCCAATCACCGTCGCCGGCCATGGCATTGGCAAAGCTGTAGGACAAGAGTCCATGGCCGAGCGCTCCCCCGGTAAACGGCACCCCGGTACCACTGCCATCCACCACCAAGCCCCCCCGCGGCGACTGCAAGGGTGCCGGTGCTCTCCCTGCCGCGCCCATGGGCCGGGTCTCGCCACCGCCCTCCTTGATCGTGGTCGCCACCTCACCCTTGGGAGAGAGCGCTTTCCCCGTGACGACGGCCGTCTCGGCCTTTGCCCCGTCTGCCGCTGCCGGGGGTTCCGGTTGGGCCTGGTCCGGCACCTTCTCCGTCGAGCTCTTCGTTGCCCCTGCCGTTGTTCCGCTAGCCGGGAGCTCCGCCAGCGGCAGCGAGATCTCCTGGTTGGCCACGGAGACGGCACCGTCATTGTCCGACACGGTCAACAAGACCTTATAGAGGCCTTCCTTGGCAAATTCGTGGGTAGGAGAGCGGGCCCCGGCTGTGCTACCATCGCCGAAATCCCAATCGTAGAAGTAGGGTTCCACCCCGCCGGTAATGGTGGGGGTAAAGCGAATGGTCAAGGGCTTGCCAGCCACCGGCTCCCCGGCAAATACGGCAGTCAACCCCTTGCGCGAATCAGTGGAGGCCGCCCGCACGCACAGGGCATAGTAGGGGTTATCCTTACTGTAGGTATACGTATTGCCGTAATAGAAATTGACATACTTTGCCGAGCTAGCGCTACTCGTGCTCTCCGTGGCCGACCAGTAGTAGGAGGGCTTCACCGAAAACAGAGGATCAATGGTCGGCGAGTAGGCAGTGGCAATCAACCCTTCCAACTGCGTGTCCGTGGGCAGGCTCCAGTCGCTGTGCCCTGCCAACTCCAGGGCATCACAATAGGAGATCGCCTCCTGCCACGAGCGTTCCACGCCGTCGTCCTTGCGCTGCCACACGATGCCGTGCTCGGTATCCGTGATCGTCCCGTCTTGGTTATCAACATAGCGGTCCCCAGCCGTGGCCGTGGCCGCAGTGGCGGTGGTAGTGGCCAGCACCATGGCCAACAATAGATATGTCATGCTCAACAAACGAGGCATATCGTTCTCCCCTCTCAATAGTTTTCGCAAGCCGCCCCAGCGGCCCGACTTAAAGTATCTGACAAATGGAAACCATCACAGCTGATATTACAAAATCATACCGGTGTCAACATGCGATTCGCCGGATGCACCCGGCGGTCCGGACATCTCGACCAACTGTCTGTCGCCTGTAGCGGCTACGAGATGAAAT
>CAYSFY010000045.1:0-17124 GCA_964430285.1 uncultured Desulfobulbia bacterium
AGCCAATTCTCTCTTTTGTCAACCTTAGCCCTCTCTAACTAATTACGAATTACGAATTATTAATGACTAATCAGCAATAATATTTTTTTTCATTCGTCATTCGTAATTTTTAATTCGTAATTGATCAGTTAAAGCCATGCCGCCAAAAACCATTCGCGTTCTTATCGTAGACGACTCCTCCCTGGTGCGTACCATCCTCAGCGAGGGGTTAAGCCGTGACCCGGCCCTGGAGGTGGTGGGCGCGGCGCCGGACCCTTACGCCGCCCGTGACCTGCTGGTCCGCCTGCAGCCTGACGTCATGACCCTGGATGTGGAGATGCCGCGCATGGACGGCGTGGAATTTCTGCGCCGGCTCATGCCCCAATACCCGATCCCGGTGGTCATGGTCAGCTCCCTCACCCAACGGGGCAAGGCCATCACCATACAAGCCTTGGAGGCCGGGGCCGTGGATTTCGTCTCCAAGCCCACCAGTGATCTGGCCCGGGGGCTGCAAGGGATGATGACCGAGCTGTGCACCAAGATCAAGATCGCCTCCACCGCCAACGTCTCCCACTGGAAGTCCAAAAGGGCCATCCTGCCTAGCCAACAGGTGCTCACCGCCACCAAGGCCTTGGCCGAGTCCACGGACAAGGTCATCGCCATCGGCGCCTCCACCGGCGGCACCGAGGCGATCAAGTCCGTGATCTCCCGCTTCCCGGCCGTCACCCCGGGGGTGGTGATAGTCCAGCACATGCCCTCCGGCTTCACCAAGCTCTTTGCCGACCGGATGAACACCCTCTGCGCCATGGAGGTCAAGGAGGCCGAGACCGGCGACCGGGTGATGAGCGGCCGCATCCTCATCGCCCCCGGCGAGAAGCAGATGACCATCCACCGTTCCGGTGGTATCTATCAGGTCAAATGCACCCCCGGCGAAAAGGTCAGCGGCCACTGCCCATCCGTGGACGTCATGATGCAGTCGGTGGCGGAACAGGTGGGTGCCAACGCCATCGGCATCATGCTCACCGGCATGGGGGCCGACGGCGCCAATGCCATGCTCGCCATGCGCCAAGCCGGGGCGCGGACCATGGCCCAAGACGAGGAGTCCTGCATCGTCTTTGGCATGCCTAACGAGGCCTACAAACGGGGCGGGGCCGAACGGCTGGTCCCCCTTGACAATATCGCAGCCGAGACTTTAAAATTATTGGGATGATATGAAGAGAATCAAAAATCAAAAGATGGTGGGAGAGATGAATATACTGGTGGTGGAAGATGACTTTATCAGCCGGGTGTTGTTGCAGGAGTTCTTGAAGCCCTACGGCACCTGTCACATGGCCAGCAATGGCGCCGAGGCCTTGATTGCCGTGGACGGCATGTTGGACCGAAAGACCCCCTACGAGTTGATCTGTCTCGACATCATGATGCCGGAGATGGATGGCCATACCCTGCTGAAGAAGATCCGGGAGTTGGAGCGGCAACGGAGGATCGGGGGGAAGGACGCGGTCAAGGTCATCATGACCACGGCCCTGGATGACCCCAAGAATATCATGAAGGCCCTGGTGCGCGGAGGGTGCGAGGGCTATCTGACCAAGCCCATTGATCTGGACAAGATGAAGGAGTTACTGGCCGGCATGGACTTCCACCCCCAACCCGTTGTCGCTCCCTCCCCAGCCTAATTTATTGCGCAGGATCTCGAAGTACCCTTTCCGTGGCGAACCGATCAGTTGCAGGGTGCGGTCGGAGGCCATGACCTCCAAGGTCTGATCGCCTTGCATGTCCCAGATGATCCGTCCGTCGATGATCACCTTGACCGCGGTGACATGGGGGGCGATCAGCCGGGAGGTCAGTCTGGTCTGGGGTGCCAGCAGCACCGGCCGGCTGTCCAGCATGAAGGGACAGATCGGGGTCACCAGAATGGAGTGCAAGGTGGGGTGGACAATGGGCCCGCCCGCAGACAGATTATAGGCCGTGGCCCCGGTGGGGGTGGAGAAGATGAGGCCATCGGCCCGGTAGGTGGTGAGGTACTCATGGTCGGCCCAGGTGGACAGTTTCAACAGGCTGTCCAAGTTCCCCTTGCTGATCACCACGTCGTTTAGGGCATACTGCCACTCACTCTCCCCATCCCTGCCCACCAGTCTGGCCTTCAGCATCATCCGTCGTTCAACGGCGCACTCCCCTTGGACAATGGCGGTTAAGGCCTGGTAGCGCTCATCCTTGGCCACCTCGGTCAAAAAACCCAAGTCGCCCAGATTGATCCCCACCACCGGGATGGCATACTGGCTGGCCAAGTCCGCCACATGGAGCAGGGTGCCATCGCCACCCAGGATGACCAACAGGTCCAGGTCGGGCAGGACCTCATCGATCACCGTGGTGATCCCCTGCTCGGCAAACCACGCCGCAAGCTCCGCGGCAATCACCCGCGGCTCGGCAGACCCCTTGCGCAGGATGATGCCGACCTTGGTCATCCGCAGGGCTGGCTTCATCACCCTTGGACCAGCTTGCCAAGTTCCATGGAACGCTGAGTCGCCGCCTCCACCGCATCCATGAGGATCCCCGAGAAGCCGGCCCGGGCCAGGCAATGGAGCCCGGCAATGGTGGTGCCCCCCGGTGAGGTGACCATGGCCCGCAGTTCCGCCGGATGCTCATTGCTGGCCATGGCCAGCTTCACCGACCCCAACACGGTTTGCAGCACCAGGAGTTGGGCATCGGCACGGCTTAAGCCGACCTTGACCCCGCCGTCGATCAACCCCTCAATGAAGCTGAAGACATAGGCCGGTCCCGAGCCGCTAAGGCCGGTGACCGCATCCAGATACTGCTCGGCCAGGACCACGCTCCGCCCCACCGCATCAAAGATGGCCCGCGCCCTGGCCATATCCCCATCCGTGGTCAACCGGCCGGGGCTAAGCGCCGAGGCCCCCTCCTGGACCAGGGCCGGGGTGTTCGGCATCACCCGCACCAGACGGCAGTGGCAGCCGGCAAGGCGCGCCTCCAAAAAGGAGAGCGGGATGCCGGCGGCAATGGAGATTACCAGGTGCTCGGCGGTGATGCCGGCCTTGACGCTATCCAAGACCGGGCCCATGACCTGGGGCTTCACCGCCAGGATCAGGATGGTGCAGGCCCCGACACAGTCACTGGCCCGGGCATGGGTGTTGACCCCGTACTGCTCGCCGAGGAGCTGGCGACGCCCGGCATCCGGGTCTGCCGCGTGGATCCGTTCCGGCCCGACCAACCCTGCCTTAATAATCCCCTGGATCAAGGCCTCCGCCATCTTGCCGCCGCCGATAAAACCTATGGTGTCGTTCATAGAAATTCCTTGTATGTCGTTTGGTTAACGGGCTCGCACCCCTTGCTGGATTCCGACCTTGTGCGGCCAACACCTTACCGACTTAGCGCATAAATTTCAATCTCCAATAGAGTTATCCCCTTTGCGTGGTTTGTCGGCACGGCCCCTGAGAGATTAGCCCCGACATCCCCTTGACTGGTCACAAAATGGCGACGCGAATCATGGCAATATTGTATAACAGAGTATCCGCCAACAGCCGTGCGGTGACCATATACCCCCCATGAGACAGGTGCCTGATGAAAACTTCCCCGGCCAACAACAAATTCGTGCCCATGCGCCGGTCGTTTCTGGTGCTGTACGCCTCGGTCATCTGCATTCTCCTCGCCTTTATCATGAACGGCTTCTGGTTTTCCACGCAGATCGCCGGCCTCTCCGAGGCAGTCAACCTTGCCGGTTCCGAGAGGATGAGGATCTTCAAGATTGCCTTTCTGATTGCCAACGCCTCGGACGAGGCGAGTCCCGGCAGGGATGAGACCCTGGGCCAGGTCAACAGGGAGATGATTCGCTTTGAAGAGATCCTGGCGGAGTTGCGGGGAGGGAGTTCGCGCTACCGCATCAAAAAGTTCCCCGATCAAGCGATCAATGCGATTCTGGAGCGCCTCGCCGCTAGCTGGCTCACGGAGTTCAAACCCAAATTCAACACCATCATCCTGGCCTCGCCGGAGAAGGAGAAACGGTTTCTTCTCCACGATCAACAACAGATCCAGACCTTTGTGGAAAAGGAGATCGACCACCTGGTGCAGTTGTTGGTCACCAAGATGAATCAGGCGGAGCACCTCTTTCTCCTCTCGCGCGGCATCCTGTCGTTCATCTGTATCATCGTGCTCTACATCAATCTCCTCTATCTGCGTCGCCGCATCATCCAGCCGCTCAATGCCCTGATGCGTGACACGGAACAGATGGCCGCGGGCAATCATGCGGTGCGGGCCGAGGTGTGCGCCAACAACGAGTTCATGCTCTTTGCCCAACGCTTCAACGCCATGGCCGCCGCCATCTCCAGCTCATTCGCCCACATGGAAGAGACCATCCGTCTACGGAGCAACGAACTTAACGCCTCCAACACCAAGATGCAGGCCTATGCCGAGCATTTGCGCCTGCTCATGGACTCCACGGGGGAGGGCATCTATGGCATCGACATGACAGGGTGCTGCACCTTTATCAACCGCGCCGGCGCGGCCATGGTCGGCTATACGCCGGAGGAGTTGTTGGGCCGGGAGATGCACGAGACCATTCACCACAGCAAACCGGACGGTTCCCCTTACCCCGGGGAGGAGTGCCCAATCTCCTGTGCCTTTCGCACCGGGGTTGCCGCCCACGTCGACAACGAGTGGCTGTGGCGGAAAGACCGCTCCTCCCTGCCGGTGGAATACGCCTCCTACCCCATTGTGGTCGATGGCGTGATCAGCGGCGCGGTCATCACCTTCAGCGACATCTCGGAAGTGATCAAGGCCAGGGAGGAGAGAAACAAGCTGTTCAACGCCGTCGAGCAGTCGGAGGAGTCCATCATCATCACCGACCTGAAGGGCACCATCGAGTATGTCAATCCCGCCTTTGAGAGGAAGACCGGTTACAGCGTGGCCGAGGCCCTGGGCCAGAACCCGAAGATCCTGAACTCGGGCAAGCAACCCCCCGAGTTCTATGAGCGTATGTGGCAGACCCTGTCCCGAGGCGATATCTGGAGCGGAGAGCTCATCAACAAGAAGAAGAGCGGCGAACTCTACTACGAGCAGGTCACCATCAGCCCGGTGAAGAACGAACTCAGGGAAACGACCCATTATGTCGCCATCAAAAACGACATCACAGCGCGTAAACTGGCGGAAGAGGAGATCCTTCAGAAAAATCGCGAACTGGAACAGGCCAACCACATCCAAGCGGAGATGATGCGGGATGTGCAGACCGCCATGCATGCGGCCAAGGCCGCGGCCCGGGCCAAGAGTGACTTCTTGGCCAACATGAGTCATGAGATCCGCACACCGATGAACGCCATCATGGGCATGGCCCACCTCCTCGCCAAGACCCCACTCGATGATAGCCAGCTCGATTACGTCGGCAAGATAGACTCCTCGACCAAAGGGCTGTTGGGGATCATCAACGACATCCTGGATTTTTCGAAGATTGAGGCCGGCAAGCTCGACCTGGAGTCGGTGCCCTTCAGCCTGGAGGATGTCCTGAAAAATCTGACCAACATCAGTTTGGACAAGGCCCAGGAGAAACATCTAGAGTTGGTGTACAGCATCGCCAACGAGGTACCCATGGCCTTGATTGGCGACCCCTTGCGGCTCGGCCAGGTCTTGATCAACCTCACCGGCAATGCCATCAAATTCACCAGTCAGGGCGAGGTAACGGTCACCATTGAGGTGGCTGAGCAATCAACCGAGAGCGTGTTGCTCCGCTTTTCCATCCGCGACTCGGGGATCGGCATGACCAAGCCGCAAATGGCCTCTCTCTTCCAGGCCTTCTCCCAGGCCGACACCTCAACTACCCGCAAATTCGGCGGCACCGGCCTGGGGTTGACCATCAGCAAGCAACTGGTGGAGCTGATGGGGGGCAAGATCGGGGTTACGAGCGAATACGGCAAGGGCTCCACCTTTTTCTTCACCGCCAAGTTCGCCCGGCGGCATGAGACCATGGGCCGTTTGCCCCATGATGAGGGGGGACTCGGCATGCCGGCCCTGACTGCTGATGACCAGCAGCAACTCAGGGGGGCCAAAGTGCTGGTGGCCGAGGACAATGGCATCAACCAACAGGTGGCCCGAGAGATTCTCGAAAACGCGGGAGTGGTGGTATCCCTGGCCAATAACGGTGAGGAAGCCGTGGACATGGCCGTTCACGGCAACTATGACCTGATCCTGATGGATATCCAGATGCCGGTGATGGATGGTCTGGCCGCCACCGAGATTATCCGCCGGCTCTCCTCCCCGGTGAGATCAGTGCCGATTATCGCCATGACCGCCCACGCCATGACCGGGGACCGTGAAAGATCCTTGGCCGCCGGCATGGATGATCATATCACCAAACCCATTGACCCGCCCCTGCTCTTCGCCACCCTGGTAAAATTCATCAAGGGCGCACAGCGCGAGCTGCCGGGATTCCGCCTGCACAAGGTCAATGTCCGGCACACAAACCCCCTGCCCCCCTTTGCCGACCTACCGGGGATCGACACCAAGAGTGGCGTGGCCAGGGTCGGCGGCAACCAGACCCTCTACCAGAACCTGTTGCTCAAGTTCAAACAAAATTTCAGCAAGAGTTCCGCCGAACTCGCCGACCTGTTGGCGAGGAGGGAAACGCACCCCCAGGCCCTGCGTCTGGTCCATGCCATTAAAGGGGTGGCCGGCAATATCGGGGCTGAAGAGTTGGCCGCAGTGGCGGCGGAACTGGAGGCAAAGATCAAAAATGACCCCGCGGCCCTGGACGCGGCAGAGGCCTTGAACAAATTTGACACTACCCTGCGCCACCTCTTGGCCGGCCTCAGCCAGGTGCGGGAGAAAAAGGGGGATGATGACGCCCTGAGCAAAGAGCTCGGCAGCGAAGGGATGCTCATCTCCCTGCTCGACCGGCTGGGGCCACATCTAAACGTCGGCGCACCCAAACATTGCAAGACCGTGCTGGCTGAGTTGGCCCATTACGACTGGCCGGAATCGTATAGCGCAGCCCTTCGTGAACTCACCACCCTGGTTGCCCGCTATAAATTCAAGGAGGCTGAAGAGGTGATGACGGCGCTCTTACGGGAACTCAACCAATGACCATGCAGGAGCGGCACAAGACCAAATCATCTCGGGTGGGCAGAGAGAAGCGGACCAGTCGAAAAAATTTTGTGGGTTGTCTTTGTCGCAAGAACAAACAAGTTGACTTCGCCGCGCATTTTCAGGGATGATGTGGTCACTGATGAATCCCGGCAGCCACCCGCAACCGAAACTTGATGGTCTCGCAACAAGCCGTGAAGCTGACCATCTGCCAATGTAATATCAATGTGTTACGGGGCGTGCCAGCGGCGGTTGAGCGGTTTTTGCGAAACCGTCGAACTTAGGCCCTTCTCCTTAGCCAACGGGCTCCTTGGCGGCAAGCCGCTCCTGGCCCCGAACCGAGTCCTCTCCTCCGCGCCGCCAAGGTCCGAGAAGAAACTGCCCTCCGTTGCCAAATACCACTAAGCCAATCACTTTGCCACGCACGAAAGACCATGAATCCATCACCATGCAACTCCGAGATGAAGAGGACCCAAATGCATGATCTCTCAGAGTGCGCCATCCTGATCGTTGATGACGTGGAAGCCAATATCGATATCCTGGTGCATACCCTGGAAAATGACTACCAGCTCAGAGTGGCCATGGATGGTCAGGCGGCCATGGAGAGTATCGAACTGAACTCTCCTGACATCATCCTGCTCGATGTCATGATGCCGATCATGGACGGCTATGAGGTCATTCGCCGGTTGAAGAGCGATGAGCGGACCAGGTTGATCCCCGTCCTCTTTCTCACCGCCCTCACCGATCAGCAGGCAGAGGCCAAGGGTTTGGCCGTTGGTGCGGTTGACTTTATCACCAATCCCTTCAATCCGGACATGGTCAAGGCCCGGGTCCACAACCATCTGCTCTTGAAGCGTCATCAAGACGACCTGGAAGGCTTGGTCGCCGAGCGCACTACCCAGTTACGACAGACCCAGGATGTCATCATCCAGAACATGGGGGTCATGGCCGAGTGCCGGGACCCGGAGACCGGCGGCCACATCAAGCGGACCCAGGGGTACGTCCGGGTGCTGGCCGAGAGGCTGCGGACGTGGCCGAAATTCAAGGAGCTGTTGAGCCCGGCAACCATCGAACTCCTCTACAAATCCGCCCCCCTCCACGATATCGGCAAAGTGGCCATAGCCGATTCGATCTTGTTAAAACCGGGCAAACTCACGCCGGAAGAGTTTGACGAGATGAAAAAACATACCCACTATGGTAGGGATGTGATCATGCGCTGTGAAAAGGATCTGCCCTATGAATCCTTTCTCGACGTTGCCCGCGAGATCGCTTACTCCCATCACGAAAAATGGGACGGATCCGGCTATCCGCAAGGTCTCGCCGGAGATGAGATTCCCGTTGCCGGACGGATTATGGCCCTGGCCGATGTCTACGATGCCCTGGTCAGCAAACGGGTCTACAAACCGCCCTTTCCCCATGCCAAGGCCGTGACCATCATTCGCGAGGGGAGAGGTCAACATTTTGATCCCGACATGGTGGACGCCTTTTTGGAAATTGAGGAGACCTTCCGCCAAGTAGCCTTCGAGTTTGCCGACTACGAGGAAGAACGGATCAACTTGATGCCACGGCCGAACTAGTTCACCCGCGTGGACTCACCCCCTAGCCTTCAGTCAACCCCTTGCCGTTACCCTAATGTCCGAGTTTGCAAAACACACCATCCTGGTGGTCGATGACACCGAAGAGAATGTCGACATCTTAGTCGAGCTTCTCGCTGACACCTATGAAGTCAGGGTGGCCATTGATGGCGATTCTGCCCTGCGCAGCGTGGCCAAGTACCCTCCCTCCCTCATCCTCCTTGACATCATGATGCCGGGCATCGATGGCTTCGAGGTCTGCCGTCGTTTAAAAGCCGACCCCAAGACCCGGCCGATCCCCATCATCTTTATTTCAGCCATGACCGCCCAGGAGGATGAACGTCAAGGCCTGGAGCTTGGCGCCATTGACTACATTACTAAACCGATCAGCCCGCCGATCCTGCTTTCCAGGGTCAAGAACTATCTGGAACTGATTCGGGCCAAGGAGGCGGCCGAAAAGGCCAACCAGGCCAAGAGCGCTTTCTTGGCCACCATGAGTCATGAGATCCGCACGCCGATGAATGCCATCATCGGCATGACCGGTCTGGCCCTTGATTGTCCCCTGCCCCGTGAACCGCGGAAATACTTGCGCATCGTCCAGGATTCCGGCAACTCCCTGCTCCTGTTGATCAACGACATCCTCGATTTTTCCAAGATCGAGGCCGGCAAGATCGAGCTTGAGGAACGCCCCTTTGACCTGCGGGAGGCCATCGAGTCCGTGGTCAACACCCTGGCGGTGCGGACCCAGGAAAAAGGAGTGGAGCTCCTCTATCGTTTACCGCCCCTGGTGCCGACCTCCCTGCTGGGTGATGCCCTCCGCCTCCAACAGATTCTCCTCAATCTGATCGGCAACGCCATTAAGTTTACCCCAACAGGTCATATCCGGGTGGAGGTGGACTGCCTTGCCAATGCCCCCCAAGACGCGTGGCTCCAGTTTACGGTAACCGATAGCGGAGTTGGGATCCCCAGCGCGCACCATGACCGCATCTTCGAAAATTTCACCCAAGCCGACCCAACGGTAACCAGGACTTATGGCGGTACCGGGCTGGGGCTCTCCATCTCCAAACGCTTGGTCGAACTGTTCCAAGGCAGGATATGGGTGGAGAACGGAGCGGAGAGTGGCACCATCTTTCATTTCACCGCCCGCTTTGCCAAGGGGGTCCCAGCCTCCCCAGACCTCGCATTTGACGAGCGTCGCCCTCTACCGCATTGCCTCATTGTCGATGATCTGGCGCCAGCCCGCCTCCTCCTGCAAGAGCTGCTGGCCGCTTGGGGCTTCACCTCGGATATGGCCGCCAGTGGTGAAGAGGCCATCCGCTCATTGCATCAGGCGGGCGTTGAACAGTCCTATGGTCTCATCCTGCTCGACCTCGATATGCCGGAGATGAATGGCATGGAGACCTTGACCGCCATCAGGGAGAGGCATTCGTTGTCCGTGCCGGTAATCATGATGACCACCACCGTGACCAACCCCACGCTGCTTGAGCGGCTGGGTCAACAGGGGCATTGCTCTTTGGTGACCAAGCCCGTGACCAAAAATGACTTTAAGCGCGCCCTTGCCGCCAGCCTGTATGGCCAACAGCTCACGCCGGACCACGAGACGGAGGGTAAGCAGGCCAGCACCATGCCCCTGCCCGTGGCAGAGCCCCTTCGTATCCTCCTGGTTGACGATGTTGAGGTCAATCGTGATCTGGCCAGGATTATCCTGGAGAAGGCAGGACATACGGTAACGCTCGCGGAAAACGGCCACCACGCCTTGGAGCTCTTAAGCCAAAGCCCCTTTGACCTGATCTTGATGGATGTGGAGATGCCGGTCATGGATGGCTTGACGGCAACCGGCATCATTCGCCACTGCGAGCAGCAGGGGGAAGGGCAGGAGCCGCGCCTTGACCCCCCTGAACTCCTGAGGCAGCTCCACCAACGGCTCAAAGGGGGCAGGATGCCAATCATCGCCATGACCGCCCATGCCTTGACCGGTGACCACCACCGTTGCCAGCAGGCCGGCATGGACGATTATCTCACCAAACCGCTGGATCCGTCCACACTTCTCACGATCGTAACACAACAGCGCCGGCCGCTACCGGCGCCGACAACGCCAGCAACCACAACGGTTACCACTCCTGCGCGCCAGGTGATGCGCACTCCCGTGGACTTACGCCAAATCGAGAAACACTTTCGCGCGAAATTTGACATGGACGATGCTACCGTCCTACAAATGATTGCGGTTGGCCTCAAATCCGTGTCAGTCCATCTTGCCGATATGGGTCGGGCCTTGGGGCATGATGATCAGGCGTTGTTAACCATGGCGGGCCATGCCCTGAAAGGCACCTTACTCAATATGGGCCTCAAGGAGTGGGCCGCTCTGGCCCAGGAGGTCGAGAGCCGTGACCTGTCGCAGGGGGAACACCTCCCCCGTGCGTGTTATGAAGAACTCGTGCTTGGGTTTAAAGGGCTCATTGGTCAACACCCCGGTTCACAGGGTGACCAAGGACCAATGGTCGATGGTGGCCCAGCGAATGCTGGTGCGGGTGAGCACGTCACCCCTGCCAACCAGCCCCCCATCATGACCGGAAGCGAGCAAACAGGGCCAGATGATCAGGGGCAGGAGCAGCGGCAAGCGGCGGTCATGGCGGCTCTGGCCATTGATGATCGTCGAGTCAAGCGCCAGGAACGACGTGGCGGGGTTACGGATAGAAGAAAATGTGCTGTAGAGCGGCGAAGCTTGCCGGACAGTCAAGGCCAAAAGCCAATTGCCGATCTCCCCCCCTGGCTCCCCGGGCTTGACATTAGCGGTGGGTTACAACGGCTTGAGGGGCAAAAGGAGTTATACCTCAATCTACTCAAGCAATTTAATGATGAGAATGAGAATATCCTGGACGCTATCCTAGAAGCCCGGCGCTTGGGTGACCTGGAGACGGCGCGGCGGCTGGTGCACACGGTCAAAGGGACGGCGGGCAGTATCAACGCCCTGGGGCTCCAAAAGGCTGCTGCCGAACTGGAAAAGGCCAGCACGGAAAATACCGCCAACTTACAGGATTGTTTTGAAAATTTCAGGCAGACCCTAGAGGAGGTCAAAGGCTCTATTGACCGTCTCATCGACACCATGAAGAGTCATAAACAGGAGGAGGGGATCGCCCCCGGAGACCAGCAAGAGCTGATGGCGGTATTTAGCAATCTTCAGATCCTACTGAAGCGAAACGACTTCAAGGTGCTCCAGCTGTGGCAGGAAAAAAAGGGGGTGATCATGAGAAATTACACCACCAGCGATGTGGCGGAGTTGGAAAGGTTGATCGAACGCTTTGATTTTCCGGCGGCGCAGCAGACGATTACCACTCGCTTTTACTCTCCTCCAGACTAATACCACTGGCGTGTCGCTAATTGTTGCTAATTGAGTATAAAAAAGGGGCTTGCAAATTCCTTTGCAAGCCCCATCAATACTGGTCGGGATGAGAGGATTCGAACCTCCGGCCCCTTGAACCCCATTCAAATTTGATCCCTTTTCACATCATTTTACCCCTCACCATTCCCGCCAAAAACAATTGACTTTGCACCTAAATTCAATTATTTGTATCACCAGAACACTTCACATCATTTCATCCTTGGTTGCACGGATTATGGACCCAATTCTTGACCCAGTTTCTGAGAAAAAAATGGAGGTATAACTGATGCTTAGCGAGCTGACAGTTGATCGCAAAAAGCCCATTCCTGGCAAGAGGATCGAATTATGGGACAAAGACACCGCCAGCCCTGGAGATAAAGGTCGGCTTGGCCTCCGTGTCGGCGGCAAAAAAAAGACGTGGTTCATCAAATACAACTTTGATGGACGATCCCGACGCATGAACTTGGGCGATTATCCCACTCTTGGCCTGACGGATGCACGGATCAAGGCTGAGAAAGCTTGGCGCGACATCCGCAATGGTGTTGACCCTGGCGCCGCAAAAATGGCGGCAAACGCCATTTACAAGGCCTCTCCAACCTTCAGCGACATCATTGCCGAATTGTGGGACAGAGAACTTCAACATAAAAGATCGGGCAAGGACACACGCCGGCTGCTCGAACATGACATTCTGCCTGCCTGGGGAAATCGCAAAGTGGCGGAAGTAAAGAGGCGGGACATTGTGCTGCTCCTGGATGACGTAGCATTACGAGCACCGATTACCCGAAACCGTGTTCATGGTGCATTGTCCCGGTTATTCAACTTCGCCGCAGAGCGTGGCATCATCGAAGATTCACCTTGCACCCGGATCAAGAAGCTGACGGAAACGGGTAGGAGCCGAGTCTTGACCGATGAGGAAATCAAGCTGTTGTGGTCGGCCCTGGACTTGGACAACGTGGCAATAGACATTTACCGACTCAGTAAGCTGGCGCTGAAAATGATTCTGCTCACTGGCCAGCGGCCTGGCGAGGTCTGCGGTATGACCTGGGACGAGATAGACGGCGAAGTCTGGAAGATCCCTGCGGAAAGGATGAAGGGGAAGGAAGCGCACTGTGTGCCGCTCTCCAGCATGGCACTGGAGGTCATTGAACAAGCAAGGGCGTATTCCGGAGAATGTCCGTGTGTGTTCAAATCGAGCTACAAGGAAGCCACCGATAGGGAAGCCACCCCCATGACCTCACACGCTCTTTCCAAGGCCATTCTGCGGCACTGGCAGGAGATTGGTCTTCAAGAGCGTTTTACCCCCCATGACCTACGGAGAACCCTCCGCACCAGATTAGCCGAGTTGGGGGTCATTGACGTGGTGGCAGAGCGTGTTTTAGGCCATAAACTCCAAGGGATTCTTGCCGTCTATAACTGTTACAATTACGACACAGAGAAGCGCCAGGCATTGGAACAATGGGCCAAAAAGCTACGGCAGATAGTCGGCATTGACGAGCCGGAAGCGGGAAAAATTATTTACATGAAACGACAGTCAGAAATCAGAAAAGTTTCATAACCCTCAGCAGGAGCGTTACAAAATGGAAGCCATCATTGAGACAGGGGCACTTAAAGAGATATTCAAACAGGCCATCATGGAGGCCATTGAAGAAAAGAAAGACGTGGTGCATGACCTCCTGGTCGATGCCATGGAAGACCTGTCCATGATTCACGCCATTCAAGAAGGTGAGACCACGGAGCCAGTCAGCCGGACTGAGGTATTCGCCATCTTGGAAGGCAAGGCATGAAGACAACGTTCAGGAAGAGCTTCGTCAAGGACTTGGGTCGGCATGCCATGGACAAAGACATCCTGGCCAAGGTCAAGGAAATCATCTTGCAGGTAGAGGCCGCCGACAGCGTTACAGCCATAGTCAACTTGAAAAAGCTGAAAGCGGAAGGTTCTTACTATCGAATCAGGATCGGCCATTTCAGGGTTGGGCTGATCATTGAAGATGATACGGTCACTTTCGTTCGAGTGCTTCACCGCAAAGAGATATATCGTTACTTCCCTTGAGGTCCACATGATGAAACATGAGACAGCATAAAAGCACAAGTTTACCCTGCCTAGGTCTGGCCACCGAAAAGGCCGGATTCCTTCACCCGGCTTGGCAGGGTATTTTTTCAGTGAAGGCGCTTGAAGGAGCGCAACCCCCATGGAATTACCACCACGCTTTACCTACTTAGAACACCTGATCGATGAAGTCAGTGAAAATTATATCAGTGAAATTCGTGAAAGGGTGGAATACCCGCACTACAACGACATTGCGGTAGAGAATATCAGGGAATGGGTTATTGCCCCGCTGGAACAGTACCGTGAAGACGCACGCAAAAAAGGGAGATGGATTATTGATCCGCTGTACAAGTACCGCGGCAAGGGGGATCCCAAAGGGCGGTGGGTTGAAACAAGCAAGGAATGGGGGCCTACTAAAACAGGCAAGTACAAAAAGCGCCCTGAGTTACCAAGGCAATGGGAGTGGGAGCACAACACTACTCAAGCGGCACTCCAAATTATATTGGAGGCAGAGGAGATCATTGACTGCCATGAAGATCATTTCCCTTGGGATATTCCATTTAGACCCCCTTTGTGAAAAGGAAGACCCGGACCTTGATGACCTTATAGCAAAACCTGACGGCCAGTTTGTAAGCTTGCCAGTGAACAGTGAAAGGTGGTCCGATGAGCCTATTTTCCTACAACCTGGAGGGGAAGACCTGTTGCCAGCGCGCATCAGCTTGTGGGTTGAAATCACCTTGCCGCATGTAGACCGCCTGGAGCAGCATTGGAAAGAATTCAGGGAGTCAATAAAGGATGACATCATTTCTGAAGTTGGGGGAACTCGCCAAAAAAGATCCAACACCATGAGCCGAAATATCGGCATACCGAAAGCGACAAAGGCTAAAGCAGAAGGTGAAATCATAAATAACCTTTACATTAAAATTCGAGAAGAAAGACTAGAAGTGGCGAAGAAAAGCAAACTGAAGGGCGATGAAGGGTTTATCCCTGACGATAAGACCATATTGCCCATCTTACAAAAAAGATTAAAGAATGAGCATGGGTTCCAAATAGAAAAAACCACGTACTACAAAACCATCAAAGAAATTCCACCGGATGTCATCAAGAGACTGAAGGACTTATAGCCCACCCTACCCCCACTTTTTACCTCTCGTCACCCACCTTTAGCAAAAACAATACCGCTGTCCCCGTCTCAATAAAAATAGTTTCCGGCAAATCATCTTGCCGGAATAATGACGCATTATCAAGCACATATCTTATTGATGCCAAAGCAGGCCTGTGCTATTTTCTCCTCAACACTTCAATTCATCCCGAGGAGGAAAAAAGAAATGAGACGAAGAATCATACCACGGAAAAAAGCATTACAAGATGCTGGCATATCGGCCAGCACAGCTCGACGGCTCGAAATGGCCGGGGAGTTTCCGGCGAGAGTCCAGATATCCCCTGGCAAAGTTGGCTATTACGACGATCAGCTTGAGGCCTGGATTAACGACCGGCCTCTTGCTAACGCTACAGGTCGGCGTGGAATGACCGCCCCCACAACCCCGGAATGAGGTGGATCCGATGACCACCGGCAACGCGGTGCCCCATTCCCTCGAAGCTGAACAGGCCCTCCTTGGGTGTGCTCTGCTAGACCCCCGTGCCCTGGTGGCAGCAGCGGAAAGCGTCACCGACCACGATTTTTATCGGGGCGAACACCGCATTCTCTTTCGCGCGATGATGAAGCTCTCCCGACGCGGCGAGCCGGTGGACCTTATCACGGTCGTGAAAGAACTCGGTGACAATCTGGCACAAGTAGGTGGGGCCGGATTTGTCGCCGGTCTGGCTGATGTGATCCCGACGATGGGCAACGTGAGTGCATACGCCACGATTGTCAGGGACGATTCGAGGCGGCGGCGGTTGCTGGCCTTAGCCGGTGACATATCCACCCGCTGCCTAAAGGGCGAAAACCCCGGCGACTTGGTAGACCTCATACTCCGCACCGTTGATGTCACTACCACCAAACGGACATGCAGGCCACCCGCAGTGATGCCCATCACCATCAACGATTTCCTTGCCCGTGAATTTCCACCAAGGAAAAGCCTTCTTGCCCCTTGGTTGCCGTCCCAAGGGTTGGTCATGGTCTACGCCTACCGCGGCATAGGAAAGACCCATTTTGCTCTTGGGGTAGCGTATGCCTGCGTCTCTTGCGGCATGTATCTCGGATGGCAAGCACCGGCAGCCGTGGGCGTTTTGTACATTGATGGCGAGATGCCGGGGCCGGTTATGCAAGAGCGGTTAAGCGCCATCATCACCAGCAACGAAAGAGAACCGGCCGCTCCATTCATCTTGCTGACCCCGGATCTTCAACCGGAAGGTATGCCCCGGATCGACACAGACGAGGGCCAGGCCGCAATTGAAAGCGTTCTTACCGATGAGATCAGGTTGATCATTGTGGACAACATCAGCACGCTATCGAGCGCAAGAGAGAATGAGGCAGACGGATGGACGCCTGTGCAGGCCTGGGCGCTCAAACAACGAGCAATGGGGCGCTCTGTGCTGTTCGTGCATCACTCTGGAAAGGGAGGGGCACAGAGGGGCACCAGTCGCCGGGAGGATGTGCTTGATACCGTCATTGCTCTGCGCCGTCCGGTTGACTACGAACCAGACCAGGGGGCAGTTTTCGAGGTCCATTTTGAAAAGGCCCGTGGTGTATACGGTGATGACGTGCGGCCTATTGAGGCGCGACTCTGTACCGATGATGACGGGGTGATGACGTGGGAAACTCGGACCGTGGAGGATAGCACCTTTGATCGGGTGGTCGAGCTGATGAATGATGGCCTCACCCAAAAGGATGTCGCCACAGAGCTCAACATCAACAAGTCCACAGTGTCTAGGTCAGTCAAAAAGGCTGAAGGCTTGGGGCTGATCAAGGTCAAGAACAGAGCACCCAGGCAGATAGCCAAGGGCAATACCGATGGATGGCATGAACCAGCGGAGGGCGGACTATGAGGCCTGAAAAGCAAAGTTTCCTGGTTGCAGACCCTAGGGGGCGCAACCACGCAACTTATTATTAACGCCGG
>CAYSFY010000045.1:17134-19206 GCA_964430285.1 uncultured Desulfobulbia bacterium
CGTACAAAAAGTCCGCAGTTTTGGCCGGTGAAAAAGTCCACAGGTCCGGCGACCTATAACTCCGCAGTTCTGTCGATTCTTCTCTTTCCGACCTTGTTTCCCCTGAGCCTTCTTCGTTTTTCTTCCTGAATCTGATTTTCCTCCTTCCCTGATCTGTCGCGGCGAGCGTTATGGTGTTCCGGAGGGACACCTTGATGCCAACCATCACCTGTTCTTGTTGCCGTCGAACCGTACCGACCAACCCTCGAATCAAAGATCAGCGGTATTGTGGCCAGCCAACATGTCAGCGGGCGCGAAAGACTCAGTGGCAGAGGGCCAAGTTGCTCGCCGACCCCGAGTACTTGGCGAACCAGCGCGATGCATGTCGGGCATGGCGCGAGAGCCACCGGAATTATTGGCACGAACGCCGCAAGGCTCGCCACTTGGCGAACGGAGTCCGGGAGGGACCGGGCACTATGGAGGCTCCTGCCGTCAACATGGACGCGTTACCGAATCAGGCCCCTGATCAAAGTTTGATCGACATTTCAAGGGAGTACATGCTCATTCCCCTCACTGCCGAGCATGGCGATGTTGACTGGCGCGGTGTCAACATGGACGCGTTACGGGTCAAGTTCGCCGCCATTACGGCCACTTAGAAAGTTGCAAACAAGGACTCAATGGCTTCCGGCCTGCCGTTCGGCTACGATGGCCCCCAGAAGAGGAGGTGTCACCATGATCGAACGTAGACCGCTGGTCGCCAATCGGGTCCGGAGAATCGAGGGCAGTTTCGCCTTTATCGAACATCGCTTCCTGCAGGCCGGGTTCTGGCTGGAATTGAGCCACCACGAACTCCTGCTCTACCTTTTCCTGGTCCTGGTCGCCGATCGACGGGGGCTGTCATGGTACGGCTACCATAAGATCTGCTCCCTCTTGGCGATCAGTCTGGAAGAGTACATCTGGGCACGGGACAGCCTCATTGACCGTGACCTCATCGCCTTTGACGGCCGCCTGTTTCAGGTTCTATCCCTGCCGGAGAGGCCAAGCCGACCCCGCCCGTTACAGGGCACGGACGACATGAGGCGCTCCGACCCGGCCACCATCCGCCAAATCATCACCGCCAGTCTGGGAGGGGACCATGCTTGATCGACGGACTATCTTCGAGATCCATCGGCTGGCCAGGGAGGGCGCTTCCAATGTTCGAATCGCCGAACTCCTGATGGTGGACCGGGAGACCGTGGCCAAGTACCTCGCCGACCCCGAGCCCCAGCGCAAGACCGTGATCAGGACGAGCAAGCTCGATCCCTTCCGCCAGGAGATCCTCGACCTCCTGGCCCAAAATCCCAAGGCCTCGGCCGAAGTCATCCGGCAGCGCCTGGCCGGCAAAGGCTTCACCGGCAAGACCAGCATTCTCAAGGAGTACCTCCGCACGGTCCGTCCGCGGCCACGGCGGGCCTTCATCCGCTTCGAGAGCGAGCCCGGAGAGCAGTTTCAGATCGACTGGGGACATTTTGGCGCGCTCACTTACGGCAACACCGCCCGCAAGCTTTACTGTCTGGCGGTGACCGAGTGCCACAGCCGCATGCTCTATATCGAATTCACGCATTCCCAACGACAGGAGACCCTGCATCGGGGCCTGCTCAATGCCTTCCGCTTCTTTGGCGGCACGCCCAGAGACCTGGTTTGCGAGACAACATGCTCACCGCGGTCATCGAACGGCAAGACCCGCTTATCCGCTACAACGAGGCCTTCCTTGCCTTTCTCTGACCTCTGAAAATCACCCCCAAGGCCTGCCACCCCTACAGCCCCCAGGAAAAGGGTAAAGTCGAGAAGGGGGTCGTGCACTATGTTCGCCATAACTTCTGGCCACTCCGCACCTTCCGGGATCTGGCCGACGTCCAGGTCCAAGCGGACGAGTGGCGGAATACGGTGGCGAACCTCAGACTGCATGCCACAACCGGTGAACGTCCGGCCGATCGTCTGCGGCGCGAGGCCCTGACCCCGCTCCCGGCGTTGCTGCAGGAGGCGGGTGTGGTCAGCCTCACAGAGCGGGCAGGCGATGGTCAGCAATTTGCGCGGTTCTCCGGGCTTATTCG
>CAYSFY010000045.1:19216-19509 GCA_964430285.1 uncultured Desulfobulbia bacterium
GCTGCCGGATTGCCTGGACACCGCCCAGGTGACGGTGCATGTCGATTGCTCCGTCCGCTTTGATGCCAACACCTACACCGTGCCCCCCCTGGGCAGTTGATAAGATCGCCACCGTCAAGGCCGATCATCGCACTGTCAGGGTCATGCTCAGAGAAAAAACCCTGGCCACCCATGTCCGTTCCTGGGAGCGCAACCAGCGGATAGAATTGCCCGAGCATCGGGACGCGACTATCAAGAGCCAACGCCGGCAATGGCGCAGTCAGGAGGTGGCGGTCCTGGTCAGCATGGGCGAC
>CAYSFY010000045.1:19519-25508 GCA_964430285.1 uncultured Desulfobulbia bacterium
GATGTCAGGGAGTATCTCGAGCGCCTGGCCGGTGCGGCAAGTATCCCGCTCAAAAAAGATGTCGCCCGCCTCCTTATCCTCAAGGATCGCTACGGCGCGGACGCCTTGGTCGTTGCCATCCAGCGGGCGCTACGGCATAACGCCCTTGGCGCCGCCGCCGTCGAAAACATCCTCCGCCAGTCTCAGTCGCCACCCAAGAATCACCCGCCGCTCCGATTCGAAGAGGACCGGCTCAACCGCATCCGTCTCGAAGAGCCCAATCTCGCCGAGTACGATGCCATCCTCTGCCAGGGAGTCAAAAATGACCGCAAACCTTGAATCCGTCTGCCGCGACCTCAAAAACCTGAAACTCAGCGTCATGGCCGCCAATCTGCCGACCGTCATCGACGAGGCCACCAGCAGCAATCACAACCTCCTCCATACCTTCAAACTCCTCTTGGAGTTAGAGCGGGAGGCCCGCTGGAAGACCAGCATCGACCGCCGCTTTCTCCTCTCCCGGCTCACCGAAAAGGTCACCATCGATCAGTTCGACTTCCAGCACCACGAATCACGTCACCAACAAAAAAACGCCATCCTGGGCCTCTTGAGCCTCGACTTCATCGAGCAGCGCAAGGATGTTATCCTCATCGGCAACCCCGGCACCGGCAAGACCATGCTGGCCAAAGCTATCGCCTTTGCCGCCTGCAACCACAACCGCAAGGTGCTGTTCACCACCGCCGCCGACATGATTAACAACCTCACCGCCGCCGATGCCGACTCATCGCTGCTCAAGAAGCTCCAGGTCTATCAAACTCCAGACCTCCTTGTCTGTGACGAGTTGGGTTACCTTCCGCTCGGTCAGCAGGGATCGAACCTCTTCTTCCAGGTCATCAGCGCCAGGCACAAGCAGCGGTCCACCATTGTGACGACCAACCTGCCCTTCGCTGAGTGGGGGAAGGTCTTCGACTCCAACACCACTGCCGTAGCGATTGCCGACCGGCTCGTCCACAACACCGAGGTCATCATCCTGGGAGGTCAGAGCTATCGGCGAAAGCACAAGTAGATCGACATCCACATCACTGAAACCCTGCGAGCCAGTGCATTTTTATTGTGCTGGACGATAGGCTAAAGTTTGCCCGCTAACCGGCGGCAGTTACTCCGGTTCGTTCAAGTGCATGGCAGACTCCGCACTCGTGCGCCCTCAGTGACCACCTGCTGGTTTCCTGACCGGCCAAAACTGCGGGATTCCTGGCCGGCGGCAATAACTTATCTCCAAAATGATGCAACCAAGGGCGCAACCAGTACGCAAACACCCAGTCTGAAAGCCCTAGCCAGTGCGGTTTTACTACGCAACCAAACACGCAACCAGCACGCAACTATGGCAAAAAAGGCCACGCAACTTATAGCAGAAGCCAACCCGCCAAAGTTGCAGAGTTACGGAGAGGTTGACCAACCCATGGAGGCCTTGCCGGGATGGTGTTCAACAAGCTGCCCGCGATACGAGTCCGTTGATGGTGCTGGGCCTGGAGGCCTAACTGCCCGGCGAGATGACGAGCATTATCGACAAGAGTGGAGGGCATTATCTACCATGGCCGAGGAGTGCCCAGCAACTGAACCGCCCTCCGACCCCATGCAGGCCATGGGTTACGGTTGCGGCCGATGCGGGAACAAAGTCTATACCGCCGTGGTGGCTGGGTGGCAGTGCGACGGATGCGGGATGGTGTTCAAGATCATTGGCGGAAGCCGAGGACCACGGCCGCTATCGGGGGTGATGCAATGACGTGGCGCGGGACAATCCCCCCCCCATGGCAAATCTCTACAGCCCTACCGCCGGGGGACCGCATGGTTACTTTTCTTGTTTCGCTTGGTCCAATTTTTTGTCCAAATGGTCGGCAAATATTCGGCGCTGATTCTGGCCAAAGCCAATGGGGGAGCGGGATTGAGGCGAATTTTCTTGCACCGAACAGGTACCCTTTTTTACTGCACTTTGGTCACCCGGCACAAATCGTGGTACCCAATATGCTCGAAATCCCTTTGCTGATAAAGGATTCAGGCTTATTGACATCAACTATTTTCATGGTGCCTTTTTTTATGCCTACTGCGCCACCGGGCCGAAGGGTGGGAACAATTCATTCCGGCCTTGACTCAATGATCGCGCACCGGCCCATACATGCCCGCTGTCAGTTCAAGACCCTGCCCGGACGCTATGGCCTAATTACGAGGTCGGCAAACATTCGCCTGACTAAGGCAAATTCACCCAAAATCCTTCGCCGGGATAGATGGTAGTAAACTGGCCGAAGCCCTTGGACATGGCATAGGATTCGCCTTTATCTTCCTCGCCGGGCAAATATACAGACCAGGATTCATTTTCCCATTTCCATATTGAAACGATTTGCGGATTCACCGCCATCACATCTTCCACCGTCACGGCTTGGCTACTCTTCGAGCCTACCAAATTCCAACCGCTGGAGAGCGTAACCGCCCCGTTCGCCAGCGTGCCTGGAACGGCAAGCTGAACAGCAACAGAACTGTTCACCCAGAAGCCTTCACCGGAATGAAGTGTCGCGAGCAGACCAAACCCCTTGCCGCTGGCATAGGATGCACCACCATCCGCTATGCCGGGGAGATACACCGACCAGGTGCCATTTTCCCATTTCCACACTGATGTCAGTGCATTCTGGATCTGGGCAAGTACCTTGCCGACAGCTGGGTCAACTGGTGTCAACGGCAAAGAGAGCAAATTCCATGAAGGGGCAACCTCTGTTGAGAAGTCGCAAGGCTTGCCACTCACATCAAAGGCCTGGGGCGGGCTTGCGACTACCATGCCATTACTGTCCTTGGCATAATAGGTCACGGAGTAAGCCCCAGCACAGGGGAAGGAATATTGGCCTATGAAGTCCTTGCTCCCCTCTGGCGGGGTTAGAACGATTTTGTCCAGATTGACCACCGGCGTGCCAAACTCTTCTGTTACAGTCGGGGGTTGGTAGTTAGGTGGGGTAACCATGCCCCAGACCTCAACATCTTTCGTACTGCTGACATCAAGTTGAACGCTGATGTCCTGGGGTGCTTCTGCTGCCACACTATCACCCGGGGTGTAGCTCTTCATCTCAGGGAAGAGGCTGGCCATGGTAAAGTCACCATAGACCTTACCCATGGTCACCTGACTGCCGATGGATTTTTGAGGCATCATGCTGCTATACGGTAGACCCAAGCTCTGCATGTCATCCACAGCCAAATCAAAGGCATCTTCCCAACTCTTGCCGACCATAAGGTGATTGCTGAAAAATTGGTCAAATGAGACTTTTCCATCAGCACCGATGAAAGAATACTTGTCGGTATTGGCGCTGGTGAGGATCACCCGGTGTGGCCCAGCCAAGGCAGAGAGGAACGAGCCAGAATAGCAGGCCTCTAGGATCACCACCGTGGTGCGGCCGGTGCTTTCAAAGTCATCCAGCAGGCCATCCAGCTGCGCGGCACTTAGCACTTGATTTGAATCAACAAGAAAGGTCCCGTTCTTCTCGCCA
Source organism: uncultured Desulfobulbia bacterium (assembly GCA_964430285.1). Classification (GTDB taxonomy): domain Bacteria; phylum Desulfobacterota; class Desulfobulbia; order Desulfobulbales; family VMSU01; genus VMSU01. The sequence goes on from CAYSFY010000045.1 coordinate 23,023, forward strand.
TGATCCACAAGGTAGAGGTATAACGGCCCATCGTTATCCTGATCCTTGGCCCATTGAATGGCCTGGGTTAGGGCTTGTACTGATTTTGTCGGTTGATCAACAATGCCGTCAGCAACACCGTCACCATTGAAATCTTGGTCGGTCTTGTGATTGATGTAGTAGATATCCTCATCCTTGAACATCCTGACCTTGAACACCTGATAGATTCGGTTGCACAAATACTGGATGGCGTCTTTCAGGGCATCCATGGCATCATTGCCCTTGCCACCCGCCAAGATGATAAGGTTTCCGTGGTGCTTGGCTACATCTGCCGAACCAACCTTGAAATCCACATAGTCCATCAAGCCGTTGAGGAAAGAGAAGATCCTGACCTCGCCATTGCCCTTGAAAGTTACAGCCCCCCCTTTACTAACGCCATTGCCGACATCAGCGATTAGAGAGTTGGTTGTAGTCCAATTGGCTAAAGCCGTCGCATCGACATCGAATCCTTCAGCATCACGGTAATTGGCCTTTAACTTGACCGTGTCGGATATGGAGTAATAATCTTGTGTCTCACCGTCCGCCGGATAGATCCTTATAGTGGAACTGGGTTGATCGACCACGGGAATGGTGGTGGTCGTTGTGGTGGTGGGCAGCAGGGTGGTCGTTGTGGGGGCGAACGTGGTGGTAGGCGGAAGGGTGGTCGTTGACATTGTTGGTTGTGTTGTCGTTGTCGTGCTTGTGGTCGTCGTCGATTCTTGAGGGACAGCAATGGAGAACAACCCCTTAAAACCAACCTTGTCCGAAGCTCCAATTGGTTCAACCTTCAAGACGCAGTTCACGGACTCGGACCCGGTGACAACCCAGTCATAGACGCCATCGTTGTCTGTACTTTCGGCGACGGTCTCCCATGTCCCGTCGTTACCACCTTTTCTGGATAGGGAGATGGCAACTTGTCCTCCTATGGCCTGAGGGTCAACCCAAGTGATTTGAACTGCTCCCTCTTTGACAGTTGCCCCCTGGTTCGGCGATGTAATGACCAAAGAATCCAATGCCCCATTTACGGGTCCACTGCGAACGCAACGAAAATAACCAAGCGGAATGTTACTGGAGCCAACGTTACCATACTCAAACCACACGTACCATGCGTAGGAAGTTTGGCTTGCCCTGACAGTAGACGACCAATACCCGTAGGTCAAATTTATGTCGGGAAAGACGATGCTGTTGGCTGAGGGATAAGAATAGCTGTAGTCGGTGATGGAAAGCAGCTCGTTGATGGTGGGGAGCCGCCAATCCGAAAAGCCATCGAAGGACAGACCCTCGCAGTAAGTGATGGCCTGCTCCCAACCTGCCTGCCCGTTGTCCGAGCGCTGCCAGACAAGGCCCGTGGTAACATCGGTGGCAGTTGCACCATTGTTTAAGACAAACTTCGACACTTCCTGTGCTGGGCCGCCACGCACGCAACGGACGTATTCGCCGACGGTTTTGTCACCATAATCGACATAGCCGTCGTTAAATTTTACATGGAACGCGTGTGCCGGGTAGCTCAGGTTTGTGTTGATAGAAGACGACCAATACGGATTGTTGGTATTGGCGCCAGGGAATATCGTTTTATCGACAACAGCCGGGTTTGATTTGCTACGATCCACCAATATGGCCAACTCCAGCACTGTGGGTAATCGCCAATCGGTATACCCTGCCAGAGTCAACGCCTCGCAGTAGCTGTTGGCATCAGCCCAGGTCCGGGTCTTATCATCGTCCTGCTGCTCCCACATCAGGGTGGTGCCGTTGTCGGTCACCGTGCCGTCGCTGTTATCAGTGTAAATGTGCGGATTGATACTGTAGTACCCGTCATCACCTGTTGCGTAAATTTGAGTCTGTCCAGTGTCCGGCACTGGCCAAGCACCGGCCGAAGCAACCGGCCACGCCAGCACCACACCTATCAATACCATAAAAACCCATGCGTCCTTTCGTCTCGGATCTTGCCCCATACCCTTTTCCTCAAAATTTAATTAGTAGGGCTATAACGTATCGTACCCCTCAGTAAATATCACATAGGACGCATGAGGAATCAACAGTAATTTACTATTGAAAAATACCAGCTACTGGGGTTTGAGCCATTGCTACGGCCAAAGGGAAAGGGATAGGATAGGGACTGCATGCCGATTCTGATGCCGGCAAAGATTTTATTTCAGGAAACAAATTTGATGGGGCATAAAGGTAAGGTGATGTGAAGGCCGCAATACCTTTGATCCAAGATCCAGCACGAAGCCCCTTGCAACTCGGTGAGGGGCTTTGTTTATGTGCTGGACACACGGGAAAAAATTATTGTCACCGTGCACGATCCTGGACCCAGTTCTTGACCCAATTGGATTTTTACACAAAAAAAGGGGTTACGGAAACACCGTAACCCCTTGTAATAACTGGTCGGGATGAGAGGATTCGAACCTCCGGCCCCTTGAACCCCATTCAAGTGCGCTACCAGACTGCGCTACATCCCGACCCAA
>CAYSFY010000046.1:0-7163 GCA_964430285.1 uncultured Desulfobulbia bacterium
GGATTGATCATCATCAGTGCCAGGGCGGTCTCCTCCAGAAAGAGTTGGTGGATCAGACGATAGTCCTCTTGGCCGGCCAGGTCCCACAGCAAGACCTCTCGCTCCTCCACGACAACTCCCGTTGCGGCCGACAGAGAATCGACTTCAGCGCTTGACGGCAACTCCAGCTGCCAGACGTTCATGCCGTGGGTGCGATCTTGAACCACATAGCGGTCCTCAAGCAGGCGGTGGGCCAACGAGGTCTTGCCCACCGTCCCCTCGCCCAACAACACGACCTTGGCGTTAACGTAACGGCTGGGTGGGTGGGCTGCTGACGCGGGGCGGTGGCCGGTGAGGCGGTAGATGTGGATTTTACCATACAGTGTACCGACGACGAGACGCACGCCTATAGGGTCAAAAGCAAGGGTAAGCGGCGAGCCATCGCTACCGACAAGCTGCACGCACAGCCCCAATTGCCTGTCCCATAGCCGAACACAGCCAACTTCGTTAGGCCCCGTGGAGGCGATTAAGGTCCCGTCAGGAGAGATGGCGATCGAAGATACCGGGTGTTCATGGCCTTCCAACGTCCCAATGCAAGCCCCCGTTGTCATGGACCAGACCTTAACGGTTGTGTCGTGCGAACCGGAAACGGCAAATTGACCGTCTGGGGAAATTTGAACGGAATTAACCGCGCCAGAATGGCCCGTCAGGGTCGCCAGGCACTCACAGGTTTCAAGATCCCAAAGCCGAATTCGACCATCTTGATGCCCCGACAAGGCCTTCGTTCCTTCCCAATTGACGGCGCTACCGAAGACTTGATCTCCATACTTTAAGCCACAGTGGATGGTCTTGAGGCAGCAGCGAGAATCGAGGTCCCACAGCCGGAGCGTCCCGTCCCATCCCCCAGAAAGCACTCGCGCGTTGCCCGGTAGCGCTACCACCGACCAAATTTGGTCTGTATGGCCCTCAAGAATGGCGATCTCCTTAGCTGATTGGGCATCCCAAACTTGTAGTGAAAATTTGTGCGCAGTTGAGATGATTTTCTCTCCGTTAGGTGTGATAGTTAGAAGTTGCAGTCCATCATCTTTATGCTTTACCCTTAATGTCTTCAGGCGGTTACCGCTCTCCAAATCCCAAATTTTGAGCGTATTTTTTCCATCACCAAACTTATAGTCCCCTGACACCGCCCAGGTTCCATCCGGGCTGACAGCTATGCCTGTAATCCAGCCCCCATGCCCGGGGAGAGTGCGCTCCAGCACAGCCAGGGGATTTGCCCCCTTCACCTTTGGCACCAAGACGACGGGTTTGGCACGTTTGCTTTCACCGAGCCTTTTACTCACCGTCACCACAGGCTGCGTGAGCATGGATTCTTCCCCCTCGCCTGCTGGCACCCGACACGCGTTCAACAATTCCTCCAGCGCCGCCTCCGTCTCATCCCGAAAATCCACATGCCTGTAGCGGCGCAGAGTATCCGGCAACTCGCAGTCGGCCAGCAACAGCGGGATAAAGCGACGTCCGGCATTGGTCGGATCGCGGAACAACGCCGTGCTCCGCTCCAGCCCCACCCACTCGGAACCCAGTGCCGCCGGAGAAAGACAAAACACCTGCACCCGCGCCGCCTCCAGCCCCCGTTCGATGGCAAGGTAGATGTCATCCCCCGGCCGAATGAGCCATTGGTCAAACCAGACACGGAGCCCCGCAGACCGCAACCACTCCGCCAAGCGGCTGACCCGTGCTCTGTCTTCCGAGGCATAACTCAAAAAGACGTCGTATTGAAAAGGCGATCTCTGCGGCATGATGGGCTCTCCTCTTGACTTATTGGTCATTGCCAACCTTACCAACCACGCGACTTGGTCGGGCACGACGACCTGCCGCCGTTGGCCTCTTGCAACGACTGAAATCGGTTTTACCTACGCTACGACCACGCAAGCATGGCGGCCAGGGGGAGTGCAAATAGCATCTACCCACCGATCCCCGTCCGCTTCCGGGCAACCACAATCCGCTCCGCGCCAGCCGTGCTGATCACTTCCCATAGCCGAACTCATTATGGAAGTCAATTCCATGCCAACAGAAAAATATCAGGGTTACCCTACCTAGCGCACCCAAACCAACCGTCCCCAGGCACAACCAATCGAAAAGAGGTTGATTTCCCAGATGGAGATGACTATTGAATAACACTTGCATTGCCCCGTTAACTCGAAGGATAGCCACCATGCGCGATACCCTCTGGCAGATGGAACCGAACCGGCCCAAGGCCCTGATGCTTGCCAAACGGCAGTTGTCCGAACTGGTCTGCGATGCCGTCAACCTTGAGGGGATCAACTTTACCCTGCCGGAGATCCAGACCCTGCTGGATGGCGTGACCGTTGGCGGCCATAAACTTGCCGATCAGCAGATCGCCGTCAATCAGGCCCAGGCCTGGCGGACCCTGTTCCATTGGCTGGAACACCATGAATTCGCCTTGACCATGGACAAGGCTTGCCAGTTGCACGCCATCGCCGCCAAGGATGAGGCCCTGACCTGGGGCACGTTCCGTTCCGGCGCCGTGACCATCGCCGGCACCGCGTACAGGCCCCCGGAGGCCGCGACCCTGCCAGTCCTATTTGACCGCATGACGGCCGACACCCTGGTGTTGCCGGATGTCTACGACCAAGCGATCTCCATCTTCCTGACCATGGCACGCTCGCAGTTCTTTTACGATGTCAACAAACGGATGGGCCGTTTCATGATGAATGGCTGGTTGTTGCAGGCCGGCTTTCCGGCCATTAACCTGCCGGCGCAACGCCAATTGGAATTTAACCGCTTGATGCTGGAGTTTTATCCGTCCGGTGAGCAGGGGCCGATGAATGCCTTTTTACGCTCGTGCCTGGATGAACGACTGATCGCCATCATGCGCGAGTAGCAGCCGGATCGATCCACCCAACCCCCGTTGCCAACGGGCACGTCCCCCCCCCTTACCGATCGTGAAATGATGATGAAACGAATCCTCTTCCTTGTCTGCTCCCTCCTGCTTACGCGGGCCATTTCGAGTTATGCCGCGGCCCCGGGCCAGGAGCTGTTGCTCTTCTACTCCAACGATGTCCGGGGCGAGACCGAGCCCTGCGGCTGCCAGCCCAATCAACTGGGCGGCCTGTCGCGCAAGGCCTTTCAGTTCCACACCATCGCCAAGGACAAGGCTAAACCCCACCTCACCCTGGATGCCGGAGACCTGCTGTTTAAGGCCGAGGCCCTCCGCTCCGGTTTGGCCACCCAGGACACCATGGCGGCCAAGACCATTGTTAAGGCCTACTCCAGCATGGGTTACCAAGCGGTGGCCATCGGCAGCCGGGATCTCAGCGCCGGCATCGAGTTTCTCCGCACCGTAAACCAGGAGGCCACGTTCAGCTGGCTGAGCGCCAATCTGGTCGATCAGGCCACCCGCCAACCCATCTTCCCGGCCAGCATCCGCCTCCAGGCCGGGGCAATCCAGGCCACGGTCATCGGCCTGACCGGCCCGGCCGACCTCCCGGCCGGCGAGAAGGCCGCCATCCTCCCCTGGGACCAAGTCCTGCCCGGGCTGCTCAAGCAGGCTGAGGAGGCAAAGGATCTGGTCATCCTCCTCTCCAACCTGCCCACTGCCGAGAATCAACGCATCGCCGAGGGCACCAACGCCATCCACCTGATCATCCAGTCCGGGGTCAACACCGACACCATCTCCTCCGAGCCGGTGAACAACACCGTGCTGGTCAACACCGCAAGCCTTGGCAAAGAGATCGGGATCATGGAGATCAACTGGCAACCCGGCAACCGCTGGGGGGCGCCTCGGGCCGAACTCCTCGCCAGCAAGCGGGCCGCCCTGGACGGCCTCCAGTGGCAGCTCGGCAAATACCAAAAAGACCCGGACCCCATCGCCGCCTTGCAGGGGCAGCCGGAGCGGCTCAAGGCCTACCAACTCCTCCTGGGCCGTGAACAAGAGCTGCAAGCAGAAATCGCGGCCCTGGACCAGGCGGTCGCGGCCAAGGGCACGGTCGACGAACCCTCCTCTTTCCGCAACCGCTTGCTGACCATGGTCGATTCCCTGCCGACCAAACCCGACATCCTGGCCCTGAGCGACCAGTTGGTCCGCGCCATCAATCAACTGCGCCAGGAGCAGGCAAAGCAGCCGGTCAAGGAGGACCCCCGCTACCTGGGCGCCCAAGCCTGTGGCCCCTGTCATACCGCGGAACTCGCCGCCTGGCAACGGACCAAGCACGCCGATGCCTACACCACACTCAGCGACAAAAAGCAACAATTCAACAGCAACTGCCTGCCCTGCCATGTCACCGGCGTCGGCATGGACCACCGGGAGGCATCCCTCACCGTGGCCGCCCACCGGCGCGGGGTGGGCTGCGAGGCCTGCCATGGGCCGGGCCACCTCCATGCGCAAGACCCCAAGGCCAACCCCCTGACCGGCCGGCCGGAGATCTCGGTCTGCCAAGGGTGTCACGCCCCGCCCCATGACATCTCCTTTGACTATGGAGAACGCATCAAGAGGGTCCATTAACTAAATGTGCACGGTGCTGGTTGATTTTAGCGAAGGGTGCGGCTGCAGCGGCGGCTTTGCGGTGATCGCCACTACCCCGCTTGCTGGCGGCGATGGTGGCGGTTCATGCTCTTCCGCCAGCCATGGGGGATGATGGCATGATGCGGGGAGGGGGGAGATAGCGCGGCAACCGCTTAGCACCTGCCCCCCCCATGACCAGAGTGAGGGACACATGCCGACCTGGAAGCTAAAGACAGAGGAAGAGACCCTGTTTTAGGAGCGGCCAATCGAAGATCATGCCTGGATTTTGGTCAGATATGATGGCGCCGGTTGAGCAAAACCGCGAGTCTCGTAGCCAATCACCCCCAGTTCAGGGGTGGTTGGCGCTGCGGGCAGGTAAATATCAACCGTTGTGCCGACAGCGACTTCTGATTCCACGGTAATCGTCCCGGCATGCCCCTTAATGATGGAATAGCAGATCGATAGCCCAAGCCCCATCCCCTTCTGGGCACCTTTTTTCTTGGTGGTGTAGTAGGGATCAAATATTTTGCCAAGATTCTCTTCCGGTATGCCAACGGCAGTGTCCTTAATGGAGATTTTCACGCATCGCTCTTGCAGCGAACGACCATCTTGCTCGCTGACGATGACATTGTGAGCAATGATATCAATGTCCCCGCCCGCCGCCATAGCCTCCTTGGCGTTCAACACCACATTATGGATTACCCATTTCAACTGCTCTTCATCGACCTCAACCGGCCACAGGTCAGCAGGGATAACGAGCCGGCAGGCAATTTTGTCGTCGTTCAACGCCAAGCCAGCAGAGCTCTTTATCAATTCACTGATATAGGCTACCTTTTTAACGGGGTCCCCTCCTTTGGAAAAGATCACCAATAATTTTGTAAGCTCACCCGCGCGTTTGGACGCCATCTCTGCGTCTCCCAACACCTTAATGACCTCTTCCGGTTTAAGATTCCGACCCTTGGCCAGGGAAATATTGCCAAGAATTGCCGTCAACAGGTTATTGAAATCATGAGCAATACCACTGGCGAGGATGCTGATTGACTCGAATCTTCTCGCCCGTTGAAGTTCCTCCTCCATTTTTATCCGTTCCGTGATATCGCGGCATATCCCCACCAACCCCGTGGCCGCGCCCTGTTCATCGTAAAGTGGCACTTTAATAGTGTCCATGATGATTTTTTCACCATCCTTGCCGATGAACTGTTCTTCCACATGCATGGGCTTGAGCTGCCGCAGGACCTCCTCATCACCTATCCGACACTTCTCCGCCATGGCCGGCGGCAAGATTTGATCGAGAGTCTTCCCCTCTATTTCCGTCTGTGGCAGGCCGAGCAGCTTTTCCAATGCCCTATTGACAATCCGATGGCGCCTCTGGGCGTCTTTAAAGAAGACGACATCCGGGATAGTCTGGATCAAGGTTTGCAACTCGGTGTTCACCTTAATCAGATTCTCTTCCATCCGCTTGCGCACAATGACGCCGGCCAGCGTATTGGCGACCGAGGTCAGGAACGCCTCTTCCTTTTGGTTACGGAGATGTCCTTCCTTGACGTAAATATTGAGGACGCCGAGCAGGGTGCCGGCAAATATGATCGGGGTGCAATAATGTCCGTGTGGTTCCATCCCCGCGTACCGGACGTCATGGCGATCATCAATGCAATCGGCAAATTCTATTTGTCTGGTAAGGGCTGCCCTCCCGCACAGACATTTGCCAAATTCAACTCGCGCGCATTCCTCCCGCAAATCGATAGGCAGCTCTTTCTGGATCTTCAGCGCTAAGACCTCCTGATTATCTTCCGTAAGAAAAATTGCCCCTTTTGATTCAAAGGCCAGCCAGGGGATGGACAGGATCAGGTCAAGCGCACGCCGCAGGATATCGGCAAGGGATATATCCTCAAGGACCAGGCTCAGCAGTTGGTTCAAGATAGCCTGCCGATCATAGTTCCTTCTGTCCTCTTCCTCCGCCGCCAGCCGTTTGCTGATATCCTGACCCATCAACACAAAACCGATCAAATTATGGTCCTTGTCCCGAATGCCGGATATGGTCGCCCCGATATGCCTGATCCCGCCATCCCTGTTCAATTTAAAGACATATTTGTAGGCGCCCTGTGCGCGGATGGTGGCTAATGCCTTACTAAATCGGGCAGGATCCACGGTTTCGTGCGCATGCACCTTAGTGACCATTTCGCCGACAACCGCCTCCGCCTCACGGCCAAAGATCCTTTCGGCCGATGGATTGTAATAGACAATGCGACAATCAATATCAGTGGCGATAATCGCCATATCAGTCGAATAGCGCAGGATGTTGTCGAGCACAATTTTCTCATTCAGGATCTTTTCGGTCTCCTCGATAACCTGCTCTTTGCCCTTGATGACCTCCTTGAGGAATTCAATATAGTTAAGCTCGAACTTCTTGATGATATCGTATTGCGTGACCAGACCGGAAATCTTGCCCTCTTGATCAATAACAACCAAGCGGCGGACCTTTTCCCGGTTCATCGTGCTCGCGGCCTCATGGACCGTGACCTCCGATGATATGGTGATCACCGGCTGACTCATCACCGCCGCGACCGATAGTGTCTCCAGATCAGCTCCCTGCCTAACTAGGCGCACGACATCACTCTCCGTGAGGATGCCGGCGGGATGGGTAACACCTGCAACCACCACG
>CAYSFY010000046.1:7173-8686 GCA_964430285.1 uncultured Desulfobulbia bacterium
TTATCGAATGCCTGGCCATTAAGGATAAGGCCTCCCGGACCGACTCTTCCTTGCTTATCGTTACAACATGTTTCGTCATTACCTTGGCGATGCTCTTGAACTCAATGAAATATTCGAGGCCAAGATTATTGATAATATCCGTCTGCGTGACCACACCGGCAATCTCGCCGCTATGATCAACGACGATGAGGTGGCGAATGTTGTTCGTTTCCAGCAAGCGATAGGCATCAAATAACTCGATCGTGAGACTGGCCGTAATCACTGATCTGCTCATGACTTCTTGAATGGCAACATCCCTGGCGATACGACCTCGGCTCGCCAAGAGCACCAGATCCCTCTCGGTAAAGATACCAACCGGTTGTTTGTCGCGAAGGACCACCAGGCAGCTGATTTGATTCCTCTCCATAAGTGACACGACCTCAGAAAGAAGTGTCTCTGGAGAGACAAAAATGACATTCGAGGTCAATACCGTTTTGATATGTTGCTTGCCCATGGGTTAAACGTTTCCTTTTGTGGTGCTTATCAGTTAATTGATGTTTGCGGGGGCATAACCAATAAACATAAAGCCCCGAAGATCACCTGATCTTCGGGGCTTTATGTTTATTGGTTAAAGACTTTGGCGGGATCAGGGCACGGACCTATCGCTCATAGTTGCACGATTTATCTCCAACGCCGGCATGGCGGTCGCTGCCGCCCTCTGTTCCTGCACCCACTGATCACCGGGCAGGGCATGGGGGACTTGACTGACAAGTTCCACTCGCTGCTGCGGCGGCTCAGGCCCAGTCCCCCTCTTGGCCGCCTCCTCCTCGGCATGCAGGCTCTCTTTCAAGGCCGTGGCGGCTTGTTTCAGTTCCAACACCTGACGGGCCAGGGTCTTGGCCAGCACCGGCAACTGTTCAGGACCCACCACCACCAGGGCGATGGCCATAATCAAAATAAGCTCGGGAAGGCCGATACCAAACATCGTTAACCCCCTATCAGCACGAAGCGCATCAACTCTTGGGGTGGGCGAGGTCGTGTAACTCCTTGACCTCATCTTGCAGGGCCGCCACCTCTTTCAGGCCGGGGACCTTCTCCGCCAACAGGGAGCCGCCGCTCGCCTCCACGTCGCTGATCCCCGTCTTAAAAGCCCGGATCCCCTTAGCCAACCCCGCGCCCAGCTCCGGCAACTTCTTGCCGCCAAAGACCAGAAAGGTAATTCCCATGATCACCATTAATTCGGGCATCCCTAAACCAAACATGTATCTCTCCTTTGCGTGTGGACAGGCTTTCAGCAGCCTCAATGAGTAACGACTTGCGGTCGTGTCGGCTCTAGGCGGTAGGCTGTCGCAGAAAATGGCGGGGTGATCGGCCCAACCCGACTGATCGCCCCTTGGTGCCGGCTAACCCTCTACCCGCCTACAGCCTACCGTCCTCGATAGTTACCGGGTGTCTCCTATTTGCCACCCTTGGGCTGCGGCGTGCACTTGGCGCTATCGGCGGTAGTGATGGTCGGGTAGGTCCGCTCCGGTGA
>CAYSFY010000046.1:8696-22290 GCA_964430285.1 uncultured Desulfobulbia bacterium
CCGGTGACGGGACGTGATCCCCGTGGCAGTCGGAACAGTTATTCTGGGAGGTGATCCCGTTGGCCAGCACGTTGAACAGCGGTTTGTGCTTGGGGGTATACTTGCCATCTTTTTTCCAGGCGTTAAGCATGTTGACCGTTTCCATGGCGATATTGGCGGCCACGCGGGCGCAGCGCTCGGCCCGTTCGTTGCTGAGAAATTCGACCCCCTCCTTGTTCATCCAGCGTCCGACCGAGATGTGGCAGACCGGGGTGCCGGCAATGGTCATGTTCTCGATATCGGCAAGCAAATTTTTGGGTGGGGTGAAGGAGGGCAGGTCGGTATTGGAGTAGTAAAAGGCCAAGTCGTTGGTCATGGCCTCGGCAATATCGGTTTCGCGGACCACCAGACCGATCACGGTGCCGGCCCCGGTCAAGGTGCCACATAAGGCGCCCCAGCCGGCAAAACCGCCATGGGCCCAGCGCATGGCGTCGATGGGATACTCCTTCCAGGCGCCACCGACCTTGGCGGACAGTTCCATCACCAGCCCGGCGATGACCGACGAGGCGCACCAGCGCTTGGCGTAATTCTCATAGGCAATCTGGCCGACCTTTTGCGGGTCCAGCTCCGCATAGCTGAAATTGGTATCGTAGGCGGTGGCTGCCGCCCTCTCGCTCTTGGCGGCGAGCACGGTCGAGGCGACTGCCGCACCGGCCAGAATCTTGCCGCTGGTGGTTAAAAATGATCGTCTTGACACCGCATGCTCCGTCACTTGCTTTACTTCCATGGTAAAATCTCCTTCTGAATTTAATTACTCTCGTCCGGTCACCCGGTCCATTTGGTGTCACAGAGTAGCATCGACCAGGACAAAATCAATATGGCAAATTGTCGCATCCCATCCTACCTTGTCGCAGCGCACCAGGAGTCTGGAGGCGAAGCGCGGGTGCAATCGCCTGCCGCTTCGGGTGTCACTCTCCGAACGACACCCTCGCCAGCTTGTCGATTTGCTTGCCAAGACGCGCAATCTATGGTTGGATTAGAGGCATGCGAATGACGGCAACCTCGCCCTTTACCTGCCCACAAAAGGAGTAAACGCACGCGGCAATCGGACCTCCTCCTGATTGCCGGTTGATGGACACGGCACCACGCCATCACCACCCACGCAAAATACATATAGCTCCGAGCCAACAGACCTACGTCCAACGCGATAGGGTCCGCGGCCGCTTATTAGGGTATGGCTGGAAACGGCCATGCCTCCCCTTACTTTGGAAAGGAGTGCTCATGAACCCTGTCTGCCTGCACCAGCACCATCAGGCCTCGCCCACCGGCGGCGGCCTGATTGACTCCCGCGGCCGCCGCATTACCTATCTCCGGCTGGCCATCACCGACCGCTGCAACCTCCGCTGCCGTTACTGCATGCCCGCGGAGGGGATCCCCTTCGTGCCCCACGAGCAGATCCTGCGCCTGGGGGAACTGCACCGCCTGGTCACCCTCTTTGCCCGTCTTGGGGTGAGCAAGGTGCGGGTCACCGGTGGCGAGCCCTTTGTCCGCCAGGGGGTGGTCCCCTTCTTGGGCCAACTCGCCCAGATCCCCGGCATCCGCGCCCTGCACGTCACCACCAATGGAGTGGCCGTGGCCAGGCACCTGCCCGCCCTGCGCGAGCTCGGTCTCGCCGGCATCAACCTCAGCCTCGACACCCTAAGCCGCGACCGCTTCCTGGCCATCAGCCGGCGCGACGAGTTTGATCGCGTCCGCCAAACCCTTGCCACCATCCTCGCCCTGGGCATGCCGTTGAAGATCAATGCCGTGGCCCTGGCCGGCGTCAACACCGACGAACTTGCGGCCCTGGCCTCCTTGGCTCGGGAGCACCCCCTGACCGTGCGTTTCATCGAGCCCATGCCCTTTAACGGCGCGAACCGCCTCCAGGCCGCGGCCTGGACCATGGCGGAGATCCTCGCTGAACTGCGCCGCCACTTCCCGGGGCTACAAGCCAGCACCCAGATCGGGCCGACCACCGCCAGACTCTTCCAAGCCCCGGGCTTTCGCGGTCAAATCGGCATCATCCCCAGCTACAGCCGCCAGTTCTGCGCCACCTGCAACAAGGTGCGCATCACCCCCCAAGGGATGCTCAAGACCTGTCTCTACGACCAGGGGGCGCTGGACCTGCGGCAGCTGTTACGGAATGGGGCCAGCGATGAGGAGATCGCCCAGGCCGTGCGCAACTGCGTGGCCAACCGCTACTGGGACGGCCATGCCGCCGAGGCAGGCATGGCCGGCGCCCCGAAACACTCCATGGCCGCCATCGGCGGTTAGGCGTCGTATCGCCCAACCAACCTAGCTATTTACGAAAGACGGAGCCCCCCCATGATCGATGTCAGCCCCAAATTCGCTACCCTGCGCTACGCCCTGGCCGAGGGCTTTCTCCAAGGCCGGCCCGAGACCTTGGCCCGCATCTTCGCCAAAACCGTGCCCAAGGGCGATGTCACCGAGGTGGCCCGCGCCGCCGGCATCCTGGCGGCCAAACGCACCAGCGACTGGATTGTCTTCTGCCACCCCATCCCCCTGGATTGGGTGGAGGTGCGCTTGACCCCGGACCATGAGCGGGTGCGGGTCACCGCCGAGGTACGCTCGGTGTGGAAGACCGGGGTGGAGATGGAGGCGATCACCGCTGTCTCCGCCGCCCTGCTGAACGCCTACGACATGCTGAAACCCCTGGACGACACCCTCTCCTTTGGCGACATCCGGGTGGTGAAGAAGAAGGGGGGGAAGAGTGACTACCGCGACCGACCAAACCCGGCCCTGACCTGCGCCGTGCTGGTGATCTCCGACTCCACCCATGCCGGCCGGCGCGAGGACAAATCAGGCAAGATCATCAAGGCCTTTGTGGAGGGCCAGGGGCTTACGGTCCAAGTCTATGAGGTGCTGCCCGATGACCAGGAGCTGATCAGCAAGCGCTTGGTGGAGTTGGTGGATAACGAGGGGATTCGTCTCATCTTCACCACCGGCGGCACCGGCCTCGGGCCCAAGGACCTGACCCCGGAGGCGACGATACAGGTAATCGACAAACAGGTCCCCGGCATCAGCGAGGCCATCCGCAGCCACGGCAAGGAGCGTACCCCCTTTGCCATGCACTCCCGGGGGGTGGTGGGGGTGCGGGGCCAGAGCCTGATCATCAACCTGCCCGGCAGCTCCAACGGGGCGCGCGAAGGGATGGAGGCCCTGTTCCCCGGGCTGCTCCACGCCTTCCCGATGATGGCAGGTGGCGGTCATGGGGAATAACCCGGACCCGGGGCGCGCCCCCATGATTACCATGGATGAGGCCATTGCCATCATTAAGGCCAACCACCCCGCCCGTCAGGTGGAGGTGATCCCCCTGGAGCAGGCCCTGGGCCGCCACCTGGCCCGCGAGGTACGGGCCGTTGAGCCCTCGCCCCGCTACACCAACAGCGCCATGGACGGCTTTGCGGTGCGCTGGGCCGATGTGGCCGGGTGCAACCAGGACCCGGTGACGCTCACCCTGATCGGCGAGAGTCAGGCCGGGATCCCCTTTGCCGGGGAGCTAACCTCGGGGGAGGCGATCAGGATCAGCACCGGGGCCATGCTCCCCGCCTCCGCCGACACCGTGGTACGGGTGGAGGACACCAGCGACCAGGGGAGCCGGGTGGTGATCCACACGTGCGGCCGTCAGCACCAAGACGTCCGCTTCCTGGGGGAGGAGATTGCCGAGGGCGACCTCTTGCTGGAGCAAGGGTGCGGTCTCTTTCCGCCCCAGATCGCCCTGTTGGCGGCGCAAGGGATCGAGCGGGTGGAGGTGTTCACCCGGCCCCGGGTGGCCCTGGTGGTCACCGGCTCGGAACTGGTGGCGGATGGCCAGCCGGCCCCGCACCAGATCCGGGACTCCAACCGGGTCATGCTGCGCGCCGCCATCGCCCAGGCCGGTGGCGACCTGGTCCATGCCGCTTGGGCCGGGGATGAGTACGCCATGACCGTCGCCACCCTGGGCACGGCCATGGGCCAGGCGCAACTCATCATCTGCTCGGGCGGGGTATCGGTGGGCCAGCATGACCATGTCCGCCAAGCGGCCCAGGAGCTGGGGTTTGCCGAACTCTTCTGGCGGGTCCGCCAAAAACCGGGCAAGCCCCTCTACTGCGGACGCGCCAACGACACCCTGCTCTTCGGGCTGCCCGGCAACCCGGTCTCCGCCTTCATGTGTTTCTTCTACTATATCCAGCCCCTCATCGCCTCGCTTGCCGGCGAGGAGTTCTCCTGGCAACGGCTTACGGCCCGGGCCGCCTGTGACATCACCAATCGCGGCAAGCGCACCACCATGGTGACCATCCGCCTGAGCCGGGACCAGGAGGGCCGCCCCATCTTCCACTCGGCCGGCAGTCAGGGCTCCCACCGCCTGACCTCCATCGCCCAAGCCCACGGCTTCGTCATCGTGCCGGCACAAACCACCCTCCCCGCCGCCTCCCGGCAGGAGCTCTATCTCTTCCCCTGGCGGTAAAGAGGAAGCCCTGCCCAAAAAAAACGGCTGCCGGAATCTCTTCCGGCAGCCGTTTTTTTTATTGGTACTCTATTCAGGCCCAGATCAGATCACGCCTTCTTGGCCATGGGGGGCTTGGGCACATCACTACCATGACACTCGGTGCAGTTGGGCTGGCCCGGGATACCATGGCTCTTGCCTGGCGCCCAGGAGGATTTAGGCTCATAGTTGCCATCCTTCCAGGCATTCAGGTACTCCACCAACTGATAGGCGACACTGGCCGCCACTCGCGCGCAACGGTCCTTGCGCTCGGGGCTGCCCAGGGCAAAGCCGGACTCGCCCATCCATTTGCCCACCGATACGTGGCAGAGGGGCGAAGCGCTGGTGGTCTGCACGATCTTGGCCGGCTGCTTTGGCTCCTTGGGGGTGAAGACCGGCAAGGCGGTGTCGGAGTACCACTGCATGATGTCGGAACCCACCGAGTGGCCATGGGCGCAGTCGGGACCGGCGATGCGGGGTCCGATGATCACATTGCTGACGATGTTGGCGCCGGCATTGGAGCCGCACAGGGTGCCCCAGCCCACCATGCCCCCCTCCAGACAGATGAAGGAGTCGATGGGGAAGGACTTGTAGGGCTCGCCCACCTTTTCGCGGAGCTGGCTGAAAACGCTGCTGATCACGGCAGCGCCGCAGAAGACCCGGTACCACTCCTGGTAGGCCAGTTCAGCGGTCTTGGCCGGGTCCAGCTTTTCGTAGGGCCACGGCCACTTCTCGCTGGAACCGTCCTTGGCCTGGGCCGATGCCACCAGCCCGCCAAACTGCATCAAGGCCGTGCTGGCGGCCAGCACCCCGGTGCCGACCAGCATCTGCCGACGCGATATCCCCTGCTCTTCCTTTTTCTCTTCCACACTCATTGCACTCTCCCCTCTGGTTTCTTAAATGACAACCGGCTGGGCACCGCCACGTTGGTGCCCCCCCAGTCGAACAATGAAGAGCAGCCCGCCTAGCAGGCATACCCCCTCGGCTTCGGCAACGACCCATAATGGCACTGTGGCCGTTTGTGGTACAAAACCAAGGATTCAAAGCGGTGTCAATGCGGCAAAATGTCGCAAGGGGCGCACCACGACGCGAAGCTGGCGTGGGGGCGACGGCAAGGGACCACGCGATCAGGCACTCAACCGACCTCGATCACCGAGTTCTCCGTGCCAAAGGGGTTTGCCACCCGGACCGCATTGTCGGGGTCGGTCCACCACTGGCCATCCACCAAAAAGAGGTACTGATAGGCACCGGGCTTAAGGGTCAGGGCCTTACGCCAGATACCGTTTTTGAGTTTTCTGGCCTTCAGTTCGTCTGGCCGCCAGTTGTTGAAATCGCCGACCAGAAAGACCTCCCGGGCCTCCGGGGCAAGGAGGCTGAAGGTGGTCGAGGGGGCGGGTGTCTTTTTGGCCACCGGCCGCGCCGGCACCGTGGCTGCTTTAGGTTTGGTTGCCATGGTCATCTCCAGGTGATATTTTTTGAGTTATGGTTGCCGAAGGCCCAGGTCAGCTTGATCTGGTTAGCCCTCCTGTTGGTGGATAGGTGTTGCCGGGGCAGGCGCCAGTGAGCATCATTTCCCCTCCTCCTTGCAGTCGATATCCTGCCCGCAGCTACAGGCCCGGCCCTTAAAACTGAAAAAGAACTTGAGACCCCGACGGACGGTAGCGGAGAATATCTTCTTGGCAAAGAGCGCGCCCACCACCTTTTTATTGATCTCGCCCAAGGTGGGATAGGGGTGGATGGCCGAGGCGATTTTCGCCAAACCCACCCCGCCATTCATGATCGCCACCCATTCGCTTAACAGCTCTCCGGCATGGGGGCCGAGGATCTGCACGCCCAGGGGTCTCTCCTTGCGGTCCAGAAGCAGCTTGACGCGACCGACCCCTTCGCCCTCGGCCAAGCCCCGATCGTTGTCAGAAAACTCTTCGCTCCACACCGTGTAGTCAAGGCCGGCGGCCTTGGCCCTCTTCTCATTTAGCCCCATGCTGGCCAACTCCGGTTGGCAATAGGTGCACCACGGTACATGGGTGTAGTTGACCTTCCTCGGCAGATGAAAGACGGCGTTACTCAACACCACCCCGCCTTCATACCCGGCCACATGGGTGAACTGATAGCCGCCGATGACATCGCCGGCAGCATAGATGTGGCGGTGGCGGGTCTGCAGGTGATGGTTTACTGTAATCCCATTTCCGGCAAAGGGGATATCGATTTTTTCCAGCCCAAGACCCGCCCCATTGGGGGTGCGGCCCAAGGCCACGAAAAGGGCCTCGGCCCGCAGCGCTACCCGCTCGCCAGCCGCGTTTTTGATCACCACCTCTCGTTCCCGACCCAGGTCCCGGGTGCTGACCACCGCCGCGTTCATCACAAAGGTGACCCCCTCCTCCGCCAACAGCTGCTGGACCATCGCCGCCAAATCCTTATCCTCCTTGCTAAGAATCTGATCGCTACGTTGGATCACGGTCACCGTGGTGCCCAGCCGGCAAAAGGCCTGGGCCATCTCCGTGGCAATGGGACCGGCGCCCAGGATGATCATCGAGCCGGGGAGTTTATCTAACGAGAAGATGTCACGATTGGTGAGATAGGGGGTCTGGTCGAGGCCGGCAATCGCCGGGATGAGCGGGGAAGAGCCGGTGGCCACCACCCAGGTGCGGGCGGAGATCGTTTTGCCCCCCAGGGAGATGGCATGCTCGTCGGCAAACCTTGGCGCGCCGAAGACAACCTTGGCCCCCAGCCCGCAAAAGCGCGCCACCGAGTCATGCCTCTGGATGCGACTAATCACCGATCGGATCCGGGCCGCGACCTCTCGAAAATCCACTGCTGGCGGGGTGATGGCGGGCAGCCCAAACCGCGGACCACTCTTCATCAGCTGATAGACATGGGCCGTCTTGATCAGGGTCTTACTGGGCACGCAGCCATAGTGCAGACAGTCGCCGCCCAGGGCCTCCTCTTTCTCGACCAACAAGGTCTTGGCGCCCAGCTGGGCCGCTCCCGAGGCAACGGTGAGCCCCGCCGCGCCACCACCGATGATGCCGATGTCATAATCATAGCCAGCCATGCACGCTCTCCTCTTGGTGGCCGGCCGTGGTAGCGCCGGGGGAAAGGGCAAACAAAAGAGCCCGTAAGTGATTAGCTTACGGGCTCTTTTATGATTCGTCAACCGTTGCCACAGGTTTTACAGGTGCAAGCGTTACAGCCTGTTGACCCGGATATGGCGCGCTTTGGTCTAAGGCCAGGGTCAGAACGGGACATCCTCGCCCATGGTGGGTGGTTCCGGCATGGGCGGCTCGTCTCGGTAGGAGGTGGTATTATCACCGCCACCTTTCGGGGAGAGCATCTTCATCTCCCGGGCCACGATCTCGGTGGTGTAGCGCTTGTTGCCATCCTTGTCGTCCCACTGCCTGGTCTGGATCTTCCCTTCGATGTAGACCTTGGAGCCCTTGGAGAGGTACTCGCCGCAGATCTCGCCCAGCCGTCCAAAGGCCACGATGCGGTGCCACTCGGTCTTCTCCTCCTTTTTGCCATCCTTGACCCAGGACTCGGTGGTGGCCAGATTGAAGCTGGTCACCGCCGTGCCGGTCTGGGTATAGCGCACTTCCGGATTGGCGCCAAGATTGCCGATAAGCATTGCCTTGTTGATCATGGGTGGGTTCTCCTCTGAATAATAGAATAAAGGGACACGTGGTCCTGTAATTACACTGCCAACTCGCCTACGGGCGCAATAGTAAACCAAATCAGGCCGGGCTGCAAAGCTTATGTGCGCACCGCTCCGGTTTAACGGATCTCCCCGCAATCAGGCCTTTTTTCCAGGGCCGCGCAGATAGGAGACCACCATCCCCAGCAGCACCACCACCATGGCCCAGCGGATGGCGGTGCGGAACGAGAGCATAAAGATCGCCTCCAGCTCGGGACGGTACTCCTTCATGCTGCTGCCGTGGTTCAAGCGATGGAAGGTGGTGTTGAAGAGTGCACCGCTGAGGGCGACCCCCAAGACCATGCCCAGGTTACGGCCCGCCGCCATGGTGCCACTGGCCACCCCCCGCCGTAGGGCAGGCACGGCATTCATGGCAGCGGCGCTGTTGGGGGGAATGAAGATGCCGGTGCCCAAGCCCACCAGGGCCAAGCGCCAGATAATCGCCCCGGATGAGGCCTGGGCGGGGAGCGCGGCAAGCGAGTAGAGGGCCAAGGCCACCACCGCCATGCCGCCGGTGCAGAGCAGCCGCGAGCCGATGCGGTCGGAGAGCGCGCCGGCGAGCGGCGACACCACAAACAGGCAGACAAAGATGGTGGCCATGATATATCCGACACGGTCGATATCCAGCCCGCAGGGCCGCAGCAGGTAAAAAGGCATGAGGAAGATAAGGCTGAAGAGACCGGTGAACAGGATGACCGACGAGGTCATGGGCAGGATAAAGAGCCGGAGGCGAAAGAGTTCCATGGACAAGATGGGGTGGTCCGCCCTGGCCTCCACCCGGATGAGGGCCGTAGCGGCGATCACGGCAACGGTCAGCAACGACAGGGTGGCCATTGAGGCATAGCCCCAGTCGTAGCAGTGGGTGACCACCAGCAATACGGAGCCCAAGGCCAAGGCCAGAAGCAGCGCCCCTGGCCAGTCAAACCCCTCCTGACGGGTGATATCCGCGTCACTGCCCTTGAGCAGCATAAAGGCCGCTCCGGCGGTCAGCAGGCCAATGGGGATGTTGATAAAGAAGATGGCCCGCCAGGAGAGGAGATGGAGCACGATGCCCCCCAGCGCCGGGCCGGCGCTCAGGCCCAAGGCGACCACCGAACCAATCAACCCCAAGGCCCGGCCGCGCTCCGCGGCCGGAAAGATATCGACGATCACGGCTGGCGTGCAGGCCATGATCATGGCCGCGCCAACCCCCTGGAAGAGGCGGGCGCCGATGAGCCAGAGGACGCTACCGGCCATGCCGCAGAGGAGGGATCCCCCGCTAAAACACACCAACCCCAGGCAATAGACCTGGCGCCGGCCGCGCAGGTCGGAGAGACGGCCAAAGCTCAGGAGCAGGGAGGTGACGGTGAGCAGGTAGATCATCACCACCCACTGGATGATGGCCAGGCTCACGTCAAAGTCGCGCATGATCGCAGGCACGGCGATGTTGACGATGCTGCCATCCAGGGTGGACATAAAGGTACCGATGGCCACCAGGAAAAAGACCAACCACTTGTTTGGCGTTTTGGGGGAGTGCGGAGTTGACATGGAGGGTAGTTTACTCAACTTTGCGGGCAGAGTAAACGTGATGATTTCCCTTGCCAACCATCAAGTCTTGATATTGATGATAATCCCGCTTTCGTGCTGAATATTATCCAGCAAGGTCGTCAACTCCGAAAGATCGATGGGCACCTCTTGCTCCAAGCGGCACCGATCCTTGCCCGAGCAGTTGTAGATATCAAGGAGATAGCCGGAGGGGTTGCTGGCCAGGACCAGATGCAAGGGGAGGCCACTGCGGGCCAGATCAGCATTGGCCTCATTGATCACCTGGTGGATGGACCTCTCCTGCAACGATCCGCTGCTCTCCGGCGGCTCCTCAGCTGTTGCCTCCTGGTGCCCGCCCTCGCCTCTCCGCTCCAACTCCCGTTTCAGGGTCAAGCGATCAACAGGCCTTACCCTCCCCGGGGGGAGCGGCGGGGTGATCATCTTGGCGATCGGCTTTGGCTCTCCCGGCGCCGGGTGCGGGTCCCTCACCTCATAGACCGCAAAGGCGTAGGGGGTCGGATCCCGAGGCGCGGTGGCCTGAGCGGTCAGGGGGGTCTCCTCGGTGGTGGTCACCGTTGCCGCCGTGGTAGTCGTGGTCAAGGCCGGGGTGGCGGTAACGGTCTGGGCGGCGGTGGCGGCGATCTCGGCGAGCGCGGTGGTGGTAACCGCCACGGCCTGGGTTACCGCCGCTTCCGCCTGGAGCAGGGTCAGGGCTTGAGTCTCGGTCGCGGTGGGGGTAACAATCGCACTCTGGGTGAGGGCCGGGGCAATGGTACTCAAATCTTGCAGGGTCGTGTTCACCTGCGCTGCCACCTGTTGGTCGAGGGTCAGATCCGCAGTCACCGCCAAGGCCTCCAGCAAGGGGGGCGTCTCGTTGATCAACAGGGCATCAACCGGGGCCTCGGGGGGGGAAATCAGGGTATTCAGCGTCTCATTCACCAACAGGGCGGCTTGCTCTTCCGGGGTCAACTCTTGCCCGGCGGCAATGGCGGAGAGCAGGGGATTGGTGGTCACACTGGCCAGAGGCTCGGTTTCGGCAGGGTTGACGAAGTTCAGATTTTGCAGCACCTCGTTGATCAGCAAGGCCGCCTGTTGGGCAGGGGTCAACGGTGCAGCGGCGGTGGCCGCCGTAGGCGGGGCGGAAGGGACGGAGGAGGCAAAGACGGCGGCGGGCTGGGTCGCATTGCGCTCACGCATCTGCACCGCTGCGGCAGGGGCCGGGGGTATTGGGGTAATGTCATTGACCGCCATGGGTTTCTCCTGCGGGGACACACACAAGCCGCTCTCTGCTCATAAAATTAAGCCGTGGGGCAAAAACAGTCAATGGACAGCAGCGGACCGAGGTGCCGGAGCCATCGTCCGCAACAGGGCTCTTGGGGGCTAGCCCGTCACACCAGCTGCGCTTCCTTGGCCATTTGCTTACGCTGCTGTTTATTGGCATACATCAAGGCGTCAGCCCTCTTGAGCAACTCACTTAAGGAGCTATCCTCCTTGGGGAGGTAGGGGATGATGCCATAGCTCATGGAAATGGTGTAGCCTTCATGATGGGTGGCATTCCACCGGCTTATCTGTTCCTCCAGGCGACGGCCGATCACCTGCTCGTCGGCTAGCGCCCCATTTTGGGTGGTAAAGATGGCGAACTCATCGCCCCCGAGGCGACCGATGATCTCCGGATTGAACCGGGCGATCATATCGGACTCGCGAAAGGTGTTGACCAAGATCTCCGAGGCCTCGACCAGGGCGCGGTCCCCGACCTCATGGCCCAAGGTGTCGTTAATTTTCTTAAAATCGTTCAAATCAATAAAGATCAAAAAGGCGTATTTGTCCCCCCGGTCGATGATCTTTAATTGCCTTTTCACGGAGTGCTTAAAGCCCCGGTAGTTCAGGAGCCCGGTCAAGGGATCGGTGACGGCCTGCTCCTTAAAGTGTTCCTTGGCCTCAGCCAAGGCCTGCATACTCTTGTTGGCGAAGTAGGTGCTGACCAGGGCGGCCAACAGCAACGCCATGGCCGCCGGCACCATGACCCGCAGGTGATCGCCCATCAAGGCATGCAGGGAGTGGTTGATTTCCGTGACATCAAAATAGACCTCAAAGGCTCCGATGGCCAAACCATCGGCCAGGATGGGCATGTAGGTCTCAATCATGTCGTGGGACACCATCTGCCCGTTAGCCTGACGGATCTCCTTACGGGCAAGCTCCGATCGTGGTTGGCCATCCAACAACATCAGGGGGAAAAATTTGTGGCGGGTGAAGTTGCCGATATCCTTGGCATCACTGGAGTAGACGATTAACCCTTGCGGGGTGAAGATCTTGACCTTCGGCAATCCCACCGTTCGTCGGATCCGCTCGACCTCCTCGATCAACTCCGCCGGCACCTGTCTGGTGGCACTCAGGGGCTCACGAAACCTCTGCCCCTGGATCATTTGCGCTGCCAAAAACCGCAACCCCTTCTCGGTGTTACCGATTACGAACTGATCGTAGGAGGGCCAAATGAAAAATTTCAGGTAGAGCGGCAGGGAGCTGACGATCAGGATGGAGAGCACCGCGAGCAAATTCAGGGTCTTTGATTTATACATGGGGGTGTCGGATGGGTACGCGGCTTACTCTGATCACGTCCACGCGGGCCATGGACTCAAGTCAACACCTGGGTGGTCAAGGACGAAGGGGGGGGAGAGCGACCGGCCGCCCTGGCAGGCGCTCTTGCCGAGGGGTAACGCCCCCCCGGCAGCCAGGGTCGGAGTTAGGGAGGGGATCTGCTAAGACGATCAGGCGTAGAGGGCGGAGTGTTGGGAGAGATAGGACTCCAACTGAGTCTTCTGCGTTTTAGTCAACTTGCCAAACTCCAGCGAGCACTGCACCATGCGAATCATGCTGAACGAGGAGTCGTTGATCAGGAGTTTCTCCGACACGGTCCGGCAGGGGAGCGCCTCCAGGAAAAAATCGTGCTGACCGTCCAGGATATCGACGGTCTTGGCGTCGTGGCCAGGGTTGTCGCCATGCAGATAGACAAAAGAGAGCCCGCCCATGCTGATATTCTGGATATGTCCCGGATTGTTGGCCGAGATGGCAATGGCACCCTCGCCAAGACGGTACCGGGGCTGGCTCCTGCGCTCACTGGCTGATCGCTGCATATCCACTCTCCTTGTTGTTTGGTCCATGGCAAAAAAACTCTCTCCGTAAAGAAGTATAGAAATTGTTGGCGACTGCTGTCAAACAGAAATATGAGCGGACGGGTCATCCGCCAAGCAGGCGAATGCCGTTCTCATCGAGAGAGATGATCTTTTTCTTATAGAGAGCGCCAATCGCCTTTTTGTAACTCTTTTTGC
Organism: uncultured Desulfobulbia bacterium; assembly: GCA_964430285.1. GTDB lineage: Bacteria > Desulfobacterota > Desulfobulbia > Desulfobulbales > VMSU01 > VMSU01. The sequence continues at coordinate 21,739 of CAYSFY010000046.1, forward strand.
TCACCCCAAACCATTGGTAGATCAGCTCGGGAGCGGTCTTGTCGTTCACGGGCATCGCCCCGCCATGCTGTTTCAATTGGTCAAGGATGCGCTCCGCCAGGGTATCCACCTGCTCATACCCGGGTTTTTGCAGACAGAGATCAAGCTTCTGATCCTCCCGCACCTTTTTGATGAACCCGGTCAAGCGCTGGCCCTTTTTCAGGGGCTGAAAGACCTCGTTCTCATAGAGCACCCCCCAATGGGCATGATTGACGATGGCCTTATAGCCCAGGTCGGTGTGGGGGCCGATCAACAGATCCACCTCCTGACCTACCGTGTAATCAATGGGCAGTTGGTCGAGATGACGATCCACGCGGGAGGTGGCGATGATCCGCCCCTGTTTGGCTTCGAGGATGACCTTGACCAGATAGGACTTCCCTTCATCCATCAACTGCCGCTGCTCCGCAGTGGGGGCCAACAGCGGATGGGTCAACCCCCACTCCATGAGGGCGCCCTGGCTGGTCAGCTTCACCACCTTGAGGTAGGCGCACTCCCCCGGAAGGGCCAGGGGCC
>CAYSFY010000046.1:22300-25325 GCA_964430285.1 uncultured Desulfobulbia bacterium
CCAGGGGCCGCTTGGTGGTGGCAATCAGACGGCCCTCCTGGTCGTAATGGACAAAGACCTCGACCATGGCCCCCAGCCCGCAGTTGGCAGGGACCACCCGTTGGGGCAAGAGGATGCGGCCCAGGTTTTCGCCATCGACAAAGACCCCGGCATCCACCTGCTTGACCACCATCAATCGATTCATTGCGCCAGGTTCTACCATTATGTTCTCCTCCGAATCAGCGGCAGGCATCCCGCAAGTCATTGGTGGCCCCGTTATCCAGGCAGTCGATGAGGATCACCGCATCAGCGGCGCTCAACTTGGCCCCCCGATCAATCATCCGGTCAAGGGTACGTTGCCAACGCGACTTACTCTTCTTGCCGATCTTTTCGCATATCCTGGTAATGGCGTGGCATTCCGTGCACATGGTCGTCAGCACGGCAGCGCACTTGCCGCCACCGCCTGCCGGGGCCGGGGCAGTGGCGGCCGCCGGTGTCCGGCTCTCCGCGGACTGGCCCGCCTGCTGCTCACTGACACCCTTGGTGGCCGGTGGAGTCTGCGTCTGCTCCTGCTTGTCCGAGCAGGCGCTCAGGAACAGGGCCACGCCGCAAACCGCCACCAACCCAAACCGCATGAGCTCTCTTCCCGGCATCGTTACCCTCATTAGTATCATCATTATCATAGAACCTTGGTCGCTACCTTGATTGTTCCGCCGCGCCGCTCACCACCCATGACGGCCGCGATGCCCGCTGAATGGTACCAAGAACCTCAAAGCCAAAGCAACTCATATTTTCTCAGAAAGCCAACAGGGTGGTAGGAGAGCTTGGCCTGGCGCAACCCCTCATCGCCCAAGTCCTGTTCGCGGTTCACCAGGCTAAAACCCTGTTGGGCGGCGAGAAATTCCCGATTCATGGCCTGATAGACCCCCTTGTAACTCCCCATCCCCTTCTCAAAATGGATCAGCAGGGAAGCGGCAGGCAAGGGCTCGGCCACGGTGAAGGCCACCACCCGCGCATCCACCAGCAGCACCCCGCCCATCAGGGCCGGCAGGGCCGTGTAGGCCTTCAGCACCTTGGCGATCACCCGGTCTTCCGCCGCCAGCTCCGCCGACTCCTCGCAGTTGCGCCAGGCACACCACTGGTCCTGCATCAGCAACACGCACTCGATCAACTCCTCGTTTAAGGGGTGATAGCGCCAGAGGTAGGTGTTGTGGAACTGACGCAGCAGATTCTTTTTGGCATGGAAGCGGTTGCCGGACAAGGCAACCAACTCCGGCAACGAATAGAGGTAGTCCCAATGGTGGCGCATGGTCCGGATCCTGGCCCGAGGGTGGTTATGGACCATGCGCAGGGCAAGGTTCTCGGGGATGCGGATCAAGTGGGCGCCCGTAAGGCGCGGCATCATCATCCGCCAGTCAATCGTTGACCACGGACCGACCGGTGCCCAATAGGCCAAGGCCGGCCGGCTCTGCCGGATCCACACCAGGCCGTCGGCCCAGGCCCACTCCAGGCCATGCTCCTCGGCCCAGGACCAGAGGTTGACGAAACTGTAGTCCGAGGTGACCTGGGGGGTCGCCCTGAGCAGGGCCAGATACTCCTCCTGGCGCTCCAGGGTGATGGCGGAGAATTCGAGCTCGGCAAGCACCGCCTTACCCTCTCCCGGCCAAGGCCCGCATGGCCGCTATCCTTGCCAGCAAGGGCGGGTGCGAGTAGTGGAGGAGGACATAGAAGGGATGGGGGGTGAGATTGGCCAGATTGTTCACCGACAACTTTTGCAGGGCGGTGATCAAGGCCTCGCTGGTGCCCACGGTCTCCACGGCAAAGCGGTCCGCCTCGAACTCGTTGTGCCGGGAGAGCAGGTTCATCAGCATGGCCAGCACCAGTTCCAAAGGCGTCAGCAACAACGAGAAGAAGATCAACCCTGCGTACACCGATGGCTGTTCCATGCCAAAGGCGGCAAAGAGCCCCTGGCTGCCCAAGGCCAGGGAGAGCAGATAGAACATGATCCCCAGGTGGACAATGCTGATGGCCATCCCCTGCAGGATATGCCGTTTCTGATAGTGGCCGATCTCATGGGCCAGGACGCTGACCAGTTCCTCAATGCTGTGGCCCTCGATCAGGGTGTCATACAGGGCAATCCGTTTGTGCTTGCCGAAGCCGGCAAAAAAGGCGTTGGACTTGCTGGAGCGTTTCGAGCCGTCGATGACGAAGAGCATCTCCAGGGTAAAGCCCACCGCCTTGGCATAGGCCATGATCCGCTCCTTCAACTCCCCGTCGGCAAGCGGGGTAAAGGTGTTGAACAAGGGCATGATCCAGGTGGGGGCGACAAATTGCAGGATAACGATAAAGGCCGTGGTCAGCCCCCAGCCATAGAGCCAGGCCAGTGGGCCGGCCCACTGAAAAAAGTAAAGGAGCAAGGCCAGCAAGGGGCCGCCCAGGCACACGGTGAGCCCGATCCCTTTCAGCAGATCCAGGATAAAGGTGCGCGGCGTGGTGCGGTTAAAGCCGTAACGCCCTTCCAAGACAAAGGTGGACCAGAGGGAAAAGGGGATGGCGAGCAAGGTCTTGACCAACAGCAGCCCCCCGAGATAGAGCAAGCCGGTCACCACCTCCCCCTGGCCAAGGCCGCGGATGAGTTGATCTAGCCAGTTGAAGCCGTTAAGCCGCCAAAAGAACAGCAGCAGCACAAGGTCAACAGCGCCGGTCACCAGCCCGAAGCGGGTCTTGGCCCGGGTGTACTGCTGCGACCTGGCGTACTCCGCGGCCGAATAGACCTGGGCAAAGTCCGTCGGCAGCTCCGGGGTCAGGGCCTGGAGGTTAAGCCGGTCAGCCCAGGAGGTGATCAGAAAATTCGCCAGCAGGGCGGCGATGATGAGCCATGACAACCACGTGAATTCCATTGGGGTGTAACCTTTATGAGGTAGATGTTTGTGAAGCGGGGGGATAGTCATCCTCCCAGCCCGGTGCGGCCAAGGAGTTGAACAAATTTTCCCTAGGAGCCTGTCGGACTTTCAGCATAGACATGGGCTGACATAAGTCCTTCGGC
>CAYSFY010000047.1:0-7700 GCA_964430285.1 uncultured Desulfobulbia bacterium
GCCGAAGGACTTATGTCAGCCTATGTCTATGCTAAAAGTCCGACAGACTCCTAGTTCGTAATCAACCTTAACCCCTTGCCACCACGCCCATGACCTTAGAAATCGATCCCGAAATGCGCTACTGTGTGAAGTGTAAAGATGAGTACATGCCGGAAATGACCAACTGCGGGGTGTGCGGCCTGCCCCTGGTCTCCGGCAGCGAGATGCGGCAACAGCAGCAGACCAGCCGCCAACAGGCCAAGAACCGCAAGGGGGCCTTGACCCCGGAGGACGAGATCATCACCATCTTCAAGGCCGCGCTCTCCGATTGTAAACGCATTGAACGGCAACTGCAGCAGGAGAACATCGGCACCTTGATCTTTGGCGAAAAATCTTCCGGCGGCTGCGGCAAGGGGTGCTGCGGCAGCGGCGAGATGGAAGTGAAGGTCCGGCGCGAGGACGCGCAGGCGGCCTTGGCCATTGTCGAGGAGGACTTTAAACGCCAGACCGCGAGCCACGACGGCCACAGCGCGGTGGCCGATTACGTGGTCGACCCCGAGAGCAGCGAGAATGTCTGCCCTGCCTGCGGGACCCCCTTTTCGCCCAGTGCCGGCCAACCCTTGACCTGCCCGGATTGCGGCCTCTGTTTCGGCTAACATGGCCAGTCACTTCCCCTGGTTGGCGGCGTACAACGTCGGTATCGTTACCATTGACGAACAGCACCAGCGGCTGGTCGCCCTGATCAATCAGCTGCACGGGGCCATGCTCTCCCGGCGCTCAAAGGAGGTCATGGGGCAGATCCTGACTCAGCTGGCGGAGTACACCGAGGTCCATTTCGCCTATGAGGAGGGGCTGATGGCCCGTTACGCATATCCGGGCTATCACAGCCACCAAGAGGTCCATGCCGAGATGCGGGCCAAGGTCTTGGCCCTGGCCGCCGACCATGCCGAGGGGCGGGTGATCATCTCCCTTGCGGTGATGGAGTTCCTGAGGGAGTGGCTGACCTCCCATATCCTGGGCACCGACCAGCTCTATCGAGATTTCCTGCGCCAGGAAGGGGCGCGCTAATCAATCATCAACACTCAAGCATCAACACCTAAGGAGAGATACAATGTATACCCAAATGGGACCACCACCGGTATCCACCATCCGTCAGGCCAATGTCCAGGCCTCCACCATCTTTCTGAGGCGTCAACCCTTTTCCTGGCCAAGGTCTTCAACTGGATGGCCATCGGCTTGGGGGTGACCGGCCTCTGCGCCTTTCTCACCGTCAACTCGCCAGCCATGCAGCAGCTCATCTTCGGTAACCGCATGGTCTTCTACGGGCTGATGTTTGCCGAGATCGGCCTGGTCCTCTACCTCTCGGCCAGGCTGCAGCACATCTCTTCCCAGGTAGCCACCGGCCTCTTTCTGGCCTATTCCGCTCTGAACGGCGTCACCCTCTCCGCCATCCTCATGGTCTATACCATGTCCTCGGTGGCCGCCACCTTCTTCATCACCGCCGGCATGTTCGGCGCCATGGCCGTCTATGGCTTGGTGACCAAGAAGGACCTCTCGGGCATGGGCTCCTTTATGATGATGGGCCTGTTCGGCATGGTCATCGCCTCGGTGGTCAATATCTTTCTGGGCAGCCCGATGATCTCCTGGGTGGTCTCCGGCCTGGGGGTCATCATCTTCACCGGCCTCACCGCCTATGACGTGCAGAAGATCACCCAGATGGGAGCGGCCGGGATCATGAATGAGGGTGAGGCCGCCATCCAGAAGGTGGCCATCATGGGGGCCTTGACCCTGTACCTCGACTTCATCAACCTCTTCCTGAGCCTGCTCCAGTTCCTGGGCAACCGCCGGGACTAGCCGCGCCCCCGCCCTCCTTCGTAGGTTGGGTTAGGCCGTTTTTGCCGTAACCCAACGCCAGCTGGGCCATGGGTGTTGGGTTTCGCTACGCTCTCCCAACCTACAGGAAGGCGATGCCAGCAAAGGCGACATGGGGCACCGTGTTGGTACCATGTCGCCTCTTCCCTTCAATCCTCCATAACCCTTCCTCCATGTCCCTGCGCCATAAGCTGTTCATCTCCCTGGCCGCCATCTGTCTGTTGGTCATCTCCCTCATGGGCATGAACTCCATCATGGCCCGGGAAGAGGGGCGCCATGTGCAGCGGCTGCTGGCCATCCATCACCAACACGCGGCCCTGTTGAACCTCAAAAACGCGGTGAACCGGCAGCTGAGCGAGGCCCAGGATATCTTCCTCTACGGCAAGACCGTTGACAACGCCAATTTCCAAGTGACCACGGTGCAGGTGGGTGAAGAGGTGAAGAGCCTGCAGGCGGCGGTGGACTTGCTGGAGACCCTGCCCCTGGCCAATCCCGGCGCGGAAGTGGCCAACGGCAAGGCGCGGATCGTCGAAATTCAGCACCAGTACGAAGACCTCTACCGCGAGGTGTTGCTGATGTTGAGCCTGATCCAAAACGGCAGAAAGGCCAAGGCCCAGGAGCATTTTCAGGCCGAGATCAGCCAGCGCTTTGCCGATTTGTTTGCCCGTATCGACAGCTGGCTGGTGGTGCAGAAAGGGGAATTGGCCAACACCGAGGCCGGCTTCATCACCATCAACCGTCGCCATAATCGCGCCTCGGTGATCGCCCTGGTGGCCATCGCGGTTATCGTCATCATCTTCTCGTGGATCTTCTTCTACCTCCTGGGACCCCGGCTGCGTGAGTTGTTGCGCGGCACCGAGCGCATCTCCCGGGGCGACTTCTCGCGCCCGGTCTTGGCCAAGGGCAATGACGAGTTCACCCAACTCTCCCGGGCCATGAACCAGATGATGGCCGATCTCGCCGCCTCCCGCAAGAAGCTGTTGGAGCAGTCCTACTACTCCGGCATGGGGGATATGGTCTCCGGCACCCTGCACAACCTGCGCAACGCCCTGGCCCCCATCGTCATCGAGCTGGAGAGCCAGAAACAGGTGGTGGACGACCTGCGGCTGGAGCGCATGGCCCTGGCCTGCGAGGAACTCAAGGGGGATGGGGCCGACGCCGGCCGGCGGGCGGACCTGATCGAGTTTCTCTGCCTGGCCCTGGAGCGTCTGGGCGGCAAACTGGGCCAGGTCTCCGCCACCATGGGGCTGACCCGCAACAAGGTGATGGTGGTGGAGCGGATCCTGCACCAGCACAGCCACTTGGCCCGCATGGAGCGCCCCCTGGAGACCATCACCCTGGCCGAGGTGGTGCAAGACTGTCTGGGGCTGGTCAGTCAGCGGTTGATGGCCACCACCCCGGTGGTCATCGACGAGAGCGTGGCCGCCATCGGACCGGTGGTCAGCCAGCGCATCGTCCTGGTCCAGGTCTTGGCCAATCTGGTCAACAATGGCCTGGAATCCATCCAACGGGCCGGCACGGCTGCGGGCCAGGTGGTGATCCGCGCCTCCGAGGCCGAGACCAGCGGTGGCCGCGAGGTCCACGTGGAGATCGTGGACAGCGGCGAGGGGATCGCCCCGGAGATGGTGGAGCGCATCTTTGAACGCGGCATCTCCGCCAAGGAGGAGGGGAGCGGCCTGGGCCTGCACTGGTGCGCCAACGCCACCGCCTCCCTGGCCGGCAGGCTCTATGCCGAAAGCCCTGGGCTTGGCCAAGGGGCTACCTTGCATTTGATTATTGCCGCGAGGTAAATCAGCTCGTCCACAATCCTTGCCGCGATCGGCTAGCGCACCCTTTTCTCTTGCCCATGCGGGCCCAGGGTCCCCATCGGTCACTTGACCACCACAAGTAACTCTCCCCGCTTTTTCGCTTTTCCATCCTCATTACTCCCGTCACCATTGATCCCCTGGATAATACCAGACACTGGTAATAAAAATAGGTTGACTTTGACCCTATATGCCATAAGATGCCAGGGCGAAATATGATGGAATGTAAGCAAAAAGTCGTGAAGCTGACCATCTGCCAATGTAATTCCGATGGGTTACGGGTCGTGCCAGCGGCGGTTGAGCAGTTTTTGCGAAACCGTTAAAATATAACCTGTTTTGCATCCTTGCCAATGGACAGGTGCGGGTGCCCTTTCCCATTTTCATGGTGCTTTCGACGCGCTGATTTGTAGGTGGAAGGAGTGGGGCGCAGCCCCATTGACGTAACGGTTCAAGCCAAGGAAATGGAGATATCCAGAAACTGGATAACATGCATTTGGAGAGTGTTATGCCGTTAGTAATAACACGTTTTGACCGAATTTCTTTGGCGTTTTCTTTCTGAGGTGAAGGATAAACGGAAACTAGTTTAGTTAATAAATCGTTGAGCAAATTTTTTTTGGGAAAAATCTAACGAGGAGGGCTATAAAATGGCAAACACAAAAAGACGGGTATTTTACAGTTTTCACTACAAACCGGATTCAGTACGTGCGTCACAGGTCCGCCAGATTGGTGCGATCGAAGGGAACAAGTCAGCCACGGACAACGAATGGGAAAAGATTACGGGAGGAAGTGATGCGGCCGCAAAAGACAAAGCTATAAAGAAATGGATAGCAGACCAAATGGAGGGAAGGACATGCACGGTTGTCCTCGTAGGACAAAACACGGCAAATAGAAAATGGATAAATCACGAGATAGTTAAATCATGGGACGATGGCATGGGAGTTGTTGGTATTTTCATACACGGTTTAAAGAATTTTGAAGAAGAGATATCGACAAAAGGAGAAAATCCATTCGATTACATAACACACGGTGCGACCAAGAATAAACTTTCTTCCATAGTGAAATGCTATAACCCGGCAGGAAGCAATAGTAAAGAACGATATGCATGGATAGAGCAACACTTGGCGAACGCTATAGAAGAAGCCATCAAAATACGGAAAGAGAATTGATACATAGGTTGCCGACGTGCAGCCCACTTTTTATGCTCTGCTAACAAGCTAGGAGCTACCAAATGGATATTCCCCACAAAGCCTCGCCCCCACTTAATGGTGTCCGGATCTGGCTTTCCGGTGCCATTCCGCCTGAGGCCAACGAGCAGCAAAAAAAAGCAATACTTGAATTTGTAGAGCAGGTTGCAGGAACGGTATTTAGAGCAGGAGGACACATTCTTCACGGCAGTCACCCAAGTTTAACCCCAACTTTGCTTGACGTGGCAAAAAAATATCGCATAAATGGCGGCCGCAAAGATTGTCTGACATTAGCGGTTTCGAAGCTATGGTCGAAGGATACGAACATTGTTCCTGTACATATCTGGCGCGAGACCTGTATGGTTTATGAGACCCCCGAAGCGACCGGCGATTCTGCTAGAGATGACAGCTTGCAGATTCTTCGCCAATGGATGTCAGTCCGTTGTGACGTTTTTATAGCCGTTGGAGGGATGTGGTGGAAAGAGGTTATGGGCCGTTCGGGGGTGCCTTTGGAAGCCGGTCTCGCAATCGACCGAGGGCTCCCTTGCTTCCTTCTTGGTGGGTTAGGTGGTGCTGCTCGTGACTACGTAAGGGATCATCCGGAAGTGATTCGTTCGCTGAAAAACGGACTGGACGATGCCACTAACCAAAATTTAGCCACGAATGAGAACGTTGGCAGTATTGTGCAGCGCATTATTGATCAGCTTTCTCGTCTACCGCTTGTTCGTGGTCGAGTCTCTGATGGGATCACGTTTCGAATTCTGGCACTTGACGGTGGCGGTATTAAAGGATCATTCACAGCGTCAGTTCTTGCAACGCTGGAAGAGTCGCTTGGCCTCTCGATTGTTGATCACTTCGACATGGTTGCCGGCACATCAACCGGCGGAATTTTAGCCATTGGCCTGGGAATGGGGCTAAATTCACAACAATTACTACAATTTTACCGGGACCGCGGGACTGTGATTTTTCCCATCACAAGACTTCACCAACGGTGGTGGAACAAGGCCCGCCACTTATTTGGACCGAAGCACTCACAGTCTATACTGCTTCGGGAATTAGAGTCGGCGTACTTTCCAAGCGGCCAAGCAAAGGTTTTGGGCGAGTCAAAGTGCCGATTGGTTATTCCTGCGTATGATGCCGTCAGCGGGGCATGCCATACCTTTAGAACGCCGCATCATCAACTTTTAAAGTCTGACGGGTTTACGAATGCTGCTAACGTTGCTTTGGCTACTGCTGCCGCGCCCACATATTTCTCTGCTGCAGCAGTAAGTAATATGGTTGCAAATGCAACATATTTCGATGGCGGTGTATGGGCAAATTGCCCTGCCATGGCAGCAATTATCGAAGCTGTGTGTTATTTGGAAGTCCCACTTGATCGCATTGATATTCTAAGTATTGGATCAACGGAAGAACCGTTTACCGTAAAAAGAATGACCCAGTCTGGAGTAATAGGGTGGGGGAAGACTATTATTGATTTGTTGATGAATGCACAAGTGGAGTCATCCATACAACATGCAGAACGACTTGTAGGAGAGCCAAGGTTTCTGCGAGTCAACACTGTTACGAGGCAAGGGATGTACTCATTGGATGGTTCGGTGGATATTCAAGATCTTATTACGCTCGGGAACAAAAAAGCTTCTGACCCAGCTATCCTGTATCAAGTGAAATCACGATTTCTTAATGGAGTAGAGTCCATGCCTTGGAAATGAAAGTGGACGATTAACAAATGAAAAACGGTTTTTTATGGGATGTGAGTATCACTAAGTTCAAGGTTCTGTTCCCGATCAGTCTTTTCGAGACGTAGTAGGCGATAATATGAACAAACCAGTCTTCCTCTCCTACGCCCGTGGAACCAGCCGGCCTGCTGCGGAGGCGCTTCACTTTGCGCTAGGAGGTGCTGGCGGCTTAGCTTTTCTCGACACATCTGATATCGAAACGGGCGATCAGTTCCCCTCAGCCTTAGCGGACGCTATCTTAGGGGCGCGGATAGTTGTGATTTTCGCAGACGAAACCTACTTCCGGCGCTGGTACTGCTTGCGGGAGCTCATGATTGCCCTTTCTCCCTACGATGCACTGGTCCGACAGTGCATCGCCCCCGAATCCGAGAGAGTGGCAGCACTGGCGCCTATTGTGGTAGCACTTCCTCCCCAAGGGCTTTCAGCGCGTGAGCTGGATTGCCTCCCCGCGTTTCTCAGGACGACCTCCTGGCCTGTGGCCGACGAGCCTCGCGATATTGCGCAGCTTGTGCATGTACGGCTGGGTGCGAACGAGTACTCGATCCGCAGGCTTTTGGATCGCCACGGGGTCGCCGAAAGCGCACGGTCGGTTATTCTCGAGGAGTTCGCTATACCAGGACCAGCGAACCTGGCCGGCACACCGCTCGTCCCTCTGTCGCTTCCTCCCTCTATCGGCAGTGCCTTTGTGGGGCGAGCAGACGACCTCTGGCGAATACACTTCACCCTTTCCACCATTCGGGGTGATGTGACAACCGCGGCGGCGTTGACCGGGGCGCTCGAAGGGAGTGGTGGATTCGGGAAGACTCGGCTAGCACTTGAGTACCTTCACCGCTTCGGTCCTTCCAACTACCCGGGTGGCCTCTTTTGGGTTGATGCGGATATGGAGCCAGAACGTCGGGAAGAGCGGTTCCACGGAATTTTGCAGACCTTGAAACCGAACACCCCCGACATCGTAAGTTTCCGCGATAGCGGCCGTGACGCAGCCTCCGAACTAGCGCGGGTACTTCATGGGCTCCCTCGCGAGGCACCGGTCCTCTTCGTCTTGGATAACGTGCCCGAACCTGTGATCGGGACTTCGCCTGAGCCGCTGAGTGCGTGGTGTCCAGCGCTGGGCAGAGTTTCAG
>CAYSFY010000047.1:7714-24822 GCA_964430285.1 uncultured Desulfobulbia bacterium
ACCTCACGGCAACGGATTTCCATAGGGACAGAAAGCATTGAAGCCATCCCGTTAGGCGTATTGTCGTCTGACGCCGCCGTGGCCCTTCTCGTCGGAGGTCTGAGCGCCGCCGGGCTGGCATTGACTGACTGGAGAAGGATTGCCGATTGGGTCGGGCACCTTCCTCTGGCGCTTGAATTGCTAAACCGCGCTCTTCGTGCCGGGTCGCTCACCCCTGTTGAACTTTTGGCGGCTGCAGAGGAGAAGGATCTCGCCGAAGAACTCGACCGGCAAATGGAGACACTCCGCGACCAGATACCCGCCCACCAACTTCGGGGTGTGACGGAGTCGCTGGGGTTCTCATACAGAAGATTGTCTCCTCTCGCGCAAGAGGCGGCTCGGCTTCTTTCCTACCTTGGTCCGGATCCTGTGCCGGTCGTCCTGCTGGATGCCTTCGGTTCGAATGTTTTCTCCCCTGTAGTCCGAGCGACCCTCTCGGGCCGTTACTTTGTCATAGCGGCTGGGAGCGAGGCAAATGTGCCGTTGTTTGGTACTATGCACCGCGTACTCGCGTCCTTCTTACGCAGTCAAGGCGATGCGGGAGCGGATTTCCGAGTAGCGTGCGCTGCCCTCCTGCGGCTTATTGAATCAAAGGACTACAATAGTCCGGAAAACTGGCCCCTCTTGAACGCTTGCCTGCCCCATGCGGAGACAATCTTTCGTCGTCTAACTGCGGAAGAGGGATCGGATCCAAAGGCTGCTGTAGAACTGGGTATTCATATAGGCGGTTTTCTCATGGCGCTATGTCTTCACGGTCGCGCTAGGCTCTACCATGAGACTGCGCTACGGATAAGTCGAACGACCTCTGGCGAAGAGGACGAAGATACGCTTATGTGTATGAACAACCTGGCGACTGTACTTTTCGCCCAGGGTGAACGGACTGAGGCACGCGCACTTCTAGAAAAAGTGTTGAGTGTCCGTAGCCAAGTTCAAGGTGAGGAACATGAGCACACACTCCTTGCAATGAACAATCTGGGAGAAGCCCTACGCGAGATGGGGGACCTGGCAGCTGCCCGCGCGCTTCAAGAGAAAGCACTGAGCACGTTTCGCCGAACCGTTGCCGAGGAGCACCCTACCACGTTGGCACTTATGAATAATCTGGCCCTGACTCTGCGAGGCATGGGGAACTTGGCGGCTGCGCGTGAGCTGCATGAAAAAACGCTGAATATCAGCAGTCGCTTGCTTGGCGAGGAGCATCCGAATACCCTCTTGTGCATGAGCAACTTTGGGATTCTACTCAGGGAACAGGGGGACATGGTGCAGGCTCGCGCGGTTCACGAGAAGGTGCTGGAAGCTCGTTCTCGGATTCTTGGCGAGACCCACCTTTTGACCCTTACTTCCATCAATAATCTTGCTGTCACATATTCCGATGAGGACGTGACGAAAGCTCGCGCCCTTCATGAGAAGGTACTAGACGGTCGCCGTCGAATCCTAGGGGGGGAGCATCCAGAGACCCTTGGGAGCATGAGTAATTTGGCAACGGTGATGTTTAAGCAGAGGGAGTTCGCAGAAGCGCGGTCATTAACGGAACAAGTGCTGGAGATAAGCAGCCGTACCTCAGGGGAGGAACATCCGGATACCGTAGCATCAATGGATAATCTGGCAAGCATACTTCTGGAGATGGGTGACTTGAATAGGGCTTGCGCGATTCAGAAGAAGGCGCTGAAAATTTACCGCCGGATCTTGGGTGGGCAGCATTACGCTACGTTGGATGTTGCAATCAAGCTTCTGGTGACTTCGTTCAAGCTCGGAGATGTAAATTTTGCCCGTCAGGTCTTTTCGAATGATCTCTCCTGGATCTTGGATTGCAGTCCGAAATCCCTTAACCAAGAGCAGCGCGAGATCCGCGGCGCACTGCGTTCGTTCAGGGACCGAGAGCCTAGTCTTAGGCGTCGTTTCTCAGCTCGAAAAAAAAAGCGATGAATCATGATTCCGTCGTCCTTGAATCCGTACTAATATCAGACCTTCAAGAGTTATCTCGATATCTCCGGAATGCGATTGCTCATTCCCACATCGTGTAGCCTCCGCGTAAGGTCGGACCAAGTCAACTGATTGATTTGATGAATAAAAGATATGGGTAGTGGTCCATATCTTGCCTTAAATGTGCCATTTTCAGGGTCAAATGGAGTTTTTAAGAAAAAATGGCCCAACAAAAACATTCTGCGGACAAGCCGCAGATGTTCGCGTTAGCCAGGCCTTTCGGGACGGGGAGGAGTAGGAATATATGAAAAAATTCTCACCAAATGCTATCCAGGCACTGAAAGAGGCATTGACCCATATCTATTGGAAGAAGCAGGACCTAAGGAGCTTTGTCTACCATACGTTAGAAAACAAAGTCTTCATTTCTACAATTGATTGGGACAACAACAAGAAAGCCGAAAGTGCTGGTATTCTCGTAGACCGCATGGTTGATCGCCAAGATTTGTTTGAAAAAGATATTTTCTCTCTCTTTGACGTTACGATGCACTTTGATGACTTCAGTCACCTTAAGCAATGGGAAGATTCCGAGACTAAGATTAAAAGGGCGAAGGATGCCGTCGCAGCACTTCGAAACCACGCCTCAGGATATTTTCAGTTGAAGGAAGAACAAGAGAAGGTCGAGGCAAGAAGAAATGTATTTACCAGCATGCTAAAAGAAAAGGAAAGCTTCGCCAACATGATCAGCGTCTTGAAGGATGATTTCATGAGGCTCGTTGTCGAATCTAACCCGCAAAAGCGAGGCTTCGCCTTCGAGAAGTTCCTTAACAGCATTTTTGATCTTTTTGACCTTGAGCCTAAGGAATCATTTCGAATTATCGGTGAGCAGATCGATGGATCATTCACGTTTGATGGAAATGACTTTCTCTTGGAGGCAAAATGGCAAGAGAAGCCCATCGATTTGGGAGACCTGTATAAGTTTGGTGGCAAGATTGAAGGGCGACTAAAGCTGACACTGGGCCTTGCAGTTTCGATTAATGGTTTTACGCAAGACTACAATCAAAGTAAGTCCGCTTCGATCAAGACCATGCTGTTGATGGACGGTTCGGACTTGATGGCCGTTCTGGAAAACCGGATTGACCTCAAAGATATGCTCTTCCGTAAACGAAGGCATGCCTCCGACACTGGTGACATATTCTTGAAATTTCGTGATATGTAGAGGAATAAGTTGCTAACAAAAGGTCGAGCTGACCGGGGCAAGCTCGGCGGCGTTATGCGGCAAATTTGAGGAGTTGTGGGTTGGGGTAGGACCACGCTAACTTTTTGAAATCATGGGACAAAAAAACATTAAAACCGTTATTATTTACGGGCGTTGACAAACAGTAATATGGTCTGCATGCCAGCCAAACCTGTTGGGTTTCGCGCTGCTCAACCAACCTACGAAGCTGGCGCGGGTAGAATTCACGTAAACGGTCACGAATGGAGAACGAATATGACCCCCAAGAACACGATCTGTCTCTGGTTCGACGGTACCGCCCTGGATGCCGCGAGGTTCTATGCCCAGACGTTCCCCGACAGCGCGGTGGGAACGGTCCATCACGCGCCCGGCGACTATCCCGCGGGCAAGCAGGGCGATGTTTTGACGGTCGAGTTCACCGTGATCGGCATCCCTTGTCTCGGCCTGAATGGTGGCCCGGCGTTCAAGCACAACGAAGCCTTTTCGTTCCAGGTTGCGACTGACGACCAAGCCGAAACCGACCGCTTGTGGAACGCGGTCGTGGGCAACGGCGGTCAGGAGAGCGCCTGCGGCTGGTGCAAGGACAAGTGGGGCTTGTCGTGGCAGATCACGCCGCGTGCCCTCACTACCGCAATCGCCGATCCCGATCGCGCCGCTGCCAAGCGCGCTTTCGAGGCGATGATGCAGATGAGGAAGATCGACATCGCGGCGATCGAAGCGGCCCGGCGCGGCTGACGCTCAACAGCGTCCGTTTGCCATGGCCGCGAACTTCTGTGGCCGAAAGCGGACCAAATGTCAGCGCCTAGCCGCTCATCTTCATCAAATTTGGCGAATAGATCAACCGTGTTGTAAGGAGGAGAGCAGGCCATGCCGGTGACTACCGTGATTCTTGAAGGGCATATCCTCGATTCGCACACCCTCTCCAAGGTCCTGGACTTTATCGTGGCGCGGGGCGGCTGTTACGAGATCCTCGATCTGGCGGTGGGCTGCCGGCCGGAGGACCTGAGCCGGGCCAAGCTCTTCGTCGTGGCCGATGAGCCAGAACGCTTCGCCGAGATCGTCCACTTCCTCGAAATCCAGGGCGGGGTGGTGGCCCGGCAGGAAGAGGCCCGGCTGCTGGCCGCCCCGGCCGACGGGGTGCTACCCGACGACTTCTACTCGACCACCAACCTGGAGACCTTCGTCACCATCGACGGCGAGGAGCTCCGCGTCCAAGGGGAGGCAATGGACCTGGCCATCGTGGTGGATCCCGCCGGCCGCAGGGCCTGGCAGCTGCCGATGGACGAGGTACGGCAGGGTCAGCTCTGCGTGGTGGGCAGCGGCGGGATCCGGGGGACCCCGGGCGGCCGCCGCCACCTGCTGCCCGGCGACTTCGGCTTCATGACCAGCGCGGTCTCGGTGGAGAAACCGCACCGCCGCCTGCTTCAGGAGCTTGCCGCCGCCCTCAAGGAGTCACGGGCCGCCCACCAAAAAAACCTGCTGGTGCTGGGCCCTGCCGTGATCCACAGCGGCGCGATGGCGGATGTGGAGCGCCTCCTCGACCGGGGGCTTTTTCAGGTGCTCTTCGGCGGCAACGCCATCGCGGCTCACGATATCGAGTACGCCCTGTTCGGCACCTCGCTAGGCGTCGAGGTCAAGAGTGGCCGCACCGTCCCCGGCGGTCATCGCCACCACCTGCGGGCGATCAACACCATCCGCGACCTGGGCGGCATCGGTCCGGCCATCGAGGCCGGGGTGCTCCGCTCCGGGATCATGCATCGCGCCTGGCAAAACCGTGTTGAAGTGGTGCTGGCCGGCTCGATCCGCGACGACGGCCCGCTGCCCGAGGTGGTGACCGACGCGATGGCGGCCAAACGCAAGATGCGGCAGGCGGTCCAGGGGGTGGGGGTGGCGGTGCTGGTGGCAACCACCCTCCACTCCATCGCCACCGGCAACCTCCTCCCTGCCCGGGTCAAGACCTTCTGCGTGGACATCAACCCCTCCACGGACATTAAGCTCCTCGACCGGGGCTCGGCCCAGACCATTCCCCTGGTCATGGATTGCGAGGCCTTTTTTCACGAACTGGCGGAACTGACCGCATGAGCGCGCCCCGCTTCCTGATGTGTCCGCCGGACCACTACGGCATCGCATACGAAATCAACCCCTGGATGCACCGGGAGGTCCAGCCCGACCGGGAGCTGGCCTGCCGGCAGTGGCACGGACTCAAGACGACCCTGGAGCAGGCCCTCGGCGCCGAGGTCGAACTGATCGCCCCACTGCCGGGGCTGCCGGACATGGTCTTCACCGCCAACAGCGGCTTTGTCGCCGGGCGTCTCTTCATTCCCGCCCGCTTTCGCTTTCGCGCCCGCCAGGGGGAGGAGCCGTGGTTTAGGGAGTGGTTCGCGAGCCATGGCTATGATGTGCTGGACCTGGCCGGGGGGTGGAGTTTCGAGGGGTTTGGCGACGCCTTGCCATACGGAGAGCGGATATTCGCCGGCTATCGCTTCCGTTCGGATATCCAGTCCCATGTCGCCCTCGCCACCCTCCTCGGCCGCGAGGTCCTCTCCCTTGAACTCGTTGACAGCCGCTTCTATCACCTGGACACCTGCCTCTCTCCCCTGGAGGGGGGCGAGGTGGTCTATTTTCCCGGCGCCTTCGACCCTTACGGCATTGATGTCCTGCACGGGGTGGTGGGTGGAGAGAGACTGTTGGCCGTGACCGAGGCGGAGGCGCTCTCCTTCTGCTGCAACGCCATCCAGGCCGGCAAGCGAGTCGTCATGCCCGATGGCTGTCCGGGGATCGGCGAACTCCTGCGCCGGCGCGGCTACGAGATCTTCACCTGCAACCTCTCGGAGTTCCTTAAGAGCGGCGGTGCCGCCCGCTGTCTGGTCTGCCGCCTGGAGTAGGAAAAAGTGAAGTGGGGGACGCCCTTCACTTTTTAAGTTTACAAGCTGGTCGGAAATTCCCTTGTCAATTGTACCACCATCAATGGCAGCGCATGGAATTGTTGATGAAAACGGGCAATGGTGGGACGGCGGTGGGAATATGAGGAGGCGAAAAATGATGGCATCGCAAAAAGTCGTGAAGCTGACCATCTGCCAATGTAATTTTATGTGTTACGGGGGGGCAGCGTCGATTGAGTTGAGCTGTTTTTGCGAAACCGACAAAAATATCTCCTTTCGGAAATGACACGATAGGTGATCACCTCTGTTCGGGCGAAGCAGAAAGCAGCACAGAGGAGACGGAGCCTACCATGCGTTCTGGAATTGGGCTCCGTCACTATTTTGTTCTTGAAGAAAGGATCTACACGCTCGACCTACCGCACTAACTCTTCTGCATCGTGTACTCTTTCCCGTCATCATCCAGGTCTGCTTCGACGTGCAAATTATCGCAGGTACACTCCTCAATGCCGGCGCACAAATCAAAACAAGCGCGGTTAATCTCTGCTCCGTCAACCATGGCGACCCAGTTGCCGGAGTCGGTTTGGTATGTTGTTTTGGCCTGGACTTCCGTTCTCCTGCCGTGGACGTTCTCTTTCACAATCAGCGTTTTCATGATGGTTCTCCTTTTGCTGTCGGTTCCCCTTCCCGCTGAGCATAAAGTATGCTTCAAACGTAGAGATGTGAATGGCCGCATGAAAAAATAATTGGCGACGCCCTTAACCTGTTACGTGTGATATCTTGCCGAAATTAAAGCAGCTTTTGTGAGGCCACAACGGACGGTGATCACCCCTGGCGGTAAATCAGAACGGGCCGGAGTGGAGAGGGAAGAGGGGGAGGGGATAAAAGGCCGCATCGCCTATGGGAGGAGACGGCCTGGTAACAAGGGACGCTTTTAACATCTTAAGTTTGACGGTATCGCAAAAACCGATCAACCGCCGCGGCACGCCCAGTAACCCATTGAAATTACATTGGCAGATGGTCGCTTCACGATTTTTTGCGATTCCATCAAGTTTGTCGGTTTCGCAAAAACCGCTCAACCGACGCTGGCGCTTCGTGTAACTTATTGATAGTACGTAGGCAGATGGCCAGTGTTGGGACTTTTTGCGAGACCATCAAGTTTAACGACTGGCCGAGAATTCCCTTAACAATTGTGCTGCCATGATGGCAGCGAACGGCATCGTTTCTGAAAACGAGAAATGGCCTGCCGGAAGTGGAATTATGCGAAGAGGAAAGAACCGTAGCGCCCTCGGGGGAGAGAGTTTGGGTGGGGTGATTTGGTTGGAGCCGGACTGTACGTTGCGCTCCTAGGTTCACTCTCAGTGACGGATCGGTTACGCCGCCCGGATCTCGGCCAACAGTTCGGGGTGATGATCAAGCAGCTTCAGCAGTAGGATCGTCGATTTCGATGGTTGACGAATACCGCGTTCATATTCGGAAAAGGCATTGACCCCACCACCGAAGAGCGCCGCCGCCTCCGCCTGCTTTAGGCCAAGACGTTTGCGGATGGAACGCAACTCCGCCGCCTGTTTGGCGTCGATTGCCTTCATTGCCGTGGTCACCTCGTCAGAGAAGCGTTGGGCATCAGCGGCGGTCAAAAACTCGCTCTCCCCGCAGTCGGGACAATACCAACCAGGCAACTCCTTGACCATGATCGTTTCCCCTTTGTAGGGCATGCCCTGGTCCTTCGTGTCCAGCACCATTGCCTGGCCGCCACATGCGCCGCATTGTTTGGTTTCCATCGCTCATCTCTCCTTGAACTGAATGATTACCGTCCCGTCACGTAAGGTTATCTTCACGTACGCCATCTTGCCATTAGGGCATGGGGCATGATACACGTCTTGCCAAAGGGTGTGATCGGTATGAGTGGTCATGGACTTATAAAACATCTCCTTGGACAGGGTAAGGACGACACCAATTGCTTCATCTCCGGAAAGCCCCATGGCCAAGCTGTTGAACAGCGCCGTTCGGGTGAAGGCCATCTTGCCCAGCTGGGATACTACCGCTTTGACCGCATCCAGTTGGTAATGGGGTTTGCACTTTTCCATGGGTATAAAATAACGTTTTAAGTTAGTGTTGGCAATCAGGAATATAACGTTATCCATTAGCCAGGAAATAGGTAACACCAAATTAAGTCTTAACGATAAAGGCCGATGACGGTGAGCAGGGCATAGATCCCCAGCCAGCCCAGACAAAAGCGGCGCGCCCGAGCCTCCATCGCCCCACTGCGGAGCATGAGCATGGCCACCAGCAAGGTGGTGGGCCAGACGATCCCGGCCCAAAAGGGTTGGACATAGCGCAGCAACTCTTGCAGCCCGATAAAGAACCAGGGGCCGTTGATGTGGAAGAGGCCCAGCTGCTCCGGTTCCATGGGGGCCGTCACGGTAACGGCCATGGCCACCAGGCCCAAGACCATAAGCGGATGCTGGCGCCAGCTGATCCGGTAGCGCCGGATGTGGTCCCAGGCCAGGACCAGCCACAGCAGGCCCAAGCCGATCAGATGGTTGGCGTAGACCCGTTTCATCCCTTCATCCATCAGGGAGAAGAGGATGGAATCGCAGAAAGGCCCCAGCACAGGGATGGAGAGCACGATATTTTCGGCAATCATGCCGGCCGAACTGCCGGTGGCGTCTCCCCGCAGGACATAGCCGGTGAACAGGAGCAGCAGGGCCACCACCATGGACAAGGACAGCGGCAGCCAGCGGTTGGTCGGCAAGGAGTTGTGGCTGCGAGCGGCAAGCACGGCCAGGAGATGGACGATGGCCAGCAGAAAAAAGAGTTGGCTGCCATAGAAGTGCAACGCCCGCCAGAAGGCGCCAAACGGGGCCAGGATGTCGAGGCTGGTGGCTGAAAAATAGGGGTGGGTCGGGTCGTACTGCAAGGCCACCACCACCCCCGAGAGCAGGGAGAGATAGAGCGCCACCATGCAGCGCCCCCCCCAGTGGTCATCGCTCATCACCTGTCTGCACCATGCCGCCAGCCGGTTGATCATGGTTAATCCAGCTCCCCCTCCAACCCCTGCAACACCGCCTTGAGGTTGGACTTGGTGTTCTTGATGCCGATCTTCTCGCGGATGCGGTCGCGGTGGAAATCCACGGTCCGTTTGGTCATCTGTAGCTGCTCCGAGATCTCCCGGGTGGGGACCCCCTGGCGGATGAGGTTGGCGATATTGAGCTCCACCGGCGAGAGGCGGAAGTACTTGTGGGCCAGATCCTTCATAAAGGGGGCCACGATCTCGCCGAGGTTGGTGCGGGTGATCTTGAGAAAGGAGAGCTGGGAGTCGGAGAGCGGGCTCTGCTCCAACTTGTCCAGGTAGGGTTCCACCATCTCGTGGACCGCGAACAGCACCTTCTGCTCGATTTCCTTGCGGTCCTCCTCGTTTTTCCGCACCATCTGCTGCAAGGCCTGGTTGGTGCCGATCAGGTCCTCCGCCTTCTCCGCCAAGGCCGTCTCGGCCTGCTGCAACCTGTGCGCCGTCTCCCGATACTGTTTGTTGGATAGCTCCAGGGCCTCAATGGCCAGGCTGAGTTCTTGAGTCCGTTCCCGCACCAGCTGGTCCAGGTGCTGGTTGGTCCGGGTCAACTCCTGTTCCGCATGCCATTTGGCGGTGAGCGCCCGGGCGAACTGGCGGATCTCGTGGGTGTGAAAGGGCTTTTGCATGTAGAGCAAGCGGTCCGGGGGCTGGACCTGCTGGTTGATCTCGTCCGGGCTCAGGTCGGAGTACGCGGTGACGATGACGATGTTGATCCGGGGGTCCAAGGCCCTGATCTGGGCCGCGGTCCACACCCCATCCGGGCCAGGTGGCATCCTGACGTCGATAAAGGCCACGGCAAAGGGGGCGTTTTGGGTGATTGCCGCGCGCACCGCCGCCACCGCCTCGGGACCCTGGCGGCAGAGGGTGAGGTCAAAGCTGGGCAGGGGAGTCGGCCTCTGGGGCTGATCGCGAAAGAGGCGGTTCTCCAGTTCATCAAGCCTGGCCCCGGGGGCGTCAGCGCCCTGGTGGCCGGCCAGGACCTGACGATAGGCATCCAGGATGTTCTGCTCGTCATCCACAATCAGGAGACGTGTAGGTGGCAAGGGGGTGGTCATGAGGGTTCTCGGTTCGTCGGATGAATGCCGTTCATGGCAAGGGTTTGCGTCCCTGTTGCATACCCGCTTTCAACTTTGCTTGTCAATTGGAAAGGAGGGGAGGGCTTTGCTGCCGAGGAGGGACCCTCTCATCAAAAAAGGGGATTCGCGGTGGCGAATCCCCTTTTTTTGATGAACAATGCCCTGCCAGGCCTGTGCGGTGACGGCCAGGGGGTGAAGAGAGGGCTCTAGTAGCCCCAGGTGATGTCGATGCGGTAGCCGCTGACCCCGAAGCCGTCCGCATTGCTGGTGGTGACGGAAATGGTTGGCACGGAGGGGGTGTAGGGCACGCTGCCGGGGAAGGTCGCCGTGCAGGTGGTGGTGCCGGTAAACGGCTGGCTGCTGCCGTTATAGACTGCGGTCAAGGCGACGCAGCCGTCGGTGTTGGTGGCAGTGACCACGATGTTCGCGTTGTCCCAGGTGGCCGAAGTCACCTTGACGTTGTCCGCCATTGGGGTGGTGGCGGTGTTCGCGCTCTGGGCCGGGAACATGGGGACGGTGTTGGTGGCGGTGCTCCACGGGTCAGGGACGATCAGGTCGGTGGCCGGGAAGTTGGTGGTGCCGTACTTGGTGGCGCTACTCCAGTCAGTGGGCTGTCTGCATGTTCCAGAACCGCCGGGACGGGTGCTGGCCGGGCGGAAGGTGGAGGCGAAGAAGTCGAAGTTGCCGATGGTGTTTCTGGCCTCGCGGCCGGGGGCGTAACGCGCCGTGCCGGTGTTGCCGCAGGAGTTGTTGGTGGCCACGAGTGCGGTCGGCTTGGCGTGGAACTGTTTGACCCACACCGCCGTGGTGGTGTCATGACAGCTGAAACAGATCCCCCAGTTGTTGATCTGCCCGGCCGTATTGGCGATGGTGTGGCCGCCGCTGTGGGCTATGGTGCGGTTGAAGTCGGAGCTGTAGTCGGTGGTCGAATGCGACCCGCCTTCATTAAAGGCGTAGATGGTCATCTGGCCGGCAAGGGCGGTCCAGCCATTGACGGTGGTGCCCAGCTTCGGTTTGACATGGCACTCCGCGCACGGCAGGTGTTTCGGGATGCCGCCGCCGGGGGCGGTTTCTTGAAAATAGAGGCGCCCGGCCAGGTTGCGGGGGTCGGCATGGCAGTACTCGCACTCGCCGACCAGGGCGTGGCGGTTGCCGTCGTGGTGGTAGGTGGCGGCAGTGGCCGTATGGCAGGTGGTGCAGAGGCCAGGGGCCATCGCCGTGACCCCGCGGCGGCCGCTGGGGGCGACCAACTGGCCGGCTAGGGTGGTGGTGTTGAAGGTGTGGCAGGTCCGGCAGGCGTCATGGATCCGGCTATTGGTCATGTCCACCGGCATGCCGGTGGCGGTGCCGGCGGTGAGCGGGTGACAGGGGGTGCATGCGGCCACCGGTTGGACCAAGAGGCTGTGGTCCACTGCGGGGTGACAGGTGGTGCAGTTGTTGTTCACCGCCGTCGTGGTGTCGTGGTGGATCCAGTTGGTCGGGTAGGTATCCGTGGGGTGACAGGTGAGGCAGGTAAACGGCGGCTGACCACTGATCGCCAGCAATGCACTGCCATCGCTACCCGCCCGGCGTGTCCCGCCACCGCCGGGGTTGACATGGCAGAGGGAGCAGTTGCCCTTGTGGAGGTCATTGAGGAGGTCGACTCCGCTGTGGCAGGTGTTGCACCCCCCATCCCAGGCAAATTGATGGGGGTCGGGGTGGACCACCCGGTCGCTGTGGCAGGTGAGGCAACCGACCCCGATCCCAGCGATGATGACGTGATTGATCGAGGTGTAGGGGGCCGCGACATCGGTCGTGCGTGTGGATGAGTGGCACAGGGCACAGGAGTTCTGATGGAGGGCAAGGATGCCGTCGGTGCCGGACCAGGTATTGATGAACTGCGGGTTGGTGGATGTGGTGCCGCCACGCCTATGGCAGGTGTTGCAGGCCGAGCCGTTATAGAGGTCGGTCTGCCGCATCAACACGTCGTGGGTGTTGCCGCTGCCGTGGCTGTGGCTGTCGAAGCCGCCGGTATGGCATTCGGAGCAGGGGTGGGGCTTGACCCCGACCGTGGCATTGGCCGCCGAACCGATCAGGGGGGCGCCGCCCACCCCGTTCTGGTGGCAGAGGCCACATACGTTGGAGTGGACGCCAGGACCGATCTCCCCTTTCGGCGCGGCCAGGCTGGTGCTGGCGATGCCATGGCAGGTCGCGCAGGAGGGAACCCAGGAAAAATCATGGAGGTCCGGCGGGTGGGCGGTTACGGCGTCGGCGTGGCAGTTGAGACAACCGACCTGGGTGGCGTTGGCGATGACCTCCGCCACCGAGGTCCAGGGGAAAGAGAGGTTGGTGGCGCGGGTGGAGGTGTGGCACAGATCGCAGGAGTTCTGGTGCAGGGCGAGAATGCCGTCGCTGCCAGACCAGCTGTTGGTAAAGAGGGGATTGGCGGACATGTTGCCCCCCCGGCGGTGGCAGAGGTTACAGGCCATGCCGTCATTCAGGTCGCTCTGGCGCATCAGCAGATCGTGGTTACTGGCGCTGCCGTGGCTGTGGCCGGTGAAGTAGCCTTCGTGGCAGGTGGTGCACTCGCCGCCAGCCGCGTGGTTAATGGCGCTGCCGATCAAGGCCCCGGTGGTCGTGCTGTGACAGGTCGAGCAGCCGAGTGGGGCGTGGGCCTGACCGCCGGCGATAAAGGGTGAGGTCGTGGCCGGGTGGCAGCCGCCGCAGTTGGCGGTGGTCGGGGTCGTTGCCGAGTTCACCCTCACCAGTGGGGTGTGGTCGAAGGGGTGGCTGCTGAAGGTGTTGTGACAGGTCTCGCAGCTGGCGCCATTGGTCTTGCCGGCGGCACTGCCGATCAGGGCGCCGTCCGCCGGGTTGTGGCAAGTGGCGCACCCTTGTTGGTCATGGGCCTCGCCAACAGCCACGTAGGGAGACGAGGTGGCGCTATGGCAGCTTAGGCACAACGCCACCTGCGGCATGTCGTGGGCACCGAGGGAGTGGTATGGGCCATGGCAGGCCTCGCAGCTGCCGCCGCCGGCCGGCATCGCCAGGGCCGTGCCGTAGGGGGGGCGTAAGGCCCCGGTGGTGGTGTTGTGGCAGGTCGAACAGGCGTCATGGACCTTGTTGTCAAACACACTCACCGGGATGCCGGTGAGCGTTCCCCCTGTCGCCGCGTGGCATTGGGAACAACTGGCGGAGTTGGCAACAGAAATCGCGTGATTTGGGCTGATATGGTCCACAAAGTAGTTGCCATGGCAGGCATCGCAGGCCCCGGGACCGGGATACACTAAGCTCCAGCTGTCAGGGAAGGGTTGCGGCCCCACGGTCAAGGTGCCGTTGGCGGCATGGCAGGTGGAGCAGGGGCCGTGCATCGTGATATTGGTGGCCGGATTCCCCTGATGGCAGTCGCCACAATAGCCGTTATCCCGGACGATTGCATGGTCTGGGTTGCTGTGCAGGGTAAAGTAGTTTCCATGGCAGGCCTCGCAGGCGCCCGGCACCATGGCGGTCACGGTGGCCGGGGTGGTCGGGTTGTCGGCGACTGCCGCGCTCAACAGGGTGCCATTGGTCGCGTGGCAGGTGGTGCAGGCGTCGTGGACCCTGTTGTCGCCTGTGTTGACCGGTACACCGCTGGTGCTCCCCGCAGTTGCCGGGTGGCAGCTGTTGCAGGCCGGTGAGTCCGCCACCAAGGTGGTGTGGTTGCTACCATGGTTTGTCCAGAAGTGACAGGCGGTACAGTTGCCGCTTAGCGCATCGGCGGTATCATGGTGGACAACCCCCGGTGGGTAGGTGGTGGTGTCGTGGCAGAAGGTGCAGGTGCTGGTCCTGACGCCGGCAATGGCCGAACCATCGGTGCCAGCCAGCCGGGGGCCGCCACCGGAGGGATTGACATGGCACAGCCCACAGTTAAACGAATGGACATCCATGCCATAGTCCATGTAGTGGCAGCTACTGCAGTTGCCGTCGCTGGTGAAGGCATGGGGGGCAAAATGGGATTGGTGACAGTCGAGGCAATGGACCGTTGTCCCTTGGGGGTTGGCGATGACCATCGGCACGGTGGTGCCGGTGGGTGCGTCGGGATTGATGTCCCGGGTGGCGCTGTGGCAGGTGCTGCACTGCCCCAGGTGGGTGCTCATGATATTCGGCCAGTTCTGGACGGAGTGGCAGTTGGAGCAGGGCATCCAGTCAGGAGGGAAGTAATCGTTCGGACCGATGGCGACCTGGTGGCTGTGGGTATGGTTGTTGAAGTAGGCCCCATGGCAGGCCTCGCAGGCCCCTCCCCCCGCCGGCATGGCGCTGGCCTTGCCGTACGGACCCTTAAGCGGGCCGCTGGTCTCGTGGCAGGTGGTACAGGCGTCGTGGATGGTGGCATCCGCCGGGTCCACCGGCGCGCCGCCGGCCGTGCCGACGGCCTGGGCGTGGCAGCTGGCGCAGTTGCCACTGCCGGCAACGGTCAGGGTGTGGTCGGCGGGGAGCTTGCCCACACCATCTTGATGGCACGGGGTGCAAGCGCCGGCAGCGGCATAGCCCGAGGCCGAGGTGTGATGGATGGCGCTCGCGGTCAAGCCGGGAACGGTGATATGGCAGGCAAGGCAGGTGGTGGTGGCCACGGCACCAACGGCAGTGCCGTCAACACCGTTGGCCGGATCACCCGCCGTCAGCGGGCCACCGCCCAAGGGGGCCACATGGCAGCCACCGCAGTTGTTGTTGTGGGTGGTGGTCACGATGTTCACCGGCGTCCCTCCGGCATTGTGGCAGATGGCGCAATTGCCGGCCCAGGCAAAGGCGGATCCGTCATGGGCCGTGCCGCGGCCGATGCCGGTGGAGTGCGGGTGGCAGCCCATGCAGTTGGTGGTGCTGCGGTCGGCATGGGTGTCCGGGCTGACAGGGAGGAGACCGCTTGTGGTGTAGCGGCTGGTCTGGGTGTGACAGACTTGGCAGATGCCCGTGGTCTCGGCCCCCTCCTGGACAAAGCCGCCGTTGGGGTCGAAGAACTTGACGGGTTTGCTGGCGATGGTGCTCTTAATCAGTTGCCCGTAAATGAGGCCAAAGGTGTTGCAGGTGGCCGGATTTTGCACCTGGGTTTGGGGATCGACAAAGTTCGGGTCAATGGCCTCTGCCGGCAAGCGCCCCTTGACCACCACCTGGGAGGGGGTGGCCGAGAGGATGGCAAAGGAGTTTACGCGGTTGCTGGTGTCGTGCACCAGGACCAGACCGCGATCCGGGTAGGCCACACTTTTGTTGGCCCAGTCCGGGTCACTGCCCTGTATCCCCTCCGGCGGCCAGTTGTTGTTGGTGGTGGCCCCCGTAAAGGTGATGGTCGTCTGCTCCAGGGGCGCTCCGGCATAGGAGACGGAGGCGATGGTGCCGGTCACCAAATAGGGGGTGGTGGAGGTGCCGACCCAGCTCAACTGTTCCTGGGAGTGGGGGTTATGACACTCCGTGCAGCCGACCCCCCAGGTGCCGTGGGCAAGGGTGCCGACCACGGAGGAGGCGTGGGACAAGGCCAAGGGTTGCTCGTGGCTACCATCATGGCACGTCATGCAGACGGCGTCGACGATGGCGGTATGGTCCGGATCGGTGCTGTGGGTGGTGGGTGAGTACTGCCACCAGAGCGAGTAGCTATGGCAGGTGGCACAGCTGATGTTGTTGGTGGTGTTGTGGGGGGCATCAACGACCAGGGATTGGACAGGGGGCGCCGCTGTTAACACCAGGGCGAAACTCAAAGATAGCAGGATTGTTTTTTTCATTTTGGTGGCGGGGGAATTTTTTTGATAATAGTTATCTATTTGCTTTTTCGCATTTTTTTAGCCATTGATGAGTACCGGGAAGTCTCTGCTTTGTCAACTGTTTCTGCAGTGCATGACGGATGAATTGGATGCCAGCAAAAAAAGGGATGCCCCA
Source organism: uncultured Desulfobulbia bacterium (assembly GCA_964430285.1). Taxonomy (GTDB): domain Bacteria; phylum Desulfobacterota; class Desulfobulbia; order Desulfobulbales; family VMSU01; genus VMSU01. Next base: position 23,819 of record CAYSFY010000047.1, read on the forward strand.
AACGAGGGGCATCCCTTTTTTTGTGTTCCTTGTCAAGCCGGGACTACGGCAGGGTGATCCGATACCCGTTGACGCCCAGCCCTTCGGCGTTGCTGGTGGTGACATTGATGGTCGGCACCGTGCCGGTGTACACCACTCCACTGTTGAAGGTGGCCGTGCAGGGGGTGCTACCGCTGAATGCTTGGTTATTGCCGTTGTAGTTCGCGGTCAGGGCGGTACAGCCACTGGTGTTGGTGGCAATGACCACGAGGTTTACGCCGTTCCAGGTGGCGGAGGTCACCTTCACGTTATCCGCCGTCGGGGTGGTGGTGGTGGTCGCGGTCTGCGCCGGGAACATCGGGATGCTATTGGTGGCCGTGCTCCACGGGTCCGGGACCACCAGGTCCGTGGCGGTAAAGATGGTGCTGCCGTACTTCACTGAGCCGGTCCAGTCCGCGGCCTGTCTACAGGAACCCGAGCCGCCTGGCCGGGTGCTGGCTGGGCGGAAGGTCGAGGCGAAGAAGTCGAAGTTGCCCATGCTGTTTCGCGCCTCGCGGCCCGGGGCAAAGGCTGCCGTGCCGGTGGTGCCGCAAGAGAGGTTGGTTGCGGTCAAGGTCGTCGGTTTGGCGTGGAATTGATTGACCTGGGCCGCCGTGCCGTTGCCGTGACAGCTGAAGCAGATCCCCCAGTTGTTGATCCGGCCCACGGTGTTGCTGATCACATGGCCGCCGCTATGGGCCACGGTGCGGGTGAAATCGCTGCTATAGTCGGTGGTGGAGTGGGTCCCACCCTCGTTGAAGGCATAGATGGTCATCTGGCCCGCGGACGCGGTCCAGCCGTTGACCGTGGCCCCCCGTTTGGGGGTCACATGGCACTCCTCGCAGGGGAGGTGGGTGGGGATGCCGCCCGTGGGGGCCGCCTCCAGGAAGGTGGCGCTGCCCCCTGAAGTGTGACGCGGGTCGGTGTGGCAGAACTCGCACTCGCCGATCAAGGCGTGGGCATTGCCGTGATGGATGGAAGGCGCG
>CAYSFY010000048.1:0-16095 GCA_964430285.1 uncultured Desulfobulbia bacterium
GGGTCACGGTCAGCGGCGAGTACCAGGGCCTGACCGCCAGCCTGCCCCTGCTCTTGTTCGACCCGGTCCAGCCCGACGACTCCGAGGCCGAGCCAAACAACGATCAAACAAGTGCCGACCTCCTGCCTAAAAATGAGGTCTGGCAAGGAAAAACCTTAAATGGGGACACCGACTACTTCCAAATCGACTTGGCCCAAGAGGCCATAATCCAAGTAGGATATGTCAACACTAGCATTAGCGCCGATATCAAAATTGATGTCGTAGACAGTACCGGCAACCTCCTCGCCACTGTTACTTCAGAAAACGGCTCAACAAAGATCATCTCCTGCGGGCTCCCGGCTGGAAAACATTTAATCAGAGTTCAGCCGACTGGTGATATCGATCAGGATGCAAGTTATTTCTTAAGTTGGAGGGTTGAGTCGCTCACTGCCCCACCAGGCGACCTGCCGCTCGTCGCGGGCAGCAGTCAACAAACGACACTCTTTGACCTGAATGATACTCGCATCTTTCCTTTCCCTGCAACGGAGGGACAAACCTTAACCCTCCACTTCAACCCTACCAGTCCAATCGCTGATTATATACTTACATTACGAGACAGCTTTGATAATCCCTTCAATGTATGGACTTCGTCTAACGGACAACCGGTGATGATCACAACAGCCCTTGCTGCTGGAGATTACAGCTTGGATGTATCTCATAACTCCGACGTTGATGCCGCACATCCTTTTACAGTATCTCTGGCAAACACCAAAACAGCCTTCGAGATCGAACCTAATGCCAGTAGCAGCCAAGCCACGCCATTGGAGATGGACGCCCCGCTTGAGGCTATGCTTCCACCGGATGACACTGATTTCTTCAACTTTAGCCTAGCCCAGCCCACTTCAGTCCACATGGGGCTAACATCGACCTCAAACAACGCCGATTACCGTCTTACCCTTTACCAGGGTAGTGAAGCAAATCCTATTGATGGAGTATCTTCGACAAATGGTGCTACTGTTGGCCTAGATATCGGACTGTTGGCGGGCGACTACCTGGTCAAGATCGAAACGAACGGCGACAGCGACCAAGACGCCATCTATACCCTCTCTCTAAGCAACTCCGACATCACCGGCCTTGAAGTCGAACCAAACGACAGCACTGACTTTGCTAATGGACTGGATCCGTTAGTTCCCCGAGTGGGGCGTATCTATTCGGTCAATGACACCGACATTTACGGCTATAGTTTGACCACTGCCACATCATACACCATCACCTTTACTCCCTTTTTTGGCACTAGCGCAGATTACGCTCTGGATATCATCAACAGCGCAGGTACCATCCTTTCTTCAACAACCTCGGTTGATGGTGCTGTCAATGCCATCACTTTGAAAGCCAAAAAGCCGGACACTTTTTACCTGCTGGTGAAGGCCAGTGGTGACATCGATCCCATTGCAATCTATACGATAAGCTGCACGGGGGATATAACGGTACCGACAACAACTACGACCACCACGACAATGGTGCTAAACACAACCACCACAACCGTGGCACCAACAACGACCACTATCGGTAATACGACGACTACCTCAACAACAGAGGCACCCTCGACGACTACGACGAAAGCACCTTCCACGACTACCACCTCAACTGAAGACCCGGCAACCTCTACCAGTACAACTGAGGAGCCATCCACCACGACGACCACAACAACAATGGCAACGTCAACTACCTCAGAAGCTTTGACTACTACAAGTACATCAACCACAACAACGGAATCCCCGACCACGACGACAGCGGCACCGACTACCATCACTACATCGAATACTGTTGTGCCAACTACGACAACAACCGAGGCCACTACCACTACCACTATCACAACATCAACAACGACCAAGGCACCGACCACGACGTCTACAACAATTGAAGCACTAACTACCACCACAACCTATACAACCACCACGACCGTACCATCAGCCACAACAACAGAACCCACAACCACGACAACCGAGACACCAACTACAACAACGACATCAATAAAAGCGGCAGAACCGACTTTCACCACAACTACCACCATTCCCGGCAATGAGAGTGTTACCCTGCCTGTAAGCGCAGGGTGGAGCCTCCTCTCATCCACCATCGGATTTCAGTCAACGACTGTCTTTGGAGACACTCAAAAGTTTACCAGCGTCTGGAAGTGGACAGATGGCGGAACAGGCACTAAGACATGGGCTGTGTACCTGCCCGGCGGTGATAACGGTGCCACCTATGCACAATCAAAGGGATTCAAGGCACTGTCTTCTCTCTCCTCTGGAGAGGGCTTCTGGGTAAATGGTAAGGCGGATGATCAAGTCAAGGTCAGCGGTACCCCGGCCTATGGCGAAATGTCATTCGCTAAAGGCTGGAATCTGGTCGGGGTCAAGGGTAAACAGCAGATTACAGCGGCAAGCCTGGGGCAGGTCACCTCGGTGTGGAAGTGGACGACGGTAAACAATATCAAGACCTGGGCGGTCTACCTGCCCGGTGAGGCAGATAAGGGGGTGGGCTACGCGGTTTCCAAGGGATTTGGCCAGTTCACCACCATCAACCCTGGTGAGGGATTCTGGGTGAATATGGGTCAGTAGCTGGCAAGCAGAACAGATACAGCAGGTCGGCATCAAAGGCAGGGGCATTCAGTTGGCTCTGCCCTTGTTTATATCAGGAGATGTCAATTAACATCGTAGTTTTGAACGGGGAAGCATGGCCCGGCGTTCAACCGGCTGGAGTTTGACCGGCTGAAGATTGACCGGCTGGTCAAAACCGGCTGCAAGCTAACCATTGATCAACTCCGCTGTACGTGCCGTGCAAAGGCAACGCAACAGGGAAAGACACAAATGCCAAAGATTGAGCAACTCCCCTGCCAACTCTCGGCATCGTCGTCGTCCTGTGCCATGGGCCACCTATAGCACTTAAGGTACTCTAACTCATCGGATGAACGGCAGGCGCTGTCCCAGCGCCCAAGGCAAGCAACGTCCCGTTGCCCTTTAGCGGCATCGGTACGGTGATGTTCCATCACCAACGTTATCAGAAGGCGGTGGCTGTCATGCCTTTTGCACGAATGTTTCGGGTAACGGCCCCCGCATAATATGCCCTATGTTTAATTGCCAACGGCAGGCAATTCAAACATAAGGCAGTATTATGCGACATTTCAAAAGTCACGCCAGCCACCGCCTAACACCACCCCCCGCCCCCTGAGGGGGTGAACATCAAGGCACCTCCTCTCTTCGTGCCACGTTCCGCTGTCATTGTGTTTGCCTTGGTCGTGGCTTACCCGTGGACGGCCGGGACACCACGCCCCGCAAACCCCACGCCAGCTATCAGCTGTACGATCGTCGGTCGTTCCCTCCACGGCAAACAGATTGAAAAGAGCAGGGCCTTACTGAGGACTGAACAAATCAAGGGGGCGCCGTTTTCTCTGCTACGTTTCGCCGTTGCGGTGATTGCAAAGCTTGCGGCTTACCCGTGAACGGCCGGGAAAGCAAACCGCAGCAAACACCACAACGGCTTGTGGTCGCTGCTGGTCTCGTCTCTCGCCCCACGGCAAACAGATTGAACAGAGCATGTGCTAAACCCCATCTCTCCAAGTTCTGCGCATGCCAGGTTTCGGCAATCATCAAGCACCCGGCCCGAACAAGTGGCCGCTCCGCTCTGCGTAGCATCACCGGCATCTCCCCACCGTCCGTCAGTGGCCGACAAGCTGGCTCACCTGCATCCTTTCTGCCGCGTGGGCCGTCAGGTGCACCTTTGGCCCGTTTCGTCACTCCGTCCGCATCCGCCATGGTCACGAGGTGAAGATTTCGTGACCATGACCGGACGCTACCGGGGTGACAGTTCAAGGCCTATTTCGCCGGGTTCATCTGCAACCCTTGTCGGCCACGCTCCGACCGGCGAGGAACGGAAAAAGACAACGGCCCTTTGAAAAGGGGGCAGGGTATCCCGTCCTTCGTTCCATTGCGGTGGGGGGCGTGCGGATACTGTTGGACAGAGCCCGAAAGAATGAAATGAACAAGCACAAAAAAAACCGCTTCCCCCGTTTAAAGGGGGGCGGTTTTTTGCCGAAAATCCGGGAGATTTTTTGAAGGTGGCTGGTGTGGTCCGTGGGGATGGCCTTGGCCAAAAGAGGCAGTAGTCATCACCGGGAGGGGTATTTCTTTCTTACGGTAGGGCAGGGGGCTTCTGGGGTGCGGGGAACAAGACCGCGTGCGGGGAATAGTGCGGGGAATGGAAATTTAGGCAATAAAAAAGGGACTCAGGAAAACCCTGAATCCCTTAGTGTCTCTAATGGCGGGGCCGACCGGGCTCGAACCGGCGACCTCCGGCGTGACAGGCCGGCGTTCTAACCAACTGAACTACAACCCCGCAGAAAATCTCTCTTCTGTACAACAGGTACTTCTTTTTTTTTATGGTGGGCGGTACAGGGATCGAACCTGTGACCCCCGGCTTGTAAGGCCGATGCTCTCCCAGCTGAGCTAACCGCCCCACATTTTGTGAGCGATTATTTAACAAGTTGACTTGGTTAAGTCAAGCTAAATCGCGTGAGAAAATTAACGAAACTGCTTAGGTCCATTGGCTGCCAGGGTTTGAACTGTCGGCGGCAGAAAAGTACGAGAGAGACAGTGTGTCAAGGCCATCAAGCGTCTGTTTTCTTTTGCTGGCCGCATCTTCGTTAAGTCCAAGGCGAAACATCCTGTGAGCGGGTTCCTCCTCCCTGCGATTTAGTGGGCGTTGGTGAGCGGTTGTATCACTGTCTCGCCGTGCACCAGGATGTCCGGGCAGAAGAGGGGATCGGTGCACTCCTTGAACAGGACTCCCCCCTCTTCGAGGACCAAGGCCTTGGTCAAAACTTGGTCCACATGGTCAACCAGTTCGATGGTTAGACTGCGCAGGACCTTGGCCGGGACATCCCGGAGGTTTCTTTCGTTATCCTTGGGGATCAGGACATGGGAGATATTGCCGCGGCGAGCGGCCAACAGTTTTTCGGTCAGACCACCGATGGGCAGGATGCGGCCACGGAGGGTGACCTCGCCGGTCATGGCCAAGTCCTTGCGCACCGGGACCTTGAGCAGGGCCGAGACAATGGAGGTGGTCATGGTAATCCCCGCCGAAGGCCCGTCCTTGGGGATCGCCCCCTCCGGGACATGGACATGGATGTCGAGCTTTTGATAGAAATCGGTGGCAATCCCCAAGCGGGCCGAGCGTGAACGCACATAACTCAAGGCGGCCTGGGCCGACTCCTGCATGACGTCTCCCAGCTTGCCGGTGATGGTCAGTTTGCCGCTGCCGGGCATCAAGACGGTCTCAATCTGCAACAGCTCACCGCCGACCTCGGTCCAGGCAAGACCAGTGGAGAGGCCGACTGAGTCCTTCTCCTCGGCCAGACCAAAGCGATACTTGGGGGTGCCCAGGTACTTGCCAATGGCTGCGACGTTGACCTTGTGGGTCTTGACCTTTGTGTTCTTCAGCCGCTCCCTGGCGATCTTGCGATAGACGCTGGCGATAGTCCGTTCCAGGGTTCTGACCCCGGCCTCGCGGGTGTAATTGCGAATGATCTCCAGAATGCTGTCGGTGGCAAAGACCACTTCACCCTCTTTAAAGCCGTTGGCCTCCATCTGCTTGGGCACGAGAAATCCCTGAGCAATGAGGAGCTTGTCCTCCTCCGTGTATCCGTCCAGCTTGATGATCTCCATCCGGTCCTGGAGAGGGCCGGGGATGGAGTGCAGGCTATTGGCGGTGGTGATGAAGAAGACGTCGGAAAGGTCGTAGTCCAGATCCAGGTAGTGATCGGTAAAGGCCCCATTCTGTTCAGGGTCCAGGACCTCCAGCAGGGCGGATGAAGGATCGCCACGGAAGTCCGTGCTCATCTTGTCGACCTCGTCCAGGCAGAAGACCGGATTGTTGACCTTGACCTTCTGCAGCGACTGGATAATCTTGCCCGGCATGGCCCCGATGTAGGTCCGGCGATGTCCACGGATCTCCGCCTCGTCACGGACCCCGCCCAGGGAGAGCCTGACAAATTTGCGATTCATGGCACTGGCCACGGATTTGCACAAGGAGGTCTTGCCTACCCCAGGCGGGCCCACCAGGCAGAGGATAGGGCCTTTGATCTTTTTGACCCGGGCCTGCACGGCCAGATACTCAAGGATTCTCTCCTTGGGCTTGGTGAGACCGAAATGGTCTTTGTCCATCACCTTCTCGGCCTTGACAATATCCAGGCGGGCGGCACTCTTCTCCTTCCAGGGCAAAGAGATGATGCAGTCGATATAGTTGCGGACCACAGTCGCCTCGGCAGAAGAGGGGGGCATCATCTTCAGCTTTTTGAGCTCCTGGATCGCCTTGTCGTGGGCCGCAGCCGGGAGTTTCTTTTTATTGATGGAAGCTTCAAGGGCGTTCAACTCGTCGGTGGGGTCTTCCTGGCCGTCGCCCATCTCTTTCTTGATGACCTTGATCTGTTCGGAGAGATAGTAATCTCGCTGGTTCTTCTCCATCCTCTTTTTGACCTTGGAGCGGATGTCACCCTCCAGGAAATCAATCTCGATCTCGCGATGGATGATGCCCATGACCATCTGAAATCGTTCCTCCAGGGGGATGGTGGCCAATATCTGCTGTTTCTCTTCCGTGCCGATGGGCAGATGTGAAGAGAGGACATCAATGAAGCGGTTGGGCTCGCTTATCTTCTCCAGGGAGTTGACCACTTCGGCCGGGATCTTCTTGTTCTTGGCGGCAAAGTCCTTGAAGCTGTTCAGCATCTCGCGGCGGTAGGCAACTGAGTGGTAGCCGCAGAAATTGGTGTCCTCAAGGAGTTCGGCTTGGACCATGTAACAAGTGGGGTTCTGAACAAAACCGGTGATGCGCGACCGCTGTTTGCCTTCCACCAGGGCCTTGATGGTGCCGTCCGGCAGTCGCAGCAGCTGGAGGACATTGGCAATGGTGCCGATGAGGCTGAGATCCTTGGGCTTTGGTTCTTCCACGGTTGAATCCCGTTGGGTGGAGAGGAAGATCTCGACCCGATTGGCCATGGCGTACTCAAGGGCCTTGATGGACTTGCCGCGTCCGACAATCAAGGGGGCGACCATGTGGGGGAAGATGACGATGTCCCGGAGGGGCATCATGGGATAGGTCTTTTGGGTGGTTGCGGTCTCTTCAGTCATGGTCGGTTCTCTCTAAGCGCTCTTTTTTTCGTTCTCGTACAGGATGACTGGATAGTCACCATTGAGTATTACCTGTTCGCTAATCACACACTCGCGGACATGCTCCTGGGAGGGGAGTTCGAACATCACTTCCAGCATGGCCTCCTCCATCACCGAGCGCAGCCCGCGGGCCCCGGATTTACGTTTGACCGCCTCACGAGCAATGGCGGTCAAGGCCCCTTCGGTGAAACGCAGGCGGATATCATCAAACTCGAAGAGCTTCTCGTACTGCTTGGTCAGGGCGTTTTTCGGCTCGCGCAGGATGCGGATCAAGTCGGACTCGTCCAGTTCGTTCATGGTGGCGATCACCGGCAGGCGGCCGACAAATTCGGGGATCAGGCCAAAGCGGAGCAGGTCCTCGGGCTGGACCGTGGCCAGGACCTCGCCCATCTTCTTCTTGGTCTCGCCCACCACCTTGGCGCCGAAGCCCATGGACTTGGTGCCGGTCCGTTTTTTGATCACCCCGTCCAGGCCGACAAAGGCCCCGCCGCAGATGAAGAGGATATTGGTGGTGTCGATGCGGACATACTCCTGCTGTGGGTGCTTACGGCCACCCTTGGGCGGGATGGAGGCCACGGTCCCTTCGATGATCTTGAGCAGGGCCTGCTGTACCCCTTCACCGGAGACGTCCCGGGTGATGGAGGCGGAATCGGACTTCCTGGCGATCTTGTCGATCTCGTCGATGTAGATGATGCCCCGGCAGGCCCGGTCGACGTCCTGATCCGCGGCCTGGAGTAGGTTGACCAGGATGTTCTCCACGTCTTCGCCGACATAGCCGGCCTCGGTCAGGGTGGTGGCATCGGCCATGCCGAAGGGGACGTTGAGGATGCGGGCCAGGGTCTGGGCCAGCAGGGTCTTGCCACTGCCGGTGGGGCCGATCAAGATAATATTGCTCTTCTGTAGTTCAACCCCGTCGTCATTCTGGTGCTTGCTGCTGATCCGTTTGTAGTGGTTATGGACCGCTACCGACAGTACCCGTTTGGAGTGTTCCTGGCCGATGACATAGTCGTCTAGTTTGGCCTTGATATCCTTGGGCTTCAGCAGGCTGATGTCCGTGGCTGCGTCAGGCTGATCCTGGCCCTTGTCCTCTAAGACAATCTCATTACAGAGTTCGATGCACTCATCGCAGATGAAGACATTGGGGCCGGCGATCAGTTTTTTGACCTCGTCCTGTTTCTTTCCGCAAAAGGAGCAAATCACCTGATCTTCGTGGCCACGTTTTGCCATTATTCACCCTCCGCAGGTTGGCGACGGTTCAATACTTTGTCTATCAGGCCGTAGGTTTTGGCCTCGGTGGCGCTCATGAAAAAGTCCCGCTCCGTGTCACGCTGGATGCGAGTCATCTTTTGGCCGGTATGATGGGCCAGGATCTTATTGAGGTCTTGGCGCATGCGCAGGATCTCCCGGGCATGGATCTCGATATCCGTGGCCTGCCCCTGAAACCCGCCCATGGGCTGGTGGATCATGATCCGTGAGTTGGGCAGGGCGTAGCGTTTGCCCTTGGTGCCGGCCGCCAGCAGCACCGCACCCATGCTGGCCGCCTGACCCAGGCACAAGGTGGCGATGTCGCATTTGACATAGTTCATGGTGTCATAGATGGACATGCCCGAGGTGACGACACCGCCCGGGGTATTGATATAAAAGGTAATATCCTTGTCCGGGTCCTCGGCCTCCAGGAACAGGAGTTGGGCGACAACGACATTGGCAACGTCGTCATTGATGCCCGTTCCCAGAAAGATGATTCGCTCCTTCAGCAGTCGGGAGTAGATGTCATAAGCCCGCTCACCACGCGGGCTCTGTTCTACCACCATGGGGATCAGGCTCATGATGCGGCTCCTTGCTCCTCGGCTTCAGCTTTGACAAATTTGATGGTGACGGCATCGCGCAGAAAGCCCAGGATCTTTTCGTTCAACAACTCGTTCATGAAGGGGAGGAGGTTGTTGCGGCCCTTGAAGTACTCCTTGACTTCATCGACCTTCATCCCGTACTGGCGGGCAATGCGCTCGTACCCTTTGGTAATGTCTTCATTGCTGAGCTTGATCGCTTCCACTTCGGAAATTTTCTTGAGGATGAAGTCGCCCTTAACTCGACGTTCAGCAGCTGAGCGATAGGTCTCGGCCAGCTTCTCGCGACTTAAGCCTATGGCCTCCAGGTTCAGGTTCTGGCGTTCGAGATTTTCCTCGAACTCCTTGGCGAGGGCGTCAATCTCATAGGCGACCAGACGGGCCGGAAGTTCGAAGTCATGGGCCTCCACCAGTTTCAACATCAGCTTATCGGTGATGTCGCCCTCCATGGCCTTCTCTTTCTCTTTACGGATTTTTTCGCTGATACTTGAGGTCAAATCGGCAAGGGTCGAAAATTCTTCGCTGACGTCCTTGGCAAACTCATCGTCAATGGTCGGCAGCAGTCGTTCCTTGATATCTTTGACCGTTACCTGGAATTCTACCGTCTTGCCAGCCAGGATGGAGTTGGCAAAGTCGGCGGGGAACTGGACCTCACGTTTGGACTCCTCTCCGATTTTCAGGCCCAAGAGCATCTCTTCAAACTCTTTGCCGTTACGGCCGGAACCGAGGTCAACCGGGTATTCGTGGCCTGCCACATGTTTCAAGGGCTCGCCATTCTCGTACCCCTGAAAATCGACGACGATCATGTCGTCTTGTTGCACACCCCTGTCGTTTACTGCCTGGAGGGGGGCTGTCTCCCGTCGAGTCAATTCCAGTGACTTGGTGATCTCCTCTTCGCTGACGGTGATCTCGGGGTGCTCGATCTCAATCCCCTTATAGGTGGCAAGCTCGAATTCGGGCTTAATCTCCACCTCGGCCTCGTAGACAAAGGTGCCATCGTCGCCAAAGTGGAAGTTTTTGATATCGGGATGGACCACGGCATCGAGTTTCACCTTGGCCAATGCGTCAAAATAGCTCTCCTGGATCAGGGCATCGCCCACTTCATTTTTGACCCGCTCACCATAGCTCTTCTCCAGGACCTTCATCGGCACCTTGCCCTTGCGAAAGCCCTTGACCGAGATCTGTGACTGCAACTTTTGGTACGAGGCGTCCAATTTGGGGGCGACAACATCCTTGGGTAACGCTATCTTCAACGATTTTCTCAGGGTAGTGAGATCTGAAACCGCAACTTCCATTGCATCCTTCCTTTGTTATGTGTTTGTGGGATTGGGTGATTTTGGCCGGAGAGTGATCTCTCTGACCGTCATTTGTTTTCGCTGGTTTCCCCTGGTCAAGCTTCGACAAAATTAAGATTCACCACTGGGAATGTCAATCGTAAGTCGTAAGCAAAATAACAGAAAGTTGGATTCTTGGGTATACAATAATAATCGTTTAGGATATCAGAGAAGGAGCGTGCGGCGATAAAATCAAACACGTGTGGGTTTATATTGATGCGATTTCATCATCGTTAAATTGCAGTTACAAAAATGTAATTTGTCGCAGCTTAGGTGTAATTCAGGGGACCTGGCTTTCTTGGCCAAACTGACCTCTTGCCTTGTTTTCGGGAGTAGGAAATTGTGGTTGTCCTTCGGCAATGGGAGGCATGGCGGCCTTGTCCGGTTTGGTCAGTTTGCTAGTGTGGTTAAGGTCTGATTTTTGCAATATTTAGTTTCCGGAAGGTTCAATCAGCGATGGGGACGTATGGATCATGACCCAACTTACAAACAGATAGAGACCGAGATGATGCGTGCAAAAGGGGATTATGAGATGACCGTAAACAGGGGAGGGTGCATACTGACATCTTTGTCGGTACAACTGTTCATGACCTTTGCGCTCCTCTGCCTCCCCGGCGTCACTTACGCACTCTCCACATTTGGGATTTTGGCCCCGATCTCGCAAAAAGGGAACAGTTTCGATGACATCACTTTTTCCACTGCCGACACCATGTACGCTGTCGATTCAATCCGGAATCAGATCTTAATCTTTGGTGCGGATGACCAAATCGCCCGCAAAATTTCGTGTGCCATGCCTACCGCCATTGCCGTCAGTGATTCTGTCCTCTATGTCGGCTCAAGCAAGGACCTATCGGTGGTCATGATGGATTTGAGTGGACAAGTTATTGGGCACTTAGGGGATGGGGCACATGAATTTAAGCTGCCACGAAATATTGCGATTGATCGCCAGACCAATGATATCTATGTGGTTGACCAACTTGACGATAGCATTAAAGTGTATACCAATGAGGGTTCGTTTTTAAGAAGGATAGGTGATTCCGGGAACTTGCCGCAGGATGTGACAATTGTCGGTGATGAAATTTTCGTGCTGGACCAACCGCTGTTGACGGATGCTTACGGCGATCAAGTTCGTGGGGCCATGGTGAGCGTTTTTGATATGACCGGTACCTTGGTTAGGAGGTTTGGCGCCTATGGGACAACCGAGGGTGAGTTTGTTCGTCCGAAGGCTATCACCTCCAACTCCCAAGGGGACATCTTCATTGCCGATGCCTTTAATGGTACGGTGTTATGTTTCGATCAGGAGGGGAATTTCCTGCACACAATACATGACCAGACAACTTCCATGATCGGTTCCATGGGCCTGGCGATTGACCAGACCGGCAGACTCATGGTCGCCACTTCTCAGGCCGGTCAGTTGAGTGTTTTTTTAATTGACTCAACTCTGTAAGGTGATACTATCTAACTAATTTTTTTCTCATTTTGTCGGTTACTGCCCGGGACGCGGCGGCCTGCAGGATGTTTGATTCCGTGGCCTTGAGGACCACACGAAAACGGACCGATGGCAGCCCTTAACCCCTAAGTGCCTCACCCGCTCCGTGGTCACCTCACGACATGGTCGCTGTAATGCCTGATCGGAATCACGACCTTCCTTGAATGAAGCTGTTCTCTCCTTGCTGTTATCCCGGTCAACGAGCAGATTTGCTGTCATCATGCAGATAGCGGTCTCGTTTGTCATCCGCAACCGGACACTTCGCTCTTTCTGTCATCAACTTTTTGCGAGTGCAATAGCTTTAGTAAATGAAGAGTATTCAAACGCCACGCTTTCTTCTTGTCGTCATAGGAATAACGCTTTTTTTTCTTTCGGCACTCCCGGGAGAGGCCATGATCCAGGCTGGTGCTTGCAATAACTGCCATACCATGCATGGAAGCCAGGACAATCTGAGCATGAGGTTGGGCTCGACCCCGGTGATAGGTAGTGGTGCCTCGGAATGTTATGATTGCCACGCCACGCTCCGTCGCGATCTTTTGCGGATGGATTGTATTGGCTGCCATGTGCAGGGGGGATTCAGCGGCGCGGCAACCATCATCAACGACACCCCGCAGATAGCCTTCAGCACGGCAATAAACGACTTGGCTGCGGGAAACTTTACGCATGTCTTCAGCGATAATGCCAACGGGCACAATGTGCATGGCTTTCCCAGCGGCGCGATTGGGCCTGACGACCTATTGGGGAACACACCTCCGGGATTTAACACCTCTTTTGATCCATCCCTGGGCAACTATGACCCCTTGTACACCACCGGTCAAGTGATGTGCGCCGGACAGAACGGCTGCCATGGGAATCGTGATGAGTTGAGCCCGGCCAAGGCAGTCAATGGGGCGCATCACTATAATGATACCGCCCTCCACTATGGCGCCGGATTTAATGAAGCGGCTCAGGGGAGTACGGTGGGCAACAGCTATCGTTTTCTTTATAGGGTTCATGGGGCCGAAGATGACGACTGGCAAGACACCATTGGGGCCACTGATCATAATGAGTACTTGGGGGCACCCTATGATGCCGGGCGCAGTGCCCAGACCTGGGGAGACATCAAGACCATGAGTCAGCTCTGTGCCGAGTGCCACGGCAATTTTCATTCCGGGGCAGGTCTGAAGACCTCGAACATGTGGATCCGTCACCCCAGCGATGTCGTCATGCCCAATGCGGCACCGTTTACCGGTCTGACCACCTTTACCGCCATGGTGCCGGTGGCCAAGCCGAGTCTGGCCGGTGGCCTCGCTCAGGCCACCGGCACGGTAACTCCGGGAACGGATATTGTATTTTGTCTCACCTGCCACACCGCTCACGCCAGTCAGTTCCCCAGCATGCTCAGGTGGGATTATGACACCTGCTTTGGCAGCGACCCTGGCCACGAGTGCGGTTGTTACACCTGTCATAGCGATTTGGACTAACGAGAAACAATAGGCTTGACTGTCGCGGATATCGTAACGAATCATATGGTGCCTGTGTGACCTGGAACGATTGTAAGGATATCGCCATGATAAAGAGAACAGTTACCACCATTATCTGTCTGTTGACAATTCTCTCGCCCTTCTTCTCTGCCCACGCCGACAATGACGCCCCCCACAATAGCGGCAGCAACATCTCTTGCTCGAGTTGTCATGGTGATGCCATCTTGAGTTCCCCCTTTTGGGGAGATAATCCTGATGACAATACCTATAATAATTTCTGCCTGTTGAACTGCCATAACGCCGCTATCGGTCCCTACACCGACACCAGCGCGCCCCGGGTGTTAAGTCACTCCAGTCAAACCACCAGTAATCAATACGGGGAGTGGTCAATCAGCTGCATTGAGTGCCACAACTCCCATCTGCAAGATCAGAAAACTTGGCAAGGCACCAATGCCGCGGAGCTTTACCTGGCCAATGGTAAGACATCCCTGCCGACCCCGGTCTATGACCAAGCCACCAACAGCTCGACTCTCAACTATAGTGTGATCAATTACAAGGCAGGGTGGAATGCCGCTGCCTTGACGGCCAAGAGCAGTTCATGGCGCCGGGCAATCTTGCTGCCCAACACCAAGAAGCTGGGCTTGTCATACAGCGTTATTGCCATTGACGACCCAACCGTCGGTACCATCAGAGTTGCCGGTGATGCCAGCGCCGCCTTCGCCTACGTCACCCCTCCCACCAATTTTGCGATCATCTACGGGCAGTTGATCAGCCGCACCATCACCGGGGCAAACGTCACGGTCAGTTTTTTGGATAAAACGGGAAAGAATTCCTTTGCCTTTGACGAAAGCGGTACCGGCACAGACCCAACCCCCACCGGGATCTGTCAAGTCTGTCATACGCAGACAGCACACTGGCGAAAAGACGGGACTTTGTCGGCGGTGGGGATTCACGTCCCCTTCAATGGCGCCAACTGCATGTTGTGTCACTCCCATGCCGACGGGTTTAAGGCCTCGTTCCCTGCTCATGGCTCGACAGGACTCGGCCATGTTGCTGATGCCGCCACCTGTGTCTCCTGTCATGTCGGGCCTGATCCGGTGATCAATACCCACAAGGGGAACTGTTCCCTCTGTCATCTTGGCGATCTTTCGTTGCAGCCCGGGTTGAGCCGCGGGGATTGCGGGCATTGCCATGCCGCCTATGTCGCCAATTTTGAGATCGGTCACCAGCATGAGGACCATGCAAAAGTGGTGGCCACCACGGAGGCAACGCCAACGCAGAACTGCGGGGGGTGTCATGCCGGTAACCCGATCACCGGCGGCCAGAACCATAATAATCACTGTACCGCCTGCCATACCGATATGGTTGCCAACGGGAGTTTGCGCGCGGGGGCCTTGGGCAATGCCACGGTTCATACCATCGGCGAAGAGTCTGGCTGTGCCGATTGCCATGGCGGCGATTACTTTGTCAAGCATACCCATACCCACACCGTGAGCCAGGGGGCGGGAGATACTTCCCAGAATTCAGGGGCCGCCTGTTCCACCTGCCACAATGCAAACGGCAATGGCCTCGCCACCTGGGAGGCCATCTTGGTGGAGCACAACAGCGACTGTACCCTGTGCCACAACTCCCTCCGCGACACCTCGAATAGCGGCGCCAACGCCATCGGCGTCACCATCCAGGAGATCATCGCGGCCAACGGGGCCACCACCTGCGCCTCCTGTCATCGTGACCAGATCGACATCATTGCGGAGGATGCGGGCCACGGCATTGACCATAAGGGAGAGGGTAGGGTCGTTGGTGCACCCCAGTGCACGGGGTGTCACGATCAAGGTGGGGTGGACTCCAACACCCACTATATCTCCACCATCCACAAGAATTGCGGCACCTGTCACGTGGCGGTCGGTGGTGGCGGGCCGCTCCGCGACTACTCCGGCAGCGGCTCGTCCATTGGCGAGGCCGTCAACTACGAGGCCATCAACGGCGGCCATGGCGGGTCCTGTGTCGTCTGTCACACGGGATACGCCGCCAATTTTGCAACTGCCCATCAGCATGCCTCCCATGTTACCTTGACCGGTATTGCCAAGTGTACCAGCTGTCACGGGGGGGAGGTGATCGCTGAGGTGCACCAGGCGACCTGCACCAACTGTCATCTTGATTTGGCAATCGATGGCCGCTTGCAGGGAGGTGGCAACGGTTACGGGACAGCGGCAACCCATACCATGGGAGTGGATTCCAGCTGCGCGGATTGTCATCCGGCCTATGATGCGAGCTTCCAGGGAGGTCATCAGCACGAGGATCATGACGCGCTTAGCGCAACGACAAACGCGACCCCGACCTTGAATTGCGGAGGCTGCCATCCCGGCGACCTGATCACCGCTGCCACCACCCATCAGTCCCACTGCACCGACTGCCACGATGACGCGGATGGGGATGGCTCCTTGGTGGCCGGCACCGTGGGCGACGCCTCCGAGCATACCATCGGTGTGCCTTCCGGGTGCGCGGATTGTCATGGCGCCGACTATTTCGCCAGCCACGCCCATACCCACACCGTGGGTCAGGGTGTTCTCGATATCTCGCAGAACAACCCCGAGGGTGTCTGTTCGACCTGCCATAACGATAACGGCAATGGCCTTGCCACCTGGGCCGATATCCTGGTGGAGCATAAGGGCGACTGCACCCTCTGTCATAACGCCATGCGCGATACCTCCGCCAATGCATTAAACTCCATCGGCGCCACGGTCCAGAGTATCATTGCGGCTA
>CAYSFY010000048.1:16121-19305 GCA_964430285.1 uncultured Desulfobulbia bacterium
GCGTCACCACCTGCGGCTCATGCCATCGTGATCAGGTCAATTCGACATCCACGGATGCCTATCATGGCATCGACCACCAGGGTGCAGGCAAGGTTACGGGCTCTCTTCAGTGCACGGGCTGCCATGATCAAGACGGCAACAACTCCAACGCCCAGTTCATCACCCAAATCCACGGCAGCTGCGGTACCTGTCATGTGGCGGGCGGTGGTGGCGGGCCGTTGCATGATTACTCCGCTGCTGGCTCGCATATCGGCGAAGCGATCAACTACGAGGCCATCAATGGCGGTCATGGCGGGAGCTGTGTCGATTGCCATACAGGGTACGCCAGCAATTTTGCGGAGGCACACCAACACGAGTCCCATGATACTTTGGCCGGCATCGCCAAGTGCGCCAGCTGTCATGGGGGGGATATCGTCAGCGTGGTGCACCAGACAAACTGCAGTGACTGTCATGCGAATACCCTGACCGACGGCAGTCTCCGGCATGGGGCCAACGGCTACGGCACAGCCGGCACACATCGGATGGGACAGATCTCTACCTGCGGTGATTGTCATCCGGATTACAGCGCCAGCTTCCAGACCGGTCACCAGCACGAAGACCACACCCTGCTCACCGCGACGGCGGACGCGACCCCCACCAAGAACTGCGGCGGCTGCCATGTCGGCAACCTAATCACCACCACCCATCTCTCCCATTGCAACGATTGCCATGCCGACGCCGACAGCGATGGCACCCTGAGGGCGGGGAGCCTGGGCACGGCCACGGTCCACGCCATCGGCGTCGCTTCCGATTGCGCCGATTGTCACAACGCTACCTACTTCCCTGGCCATCCCCATGTCCACACCGTGACCATGGATGCGGGAGATCTCTCCCAGAACTCCAGCGCCGCCTGTTCGACCTGCCATGACGATGCCGGTGCCTCCTTAAGCAGCTGGGCCGCCATCCTTATCGAGCACCAGAGCGACTGCACCCTGTGTCATGACGCCGACCGGGATACCTCGGTGAGTGGTCTCTACTCCATCGCCGCCACCATCCAGGCAGTCATCGCCGCCGGTGGGGCGACGACTTGCGCCTCCTGCCATCGTGACCAGATCGATGCCATTGCCCATGCCGACGCCATGCACGGCATTGACCACCATGAGGCGGGCAAGGTTACCGGCTCGGCCCAGTGTACCGGCTGTCATGATCAGGAGGGCAAGGCGAACAACGCCCAGTATATCACCATCATCCACGGCAATTGCGGTATCTGCCATGTGGCGGTCGGTGGTGGCGGGCCCTTGCATGACTACTCCGCTGTCGGCAGTTCGCCCATGGGCGATGACGTCAACTACGAGGCCATCAACGGCGGGCAGGGCGGTTCCTGTGTTGATTGCCACGCCGCCTACGCTACCGATTTTGCGGGTGGTCATAAACACGAAGCCCATGACACCTTGACCGGCATCGCCAAGTGTGTCAGCTGCCATCAGACAGGGATCATTGCCGGAGTTCACCAGGGGAACTGCACCGACTGTCACACGGATGCGGCAACGGATGGCCGCTTGCGGGCCGGTGCCAACGGATACGGGACAGCGGCGACGCATACCATCGGCCAGCCCTCCAGCTGCGCCGATTGCCACCCCGCCCATGTTGCCAACTTCCAAAACGGCCATCAGCCGGCAGACCACGCCCTCTTGGTGGCCACGGATGATCCCCTGCCCACCTTGAACTGTGGCGGTTGCCACAGCGGCAACCTGATTAGCGGCGCGGATACCCATCTCTCTGCCTGCGGTGACTGTCATGCCGATGTCGACAACGACGGGTCCCTGGTCTCCGGCAGCAGGGGTGATGCCACGGTCCATACCCTGGGGGTAGAGTCCGAGTGCGCGGATTGCCATGGCCCTACCTATTTCGCCAATCACACCCATATCCACTCCGTGACGCAAGGGGTGGCGGAGAAGTCGCAGAACATGGAGGCCAGCTGCTCCAGCTGCCATGACGATAACGGCAATGGCCTTGCCCTGTGGATCGACATCTTGGTCGAGCATCAGAACGACTGTGCCTTGTGCCATGACGCCACTCGCAACACCTCCCAAAGCGGCCTGAACGCCAATGGCTCGACCATCCAGAGCGTCATTGCGGCCCACGGGGCTTCCACCTGTGCCACCTGCCATCGGGACCAGATCAACGCCATCTCCGTTGACGCCACCCACGGTGTCGACCACCTGGGGGCCGGCAAGGTCACCGGGTCGGCCTTGTGCAACAACTGTCATGATCCGGACGGCAAGGGATCCAACCCCCAGTACCTCATCGCCATCCACGGCTCCTGCTCCACCTGCCACGTGGCGGTCAGGGGGGGCGGCCCGCTGCATGATTACTCCGGCGGCGGTTCGACCATCGGCCAAGCCGTCAACTACGAGACCATCAATGGCGGTGGTGGTGGCTCCTGTGTCACCTGTCATGCGGCCTATTTCGCAGGCCACGCCCATAACCATGCCACCCAGGTGCAGGCAAACCTGGCTCAAACCCCGGTCTCGGCCAACTGTGTCGGCTGCCACACCGCCACCACCGCCCCCTTCATCGGCAGCGGCGAGGTCCATGCGAGCAATGGATGCGCCACCTGCCACGACCTCGGTGGCAATGGTGGTCTCATCGCCCCGGCCGTGGCCGGTGGTGGTGAGTGTGTCTCCTGCCACGCAACCTATTTTAGCGGTCACGACCATGGCGCCTCGGGGGGCACGATTGACCATAGCGTGGTGTTCACTGCGGCCACCGATCTCAGCCAGTCCGACTCCCAGCCCTGCGCTAACTGCCACTCGATTGCGGATTGGCCGCAGATCCTGACCACCCATCACGACAGCTGTGCCACCTGCCATGACGCCAGCCGCGACATCAATCCCACGGCCCCCACCGGGACCCTGGTGGCGACGATGATTGCCAATGCCAATCACGGGCAGGTGAATTGCCTGGGGTGTCATCAAAACAAAAGCGCGCCCAATGGTCATGGCAATGTTGACCATGTCACCGGCGGCATTCTCGTGGACACCCCGTTCTGTTGCGGCTGCCATGCGGCAGGAGACCCCATGGCGGTCCATGTGAACAAGTGCAGCAGTTGTCATACCTCGCCCCCGCAGCTCCAGGACCCGGCCAATCGGCCGTTGGTGCAGGCCATTGCCCAGAACGCCGCCCGCGTGGACGATTCGCTGCT
>CAYSFY010000048.1:19315-23507 GCA_964430285.1 uncultured Desulfobulbia bacterium
GCGCCGACTGTGTCGGTTGCCATGGGGCGGGATTCTTCACCGGCCCCCATGGCCATGACCACTCGGCGACCGTTACCGGGACGGCCTTGTGTCTGAACTGCCACAGCGGCGATATCATCACCTCGGTCCACGGCAACGGCTGCTTCCTCTGTCATGGGGCGGCCGACGGTGCCCGCATGGTCGGGGGTAATGGTAACGGCGATGCCACGGTGAATGGGGGGACGGGTGGCAGCTGCGCCCAGTGCCATGCCGGCTATTTCAGCAGCCATGACCATGACCACGCCACCCAGGTGAAGAAGAATGTGGCCCTGACCCCGGTGACAGCCACCTGTAGCGGCTGTCACACCGCCACCACCTCGCCTTTCATCGCGAGCGGCGAGGTCCATGCAGCCGATGGTTGCGCCACCTGCCACAACATCGCGGGCAACGGTGCCTTGATCGCCCCGGCGGTCTCTGGCGGGGGTGAGTGCGTGATCTGCCATACCCTCGCTTTCAATGGTCACGACCACGGCACTACCGGCGGTGTGGTTGACCATACCGTGTTGATCAACGGGGGGAGCGATCTGGGGCAGGCCGATTCGGAGGCTTGCTCCGTATGTCACGCGGTCCAAAACTGGTCCGACATCCTGGCCACCCATCAGGGCAACTGCGCCCTCTGTCATAACGCCGGCCGCGACATCAACCCCATAACCCCCACCGGCACCCTGGTGACCATGGTGATTGCCGATGCCGAACAGGGGCCGGTGCACTGTCTTGCCTGCCATCAGGACAAGGTCGCGCCCAACGGCCATGGCAATATCGATCATGTCGCGACGAATCATCTCCTCGATACCCCGTTCTGTTGCGGTTGTCATGGGGTGGGCGATCCGTTGGCGGTCCATCAGGGGAAGTGCGGTAGCTGTCATACCTCGCCGCCGCTGCTCCAGCTGGCGGCGGATCGTCCGTTGGTGGAGGCCATTAGCAATGGCGCGACCTGCACCGGCTGTCACGGGGCAAACTTCTTCACCGGCCCCCATGGTCATGACCACGCCCCTACTGTCACCGGCACCCCCTTGTGTCAGTACTGCCATGGCGGCGCCATCATCACCACGGTGCACAACAACAGCTGCTACCTCTGCCACTCCAGTACCAACGGCGCCCGCATAGTCGGCGCGAGCGGCCACGGTGACGCTACTGTCAATGGCGGCAATGGCGGCAGTTGTGCCCAGTGCCATGGGGGCTATTTCAGCAGCCACACCCATGATCACGCGACGCAGGTGAAGAAGAACGTGGCCCTCACCCCGGTCACGGCCAACTGCTGCGGCTGCCATACGGCCATCACCCCGCCGTTTGTGGGGGCTGGTGAGGTCCATGGGGCCAACGGTTGCGCCACCTGCCATAATACCGCCGTCGACGGTACCCTGGTCGCCCCGGCGGTCTCTGGCGGCGGCGAGTGTGTCAGCTGCCATGCCGCCTACTTCAGCGGTCATGACCATGGAGCTGTCGGCGGCAGTGTCGAGCACACGGTGGCGATTGCCCCGGCCACCGACCTGGGCCAGGTGGATGGACTCCCCTGTTCCGACTGCCATACTGTAGCGGATTGGCCCGAGATCCAGGCTACCCATCAGGGTCTCTGCGCCACCTGCCACGATGCGGTGCGCGATGTCAATCCGGCCGTGCCTTCCGGCACCACGGTGCAGTTTGTGATCGGTAACTATGCCGGCACCGTGCACTGCCTTGATTGCCATCAGGATCGAGGGATCGCCGGTGCCCACGGGGCCACCGATCACGCCGCCATTATCCTTGATGCCGCAAGCTGCGTGGCGGTCTGCCATGGTGCCGGCAACCCCATGGCGGTGCACAACAGCCGCTGCACCCACTGTCATACCTCGCCCCCGGCCCTGCAACTGCCGGCCAACCGGCCTCGGGTCACCGCCATCACCAGCGGCGCCACCTGCACGGGGTGTCACACCGCCTATTTCAATAGCCACAGCCACAACCATGCCGGCACGGTCACGGCAACCGCGTTGTGCGTGAACTGCCACGGCGGCGCCATCATCACCGAGGTCCACAGCGGTTGCGCCTCCTGCCACGACCCGGCCAACGGCGCGCGTAGGGCAGGGGGCAATGGCCACGGCGATGCCACGGTCAATGGCGGGGGAGGGGGCACTTGCCAACAGTGTCATGCCGCCTATTTTAGCGGGCATACCCATGACCACACCACGCAGGTGAAGACGAACGTGGCCCTCACCCCGCCCACAGCCAACTGTGCGGGCTGCCATACCGCCACCACCCCGCCCTTCATTGCCGCGGGCGAGGTCCATGGCGTCAGCGGCTGCGCCACTTGCCACGACCTCACCGGCAATGGTGGTCTCATCGCCCCGGCCGTGGCTGGCGGCGGGGAGTGCGTCTCCTGTCATACCCTCTATTTCAACGGCCACGACCATGGTGGAGTTGGCGGCAGCATCGATCATACCGTCCAGATCAACGGGGTGATCGATCGCAGCCAGACCGACTCTCAGCCTTGCTCCATCTGCCACCAGGTCGATGATTGGGCCAACACCCTCTCCCTGCATCAGGCATGCGCCACCTGCCACAACGCCAGCCGAGACATCAACCCCACGGCCCCCACCGGCACCCTGGTGGGGATGGTGATTGCAGGCGCCAACCACGCCCCGGTGCACTGCCTGGAGTGCCATCAGGATAAGAGCGCGCCCAATACCCATGGCAGTGTTGACCATGTCGCCGGCAACCTGCTTAAGGACACGACCTTTTGTGTCGGCTGCCACGGGGCTGGCGACCCGATGGCGGTCCATCAGAGTAAATGCAGCAGTTGTCACACCTCGCCGCCGTCGCTGCAGTTGGCAGCCGATCGGCCGCTGGTGGCGGCCATTACCCCCGGGGCTGATTGCATCGGTTGTCATGGGGCCAATTTTTTCACCGGCCCCCACGGCCATGACCATGCCGCCACGGTCACCGGCACTGCCCTGTGTCTGAACTGCCATGGCGGGAACACCATCAGCGCGGTCCATGGCAACGACTGTTTCCTCTGCCACTCCAGCGCCAACGGCGCCCGCATCGCCGGGGCCGACGGTAATGGCGACGCCACGGCCAACGGTGGCGCGGGAGGCAGTTGTGCCCAATGCCATGCCGGCTACTTCAGCAGCCATGACCACGACCATGCCACCCAGGTTACGACCAACGTGGCCCAGACCCCGCTTACAGCCAACTGTGGCGGTTGCCACACCGCCACCACCGCCCCCTTCATCGGCAACGGCGAGGTCCATGGCGGCAACGGTTGCGCTACCTGCCACGACCTTACCGCTAACGGTGGACTCATCGCCCCGGCCGTGGCTGGCGGTGGTGAGTGCATCACCTGTCATAGCGGTTATTTCTCCGGCCACGACCATGGGGTGAGCGCTGGTAGTGTCAACCATACGGTGCAGATCAACCTTGGCAGCGATCTCGGTCAGGCGGACTCCGAACCCTGCTCCCGCTGCCACGCGGTCCCGAGTTGGTCCGCTATCCTGACCCTGCACGGCACCTGCGCCACCTGCCATGATGCCACGCGCGACATCAACCCCACCACCCCCACCGGCACCCTGGTGCGGACGGTGATTGCCAATGCCAATCAGGCCCAGGTGAACTGCCTCGCATGCCACCAGGACAAGAGCGCACCCAACACCCATGGCAACGCTGACCACTTCAATGGCGGGGTGGGCGCCCTCCGTGACACCCCGTTCTGTGTTGCTTGCCATGGGGCCGGTGACCCGCTGGCGGCCCATGGGGGCAAGTGCGGCAGCTGCCATACCGCGCCGCCAGAGCTAGAGCTCCCGGCCAACCGCCCCTTGGTGGTGTCCATGACTGCCGGTGTTGACTGTACCGGTTGTCACGGAGCGAATTTCTTCACCGGCCCCCATGGCCATGATCACACCCTGACCGTCACCGCCACACCCCTGTGTGTCAACTGCCACACCGGTAACCCGATCAGCGCGGTCCACCAGAATAGCTGCTTCCTCTGCCACGCAAGCGCCAATGGCGACCGCATTGTCGGTGCCAACGGTCACGGCGATGCCACCGTGAACATGGGCAATGGTGGTGCGTGTCTCCTCTGCCATGGGGGCTATTTCAACGGTCACAGCCATGATCACGCCACCCAGGTCAAGCAAAACGTGGCACTCTCCCCAGCCACGGCCCACTGTAGCGGTTGTCA
>CAYSFY010000048.1:23534-24562 GCA_964430285.1 uncultured Desulfobulbia bacterium
CCCGCCACTACTTCGCCTTTTGTCGGCAACGGCGAGGTCCATGCCGACAGTGGCTGCGCCACCTGTCACGATCTGGCCGGCAACGGCACCCTCATCGCCCCGGCCGTGGCGGACGGTGGTGAGTGCGTCTCCTGCCATACCAGCCATTTCACCGGTCACGACCATGGCAGTGACGGCGGTACGGTGGATCATACCGTGCAGTTCAACGCCGGGAGCGATCTCGGTCAGGCCGACTCCAGCCCCTGTTCCGACTGTCATGGGGTGGCCACTTGGTCCGATATCTTGACCACCCATCACAACAGCTGTGCCTTTTGCCATAATGCCACTCGCGACATCAACCCGGTGGCACCCACCGGCACCCTGGTGCAGACGGTGATTGCCAATGCCAACCACACCCCGGTGTACTGTCTGAACTGCCATCCCAATAAGAGCGCGCCCAACGCCCACGGCAATGTCGACCATGTGGCCGCCGGCCATCTGCTGGAGACCCCATTCTGTGTCGCCTGCCATGGGGCAGGCGACCCGATGGCCGTCCATGCGAGCAAGTGCAGCAGCTGCCACACCTCGCCACCCCTGCTCCAGCTGGCAGCGGATCGTCCGTTGGTGGAGTCCATTAGCAATGGCGCGACCTGCACCGGCTGTCACGGGGCAAACTTCTTCACTGGTCCCCATGGTCATGACCACGCCGCCACCGTCACCGGCACACCCCTGTGCCTGAACTGCCATGGCGGCGATATCATCACCGCGGTGCACAACAACGGCTGCTATCTCTGCCACTCCAACGCCAGCGGCGCCCGCATTGCCGGCGTCAGCGGCCATGGTGATGCTACCGTGAATGGTGGCAATGGCGGCAGCTGTGCCCAGTGCCATGCCGGTTATTTCAACAGTCACACCTACGATCACAGCGATCTGGTTAAAGAAAACGTGGCCACTACCCCGGCCACGGCCAACTGTGTCGGGTGTCACCTGGCCACAACACCCCCGTTTGTGGGGGCGGGTCAGGTCCATGCGGCCACTGGTTGCGCCAC
>CAYSFY010000048.1:24572-24782 GCA_964430285.1 uncultured Desulfobulbia bacterium
GGCGCCCTGGTCGCCCCGGCGGCCTCTGGCGGCGGCGAGTGTATCAGCTGCCACACCACCCACTTCACCGGTCATGACCATGGCGCTGTCGGGGGCAGTGTTGAGCATACGGTGGCAATTGCCCCGGCCACCGACCTGGGCCAGGTGGATGGTCTGCCCTGTTCCGATTGCCATGCGGTAGCGGATTGGCCCGAGATCCTGGCCACCCAT
>CAYSFY010000049.1:0-3657 GCA_964430285.1 uncultured Desulfobulbia bacterium
AGGAGCCCATGGAGATCACCCACTTGGGCTCGGCCATCTGCTCATAGAGGCGCAGGATCACCGGCGCCGCCTTCTTGAAAACGGTGCCGGAGACGATCAGCAGATCGGCCTGCCGCGGGCTGCCCCGGAAGACCTCGGAGCCGAAACGGGAGATGTCGTAGCGGGAGGTGAAGGCGGTGGCCTCTTCCACGAAACAGCAGGAGAGTCCGAAGAAGAGGGGCCACAGGCTGTTCTGGTGGGACCAGTTGATGACGGTATCGAAGACCGATTGCCGGGCGTCGTGGGGGTCGGTGATCAGCGGCGCGATCATGGCCTGCCCCTCCTCCCCCAGTTGAGGCCACCCTTGGCCCAGACATAGACAAGCGTGAGCAGCAGCATAATAATGAAAAAGGTGCCCCTGAACCAGCCAGGCCACCCCAGTTCCCGCACGGCAATGGCCCAGGAGAAGAGATAGGCGGCCTCCACGTCAAAGACCACAAAGCAGAGGGCGACCAGATAAAAGGGGATGGGCAGGGAGGTGGGGCCCCCGCCTTGGGGGATGATGCCGCATTCGTAGGCCCGCTCCTTTTCGGTACCACGGCGCCGGGGGCCTAGGGTGCCGGTTAAAAAGAGGATCAGGGCGATGAGCAGCACCACCACCAGGGCATACAACCCCAGGCTGGCGAGGCCCGGCGTCCAGGGAGAGAGGGTTGGTTGCAGATCGGTGAAGGGCATCAACAGGGCGCTCCGCTCCGTACGGTCAAGAGAGGGTTAAGGCCAAGCGAAAGCGAACAAGGAACAGCAGCAGGCCACGGGTCAAGGATAACGAGCGGATGGCCCACGCGACCGGGCCTCGCGAACTCAGTGTACCTGTCTTTGCCGGTTTAGGCTGTAAAATGCATGCGGTCAGGGAAAAAAATGACTCCGCATTTTCTGGCCGCGAGCCGCCGGGCCTTCGCTAGCGTGAGATCAACGGTATTGTGTCCCCGGAATTATATTACCCCCCCTTGGGATGGCAATGGTTGCAAAAACTCATCATCTCCTCCTCCGGCAGCAGCTTGGCGAAATCCGAGGCGTGTGGAGAGTGGCAACTGACGCAGTTGAGCTTTTCCCTTGCCTCCCAGCACCCTTCCTTGATCAGGACCGGGTGCCCTTCGACCGGATGGTTATCCCCCTGTTTTTTAATCGCCAGGTGGCAGGAGGTGCACAGGCCATTGCCGGCATGCCGCAGCTGAAGGGGGTAGGGGCTACCGTGCGGATGATGGCAACCGGTGCAGCCTTTGGTCCTGATGACCTGATGGACAAACGGTTTTTTAAGCATTTCCTGCATCTCATGGCAATTGGTGCAGAGGTCGGTCACCTCGCGTGCGATGGGCTGCGGAAAGTTCGCGGCATGAGGAGCGTGACACATGGCGCACCCGCCCATGCCGACAGGCCCATGCTGAAATCGAACTTTCTTCAGCCGCTTCGCTAACTTTTCGTGACACCGACAGCAGAGCAGGCGAATCTTGTCGTCGTCGCCAATGGTGTACTTGAGGGGCTGATCGGGGCTCCACCGGCTGGGCTTTGCCTCTGGACGGTGACACTGCAAACAGTCCTGATCGATGATGTCGCGCGGGTGCTGATTCTTGTGGGGGGCAAACTTCTGCTGATGACACGAGTGGCAGATCTGCTCCTTAGCCGTTGCCGGGCTATAATCAGAGGGCTTGACGGTCAAGCGATGACACCCCTGACACGGTTTTTCTCGCTCGGCAATGTGAAAGGGGAGGTAGGTCGAGGGGTCTGGGACTTTGCTTCTCTCATAGCTTGGGACGTAAAAGAGAGTGGCGTGGTAGAGGCTCTCGCCTTGCCGGCGGACCTCAATGGTCGTCGCTGCCCCATAGGTCAAGGGGAAGCGGACGTGGAGACTCTCCTGATGCTTGACTGCGGTGACCACCGGACTCTCCGCCTGGCGGCCGTTGATGAAAAAGCAGAACTGGTCAAGAGGGGCGGTGGTCTGCTCGATCCAGTTGAACCAGGGGGCCGTGGACCAGATTGGCGCCTTTTTCTCCTGCTCCGCCCAAGTCTCGCCTCCAGCAAAGACCAGGCTTAGGCAGAGGGCGAGGGCAACATGCCTGGCCGGGGTGATCAATATTTTTCCTGCTGCCACATATCCGGTGCAAACCGAACCACCCGATTCCGGCCTTCCTCTTTTGCCCGGTACAGGGCAACGTCGGCAAATTTGATCGCCTCCCAGAAACCATCCGTGTCTCGCGGGAACTCGCTGACCCCGATACTGATGGTCTTTTTCAAGGTGCCGGTGGGGACATTGATGACGGTAAGCTCCATGGTCGCACGGATTTTTTCAGCCAGAGCGAGGGTGTCCTCGCTGCTTTTCACATCAACGAGCAAGACAATAAACTCTTCCCCTCCGTAACGGATCACCATGTCCGAGGCCCTGACGCAGCTCTTCAGCACCTCCGCCGTCTTGATCAGAACGACGTCACCGGTTTCATGGCCATAGGTATCATTGACCACCTTAAAGAAATCCATGTCGCACATCAGGATGCCGACCCTGGTGCCACGACGTATGGTGCTGGCCACCAGCGTGTTGGAGTATGTCTCAAGGAAGCGCCGGTTGTAGAGATCCGTCATGGGGTCGTGCATGGTTGTCTCATGCAGGGCCGAGGCAAAACGTTTGGCCTCAATAACCGGTGTGGCCTCCTTGATGTAGCGGGCTGCCCTTTTCACCCGGGTCTCGAATTTTTCCCGGTCTTCCTGGGAACTATTCCGTTCCTGGAGCACTTGGACCACGCCGACCACCTTGCCGTTGGCGATCATGGGTATGCAATGATGCTCAAAGAGGTCGTTGTGGGGGAACTGCTTGCAGATGTCAGGGAATTCAAGAGAGGAAATGGCATGGCCGGTGCGTTTGGCGCGACAAAAATTGGCCTCTTCAAAAATTTCGGGGCTGCATACGTTCTCAAAATTCGCGGCATAGGCCACTGACATATTGTTTTTGGTGCCGGTAATTTCGTAGATATACAGCCGGTCAAGATGATACCGGTCCCGCAAGAGACAGGCCAGGCGCTGGTTGACCTCGGTGGTGGACTCCTCCTCCTCGATGATGGCCTTAAAGGTGTTGAGGCTGAAGATATTATCCACCAAGATGTTCAACTGGTGGGCAAGCTGGCCGACTTCGTCATTGCTCTTGACCTCAATTCGCTGCGAGCGATCACTTTCGCCCCTGGCGATAAAGGTAATTTTCTCAAGAATATTCTGTAACGGGGTGGCAATGATAAAGATATACAGCAAAGTGGCGATGGCCAGAATGACGGCAATGCAGATCCCGATAATAATAGAACGGGATTGCGAGATCTTGATGATATCTTCCAGCTCTTTAAATTGACCGGTATGCTGCTGGTTACTCTCAACCGCCATGGTAATGACCAGCTCATACAACGTGTCAAGAGAGTCGTTCATCTCGGCAACGAGTTCCTCTCTTTCATCAGCAGGGCACTGATCCAATAGACATTGGGTCAGTGCGTGATAGGACGCGTCCACGCGGGAGGAGTTCTCTTTGATCGCAGCAAAGATGGCATTGATGCGCGGGTCGTCCGAGGCCTGGACGACGAAGACATCAATGGTCTTTTTGGCGACCTTGGCGACATCCTGTATCAGCCCGCCATGTTGCAGGGC
>CAYSFY010000049.1:3667-21956 GCA_964430285.1 uncultured Desulfobulbia bacterium
GTTTAGCTCGGCAAGCCGCTGTTCATTGGCCAGGACATTGTGGTCGTGTTCTCCGAGTTGCGGGGTGGCGAGGGTGTGCAGCAGCGAGATTTTAAACCCATTGATTGAGCGCAAGATATATTGGCTGATTTTATATTGCGGAATAGCAATATCTTTAATGACATGATTTTTCGCGGCAATCTGAGAGAGCGTGGCCGTGTTGACGCCGATCAGCAAGGCAAATCCAAGCAGGGAGACAACCAGGATGCCGATTAATTTTCCTGTGATGCTGGTGTTCAGGCATTTTTGCACGAGACAGCCCAAGGGTGTTCCTGCGGAGCAGTTCAAGATGCCGAACAGTTTAAATGGGTTGCTTTTGGGGTTGGTTGTTTCTGGAGGAGTCATTGGCAGACCATGATGAAGGGTGATGGGGAAATGGGAACAGATCTATTTTCCAGAGCTTCGCGACTTTTTGCGAGCCTCTCAAATATAATGGTCTCGCAAAAAGTCCAAAAACTCGCCATCCGCCTACGTACTATCAACAAGTTACACGGGGTGCCGGCGTCGTTTGAGCTGTTTTTGCGAAACCGACAAATATAGATCTGTCCCTTTTTCTGTTACAAACTACTCCAAGAGGGCACTAACCCGAGCCAGTGCATCGTCAACAACCTCGGCTACGGCGGATTCAATCATTTTGCCACCACGTTGTTTGAAATCTAGCATCCGAACCTGATTACAAAGCACAACCCCTTGTATTTTCCCTCCTGTACCCTGTAGCGAGACGGTAAAACCATTCTCACGAGCAAACTGCCCACCTTGGGTAATAGGAGCAACCAACGCCAGGCCAAAACGATTAAAT
Organism: uncultured Desulfobulbia bacterium; assembly: GCA_964430285.1. Classification (GTDB taxonomy): domain Bacteria; phylum Desulfobacterota; class Desulfobulbia; order Desulfobulbales; family VMSU01; genus VMSU01. The sequence goes on from CAYSFY010000049.1 coordinate 4,506, forward strand.
TCGGCCACGGTCAGGACAAGCACATAGCGCTGACCCTGTTGCTCCCTACCGGATGCCGGGTCGAGATCAAGGTGGAGAATATCGCCCCTATCAGGAATGCCGCGCTTCACAGGATCTCCTTGCCAACAAGTTTGGCATCAAGCCACTCGCGATCCTCAGTGGTCAACGTCATGTTTTCATCACTACACCTGGCCAAAAGCTCGGCAAGTGAGTATCGGGGCTTGACCTTGGGCTCGACGACCAGCCTGCCGTTCTCCACAGAAACATCCACTTGGCTCCCTGCCCCTAGATGCAACATGCTCAATATTTGTCTCGGTACCGCCATCACCACGGAGCCACCAAGTGCTCGTAATGCCACTGTCGCCATTACACACCTCCCCACTTAATTGTTAAACAAATATATAACATCGACGAGAATAAATGCAAGGCCCAAAATGGGGAATCATATCTGTAAAGTCAATCCTGGTGCGCACCGAACAGATGTCGCGCACCCTAGGCTAGCTCAATTTCCTCTTCCCCGGTCAATCGTTTGGAGTGCGTGCTTTCAGTGGCTCCCATTTTTGGGTTTGAAAGTGGGCGCCGACTTGTCGCTTGATTTGAGGGGAGAGGGTGGAGATTATTTTTGAGGCGTTTCGCCGGGCAATCTGAAAACGTTCTTCTTCCGATATGTCGAAAGGGACTCCTTTCCATGCTTGCGCAATCACTCTCTCAATGCCAACCTGGATCCGCGCTTCAAGGTTACTTCGCAATTGCGACGGCTTCACACTCTCTTCGGTTTTGGATGGCGACAGTGCAACTAATCTGGCGCGTGTTGGTGCAGGTACGGGCTTGAGGAATTTGCGGAGCATGTTGAAGGAGACTTGCTCGGGCTTGAGCAGGGCCTTCAAGAACGGATCTTGAAGTTCGCGACCCGCTTGGGTTACGGCAGTTGTCAGCCAATTAATCGCTTCGTCGATGCTCTTCGCATGCGGCGTGCCGATCTTGTCGGCTTCACGATCATACTTGTCGAAGTAGCCGAGAGTTTTCGGATCAGGGTTTGTGAGGCGGCCAAGATAGGCGGCAGCACGCAAAGCATGGGCAAACGGACAGTCTGGTCGTGATACAGCGAGTTTGCCAAAGGCGACACCGAGGCCAGCACAAATTAACTTTGCGTCATTGGATTTAACGGGCGCTTTCTTCAGGTGGTCTGCAAGTGACAAACCTCCAAGCCACGCATTCGCAGCACGATGAGAAGAATGATTTCCTACCGAGCCTTCAGCGACACCCCACTCATACCAATAGCCGCGAACGTCAGATTCAAAATCGGTCTTCGACGAAAGGTTATTTGCATTGTCCCGGAAGACCAACACAGCAGAGGGATAGTCCTTTGAGTTCCGGTAGGTCTTACCGAGGTCAACCAAGGCACAAAGCCTATCAGGCTCGGCAGCAATGTCAGCCTTCGCCGCCGCCACGGCTATTTCCTTTCGACGTTGTTCGGTGAACTGCTGCGGCAGTTCGCGCTGTAGCCGTGGGCCGACGTGGATAATATTTGAGAACCAACGACGATCCATTTGAACTTCCATACCTGTTTGCACGGTCTGCCGCACGATGACGCTCCAGACTTCCGCAATATCCGCCCCGAGGTCCTGCTCGGCGGCAACCAGGATGGTGGCGGCCACTTTGCTGTGGCGGGTCAGCACATGCCCCGTGCTGCGGACGGCCGCCGCTTCTTCTCCGAGCGGATTCACGATGAGCGTTTGTACCCAATCGCGAGACACCCCAAGCAAGTCTGCGAGGACCTTTTCATTAATTCCCGGAATGCCGACCGCATGACAGGCCGCGACATAAACGAGGGCATCAAACAGGGTACGGTCGCTGTGCTCGATTGGTCGGTCTTTCAGCCGAGTGAGCAGCGCAACGATGTGGTTTCTCAAGCCGTCCGGCCCGAAGCGCACGGCGAGCAATCCCCCAAAGAACGAGCCTTCATCCCGCGCGGCATTAGCGCCACGCACGGCGTCGAGGAGCGCGGCCACTCGCTCGTCCGTGTCCGGTAGCGATGAGAGTTCGCGCAAGCCATCCGGGCCGTATTTCTGCCATGCTCCGATCAGCATATTCGCGTCGTCGTCGCTGAGTTCGCGCAGCAGAATATCGGGATGTTGTTTCAGCAAGGAGCCCCAAGACTGCCGGTCGCCGTAGAAGTGACGCCAGTCGGTGTCACGTGCGGCCAGTAGAAAATGAACATGCGAGTGTCCGGCTGCATGCAGGAGTCGCGCCGCCTCGCCGAGGTCGTGCACAAGATTCTCGGCATCGTCCGCGACGACGAGCCAATCCTTTGCCGTATCCAGAGCGCTGATGTGCTCCGCTGGCAGGCCAGCACGGGAAGCGGGACGCCAAAGGACATTCCATTCGCCGCTCTTCACCGCAGCGGCAGCGGCTTGCAGGAGGAGCGTGCTCTTACCTTCGCCTCCCGCAGCACGGATGAGTTGAAGCGAGCAGCCGCCTTTGGCGCTTCGAACTTCCGCAAGGCGTCGGGTGATTTCTCCAACATCCGTCCGGCTGGGGATGTCGGGGCATGCGGCGTGCCGCCATGTGGGGGTTGCGCCGTCAAAATAGCGGACGACCTCCTCGGGGCGAAGCGGCGAAAGCGCGCCGAGGCAAGTTGCGTCAATGAATTCCCAACCTGCGAGCGGCGATACGCTGGAGGGAACCACGGTGGTTGGAGACATTCCCCGCAACGTAGAAAGGATTTCACCGAAGATGGTGTGGCAGTCGATGCCTCCAAAAGCGCGGAAGCGGTTCATCACTATGGCGGGCTCGACAGCCTTGAGAAGCTTCCCGTGTCGTTTCATCACCATATCGGCATTGTCTTCGTAGAAGCACCAGATGACATCGAGCGGGGCCTGCTCGTCGTTCATGAGATCGACGAGTGCATGGGTGAAGACGTCATCCCATCCACCGTAGGCGGCGACAATGAGCGTGCGCCCCTGGAGGAGATGTTGCAACGATTTCGTCAACTTAGGCCGAGGATTGGTTAACTGCGCCTGGGTGTGCAGCGTGTCGGACTCGCGCCAGAATCCATGTAAATGAACGACGGTGCAGATTTCATCTTCTGCTGAACCCGCAAGTGTCCCGTCAGCGGTCAATACGCGTCGTCCGCTCCGTCCGCCGACGCTACGCACTGCCAATGAAATCAGCGGGTCGAAGTTGGTTGTCAGTACCGGGCCAAGAAACCGTTCGCTTCCGCCCGCCACCATTTCACCAAGAACCGCCGTGCCGGAGGGAATATTCCAATCCACGGGTTCGCCGTTGCCATTGGGCAATTCAGGTGCTGTGGCTTTACGGGCTTGCAGCACGGCCTTCATAATGACGTCGTTGATGGCATCCTGGCCCATCTTGCTTCCGAGCCACTTCATCGCTTCTTGGTAGGCATCACCACCCGTCTTACCCATCAGCGCGGTTTCGAAATTTGGGAGCGCAAAAGCAGCGCGTCCTCGAATCTCGTTTCGGACGAAATCGAGAATTTCCGTTACGCCTGGTACGCCGACGCCATCCCTTAGTGACAACGGCGAACCGACGAGAAACGCCACAGGGCGCTTCGTCGCGATGGCCGCGATGAGGAGGTCTTCTTTAGAGAGCAGTTCAAATGCCATATTCAGGGATTATCCGCTTTTGTTCATTCACTCGCTTCCGCTTTTTCGTGAGGGTACGCCGGAAGTCAGGGGAAGTAAACAGCTTTTTGATAAAATTGGCTAGATAAAATCCCTTGCATATCCAGATACATCCTCTGTGGATAGGGGTATTCGGAAGGGAGATCATCCACCAATGACTTCAGGATTGTCCCAGCTGGACTGTTTGATCAGGCCGTCGGCACGCCCCGTGGCAACCATGCGGGGTAATGGCGAGAGGCACGCGGGAAGCCCCACTGGCGGCAGTGCATGGACAACAACATCATGGCTGTCCAGGGAAACACGGCGATGTAGCTACCGACACCGACATCGCTGCTGCGGGGTTGGTCTTGGGGGATGGAGAACGGGGACTCTCTTCAAGCCCTGCTGGTCGCGGCGGGGAAGGCGGCAGGTCCAGGCTGGGGCGGTCCGGGGCCAAAGGCACCCCGGTTCAGCGCCAGCCGCTGACCTGCACGGGGATCTCTTCGTAGAACGGGGCCATCAATCGTAGATGAGCACGGTGTATCGGGAGAGGATCTCCTCGGTCTCCTCATCCAGGATATCGGCGACCTCGTGGATTTGGAACTCGTGGGCACACTGTTGGCAGCGCATGCGCACCCGGCGGCAGGAGCGGGCCACTTCCAGGCGGCCTTGACACTTTTTACATTCCATGGTTTTGCGGGGCTCGGCTAAGGGTTGAGGGGGGTGCTCTGTTGGCTGCGGTGACCCGTCACCGCGTTGGGCAGGCGGCGTCATGCCGCCGCCATCCAGGTGGCGGGTCAGACCCTGGCCGGTTGGCCCGGCCAAGGGTCTCGCCTGCCGACCGAAAGGTGGTTAGCCCAGCAGCTCGGCCCGGGTAAAGATGGTGGTCAGGGGGTAACCGGCGGCGGCCAAGGTCTCGGCGCCGCCCTCCTCACGATCGACCACGGTGATCACCATGGCCACGGTGTAACCCTGGTTCTCCACCCGCTCGATGACCTTGAGCAGGGTGCCGCCGGTGGTGACCACATCCTCCAGCAGGGCCACCCGGGCAGCGGCCGGGATGTTGCTCTGCCCCTCGATGTAGGCCTCGGTACCGTGTTTCTTGGACTCCTTGCGCACGATAAAGGCCGGGATCGGGTCACCCTCCAGGAAGCTGACCAGGGAGGTGGCGGTGACCAGGGGGTCGGCTCCCAGGGTCATGCCGCCCACCGCGCCGATCTTCATGGGGGCGGTCTGGATCACCTGGTGGATGAGCTTGCCGCAGAGGTAGGCCCCTTCGGCGTCCAGGGTGGTCTGCTTGCCGTCGACGTAGAAGTCGGACTCGCGACCCGAGGTCAGCTTGAAGGTCCCTTTACGGTATGACTTCTGGAGGAGGATCTCTTTTAAACGTTGTTTGTCTGGTGACATGGGCGTGTGGGTGAAGGGGTAAAGGTTAAGGGAAGGAGCACGGGTTGACGGGTAACAGTGGCCGGTGCGCGAGGGGGCAAGACAGCCGCCAATTGCCGGCGGACAACCGTCAACGCAGGCCCTTGAAATAGCGGCGCAGGTTGGCGCCGGGGTCGATCTTGGGGGCGATGCGGCCATCCCGGGAACTCATCACCACCATGGCGCCGGGGCCATGGCCGGCCAGGACGCAGTCGGAGTGGACGACGATGGCGATCACCACCCCGCCGCTCTTGTAGATGCGGCCGTAGGAGGCGTCGGCGTCGATGATGGCCACCAGATCCCCCAGCCGCAGGTCGTCGAGGCCGTGCTCTTGGACCGTGGCCTGGTCGAAGAGCTGGATGTCGTAGTCGCCGCTGTGGCTATGGCTGGAGCCGATGCCGGAGCCCATGATCCTGGCCGGCACGGTGTGGGTCACCGGCACCTCCAGGCGGCCGTCCTTGCCCTTTTTGAGCTTCAAGGCGGCAAACAGGGCCGGGTCCAGGTTCATCATCCGGATCTCCGGGAACTCCAGGGCCTGGAGGCCGCAGCCGTGGGCCTTGATCTGGATCTTGTCGCCGATCACCAATTGCTCCAGGACCTCGGGCTCGAAGTCGATGAGCACATGCTCGATGCCGCCGTGCTTGCCGGTGACCCGGCCGCGCTTGCCCTTGGCCTCGCCGCTGACCACGGTGGCCAGGTTGCCGGCGCAGGAGAAGATGTTCAAGGCCCGGTTGGGGCCGGGCTGCCCGCCGATGTTGGTGAAGTTGCTGATGCTGACCCCGGGCTCCACGTGGTCGGCAAAGAGGCCGCCGGCCAGGTCGCCGATGCGCAGGTTATAGGTGATGCCGCCGACGCCGGGATAGATCTCCGGCACCCCCTCCGGCGACACCCGGTAGGGGTTGATGCCGGCCTGGGGCGAGGTGATTTCGCCAATCACCGATTGGCAGACGAGCTTGGCTTCATTGGTCTTGATCATGGCTGGAGGTCCTTATCGCTGGTAAAATTTGCGCCGTCCCGGCCCCGGGCCGGTCAGCGGGCGGCCATTATACCCGGATCAACCGCTCCCATCAAGGGACAACCGTAACCTTTTGCCGGACGGCAGACCAAAAATAGGTACACCTACCCACCCCGTCACCCTCCACCCCGTTTCCTGTCACAGAAGAAGCAAATTATTTTGATACATGGCACCAGCCAGCAGAAAACAGTTTGCCTATCAATCCCTGATATAGTTAAGATGATTGGAATAATTTTTCGGAGTTCCAGTGACTCAGGGTATTGAGACGGTTGGCCGAAAGATCGGGGAGATGGGTGCCAAGCCTACTCCATCGTATCTTTTTTCAGGCCCAGCGCCTAAACCGCTACCAACCACCCACCTGAGCCGTTACCAGCAGTTGTTGGCTAAGCGAATTTGTCGGTTTCGTAAAAACCGCTCAACCGCCGCTGGCGAGTCGTGCAACTTCTTGATAGTACGTAGGCAGATGGTCAGCTTCACGATTTTTTTGCGATTCCAACCGAATTTGGGGGATGTGCCATGTTGACGACCAGAACCAGAACACCCGCGCTCGCTCTTCTCCTCGTGCTGACGGCAGTTACCTGCATGGCCACCCCTCCTTCCGCGGCCCTGGCCAGGGAGTATGTGGGCTCCGAGGTGTGCAAGGAGTGCCATGAGGAGGAGTATGGCAAGTTCATGAAATACGCCAAAAAGGTGCACTCCTACGACCACATTGTCCGCATGAAGAAGAATTTAAGCGACGCGGAGTTCCAGGAGTGCCTCGGCTGTCATACCACGGGGTACGGTCAACCCAGCGGCTTTGTCTCCGCCGAGGCTACCCCCCTGCTGCGGAATCTGGGGTGCGAGACCTGCCACGGCCCGGGGGGCGATCACCTGCAAAGCCAGGAGGCCAAGGACATTAACGGCAAACTGGACAGCACCATCTGCGAGAAGTGCCATATCGAGGCACGGAGCAAGGCCTTCAACTTCAAGCCCATGACCCACGGAGGGGCGCACTGATGAAGAACAGCAGAAGCCTGCAATTCAATCTGGTTGTCCGCCAAATCCTCTTACTGGTCTTGGCCATCGGCGTGCTGATCGGCATCAACACCTTGGATCAGCGCCAGCAGATCAAAGAGAACATGGTCAAGTCCACGATGATGTTCGCGGACATCCTGGTCAGCGGCATCCGCCACCCCATGTCGGTGAACAACACCGACGCCATCAAGCAGCAGATGGCGAACATCCGCACCAATATCCCCTATGCCTCGGTATACATCTTTGATGACGCCCAGCGGGTTGTCTACTCCTCTCGGGAGGAGACGGTGGCGCGCACCTTTAGCGAGCTGCAACTGCCCCAGACCGTGACCACCGCCATTGCCGCGGGGTTTGCCAGCGAGCGCTCCTCCATCTCCTCCTTTGAGCAGCCCCTGGCCGGCACCCCCTCCCTGTTGCTGGTGCAGCCGGTGGCCAATGCCCCGGACTGTCACCACTGCCATGGGACCAGCCGCAAGATCCTGGGGGGCATCCTCATCAAGACCTGTCGGCCATGCACCGGACCCTGTTGCGCATGCAGATCAAGAATGGGATCATCGGCATCCTGGGCATCGTGCTCACGGTCTTGGCCCTCTATCTGATCGTCTCCCGCAAGGTGGTGCACCCCATTCACCGCATGACCGATCTCTTGGGCGAGACCGCGGACCAAGTGGCCACCGCGGCCAATGAGGTGGCCACCGGCAGTCAAGCCCTGGCGGATGGCGCCAGTGGCCAGGCCAGTGCGCTGGAGGAGACCTCGGCCTCTTTCGAGGAGATCTCCTCCATGGTCAGGGAGACTGCCGCCAATGCCGGCCTGACCGCCACCGAGGTCAAACAGGCGGGACAGAAGATGCAAAGCACCAACGATCTGATGCAAAGCCTGATCGTGGCCATGGGCAAGATTGCCGAGGCCAGCAAGGAGACCAGGAAGATCATCGCCACCATCGACAGCATTGCCTTTCAGACCAACCTGTTGGCCTTGAATGCCGCTGTCGAGGCGGCCCGGGCCGGCGAGGCGGGGAGCGGTTTCGCGGTGGTGGCCGATGAGGTCAGGAATCTGGCCCTGCGCAGTGCCGAGGCGGCCAAGAACACCTCGCAGATGCTGGAGGATACCGGCAACCGGGTCCATGAGGGCGAAGAGATCGCAGAGAAAGCCAACACCTTCCTGACCCAGGTCAACGCGGTGATGCACACCATCAGTACCCTCACCGACGGGGTCTCCAAGGCCACCGAGGAGCAGCAAAAAGGGATCGAGCAGGTGAGTCAGGCCCTGGTGGAGATTGACCGGGTGACCCAAAACAATGTCGAGGACTCCGATCAGATGGCCCGGACCTCGGAGCATCTCAACGGCCAGACCGCGGACCTGCGCTTGCTGATCCGCAGCCTGGAGGCCATCATCACCGGCAGCCAACAGAATGGGGCTACCGTTGCCAACACCCCCGGCCAGCAGGGACAAAGGTTGTTGCCGGGGGGCGGTTGACGCCCACGCATGGCAACGTGGCTGTCAACAATTCTCAGCCACCGTTGTTGTGGGAGCGCCGTCTACGGCGCGATCAAGTGTCAATCGCGCCGTGGACGGCGCTCCTACGGGATCACTTGTCTGGAAGGGGCAGACACAGAGGTCCGCTCCCTCGCCCCCCCTCCCCTCTCGCTAAAAGGCCATGCCGATACTGAAGTGCACGGCATACGCGGCCTCCTTCCTAACCGCGTCCGGCTTGGGATTCACCGCCAGATCGAGGCGTGCCGGACCCACCGGCAGCATGTACTGCACCCCGGCCCCCACCCCGCTTCGGAGATCGGTGAAGTAGTCCCGCCAGGTGGCCCGGGCCAGGGTCGCCGAGTCAGAGCCCAAGGGCGACTTGCCATCCACCTGGCTACGGTTGGGGGAGACATTGCCCACATCGACAAACAGGGACCAGGCCAGGTCCTCGTTCAACTTCTTCCGCCACTCCACGCTGTAGGTGGTAAAGGCCGTGCCACCCAAGGGGTCCCCCGAGGCGTCCTTGGGGCCCAGTTCCGAGGCCTGGAAGCTGCGCACCGAGTTCTCGCCGCCGTTAAAGAAGCGCTCGCCCACGGGGATGGACTGCTGCTCTCCCACCGGCAGGATGACCCCGGTATGGAACCTGACCCCGACCACCGCATCAGTGCCCAAGGGGTAGAAGTAGCGGGCCCCGGCCAGCAGCCGGTTATAGGCGATGGTGCCGCCGAACTCGGGGCGGGCCACGGCCAGGGTGACGTTGCCCCGGTAGCCCTTGGTGGGATAGAACATATCGTCGCGGATGTCGCGGGTCACCTGCACCGAGAGGGCGGCGGTGTGGTAGTTGGTGGTCACCTCCTTGAGCTCCACATCCGGCTTCATGTCCGAGACCACATTCTTGCTGAACTGATAGCCCGCATTCACCGTCACCTTCTTGTGGATGGTCTTTAGGGCATAGAGATCGGCGCCGCTGTTCTCCAGGGTGAAGCCCGGTTCGAGGCGATAGCGGTAGTGAAAGGGCACCCCCACGGTGATGTCGCTCCCCAGGAACCAGGGGTCACTGACCCCCACCTCCAGGCTGCGGCCCATGGCCGACAGGGCCGTATCGAAGCGCAAGATCCTGCCGGTGCCCAAGAGATTGCTGTCCTTGTAGCCCGACTTCAGGCGCAACAGCTCGTACGACCCCCACCCCGGCTCCACATAGACCTCCCGGGCCTTACGCTCTACGACCTTGACCACAACGTCCTTCCGGCCCGGGCGCGGGCTATCGGTCAAGGCGAGATCCACCGTGGAGAAGAGGCCGGTCTGGTAGAGGGCGCTGAAGCTCTCCTGCTTGTCGGCCAAGGTGTAGAGGGCCTCCGGTTCAAGCCGCAGCCGGCTGTGGATGAACTCCTCGGAGGTGCGCTCGTTGCCGCTGATCCGGATCTGACCCACCACCACCCGCTGGCCGCTGACCACCTGGGCCGTCAAGCGCACCCGCCCCTCGTTGCGCTCCACCTCTTCCTCCACCTGGATGCCGACCTCGGCATAGCCCGCGTTTTCGAAGGTGTCCCCGAGGCGGCTCTTCAACACCAACTTTTGGCGGCGCTGATAGACCTTCCCCTCCAGGGAACGGGCAATGGCGGCCACCGCCTCGGTCAACCCCGGCGGCACCTGACCCAGGACCGTGACCGCCGCCACCCGGAACCTGGGGCCTTCGTCCAGGGTGATGGTGACCACCTGCTCCTCATCCCCCTCGCCGCCACCCGGTTCCAGCGGGGGCGAGCCCACCTCCACCAGGAGGTAGCCCTCGGCCAGGTAGTGGCTGCGGATGGCGGCGATGAAGGTGTTCACCGCGTCGGCCACATAGGGGAAGGGGTGGTTGCCCCGCGCCGCCGCCCGGATCTCGGGATCGAGGGCCAACAGGCGGTCACTCCCCACCCCCTGGTTGCCGACGAAGCGCAGCTCGCCCACCAGCAGCCGCCTCCCCTCCTGGACCTGGAAGATGGCAGCCCTGGTCTCGGGCCTGATCTCGTAGTCCACCATGGCCTTGGCATAGCCGGCGCGGCGGTAGAGGGTCTCCATCTGGAAGGCGGCATCGTCGATGGCGCTGACATTGTGGCCCTGGGCCGTAAACTGCCGCAACTCCTCGCTGGCCGCGACCAACAGCTTGGCCTCGGTCATGGCCCGGTTGCCGCTCACCGAGATCCGCCAAGTCCCTTGTTGACCGGCAGGTGCGGCCGCACCCCTCTCCAGGGCATCGCTCGCCAAGGCCGGGGCGCAGGGGAGGCCGGTGAGCAGCAAGAGCGCCACCAGGGTCGCGCTTATGGCATGAAGAAGGCCCCTCATCGGAAGTGCACCACCATCCTCAGCCCCACATTATAGTAGTCCCAGGTATCCTTCTCCCCGGTGAGGTACAACGAGGTCCCCTGCCGCCACAGGCCATCGGCCAGTTTCACCCGGGCGTCCACGGTGGGTTCCCCCTGCTGGGTGACGGCCCGGCCCACATCCACCTCCAGCCGGTCCAGGAGCAGGGCACTGTCCAACTCCTCGCCAAACAGGCGGGAGAGCAGGCCGCGTCCCAGATAGACCGCCACCGTGGAGACCCCGCCACTGCCCGCGTTCAGGGGAGGCCGGCCGGTCAACAGGAGCATCAGCAGGTCGTCACTGGACAAGGGGGGCGACGAGGAGAGGGTGACCTCCGGTTCGTCATAGGGTCCCCGCACCTGGGCGGTGATATCGTAGCCCATCATCCGGCCGGTGGCCTGGGTCTCCAGTTGCGGCCGGTCCGGGTCATCCTCGCTGAAGCGGATCAGCCCCCGCTCCAGGTCCAAGCGCCCGGCAGGCAGGGTGAGACGGCCGCTGTCGCTAAAGACCACCCCCAGCAGATAGGGGACCTCGCCACTGCCGGTCAACAGCAGGTCGGGCCGGACCCCGCCCTTGAAGAAGTTATTGGCGATCGCCAAGGGTCTCGCCGCCTGCAACCTGAGGTTGAGATGGGTGTTCTTCCACGGCGGCTCCTTGAAGGAGAAGAGGGTGAACCCCGTGTCCAACGGTTTCCTCCCCCCAGGCCGCAACAGGGAGAGCCAGTCCACCCGCTTGGTGATCCGGCTGTCGGTGAGCAGGATCTCCCCGGAGAGTTCGGGCCTGGCCCACGATCCCGCCAGGGCCAGGGTGGTATCGGCCCGGATCTTGACGCCATCGGCGCGATAGAGCAGGAGGTCCTTGCCGCTCAGCTTGAGATCGAGTCCCGGATCCGCGCTAAACAGCTCCAGGACCCGGCCACCCCCCTGCACCGGGGAGCCGCCCAGGGTACCAGCGAGCGTGCTAATGGTCAACTGGCCGTTGTCCAGGGTGGCATCCATGGTCAGCCCGCGCGCCACCAAGGCGATCTCCCTGGCCCTGGCCTCGCCACCCCGCAGGGTAAGATCGGCCCGCACCTGGGGGTGGGCCAAGGGCCCGGCCAGGCGAAAGACACCCTTGGCCTGGCCCGCGGTCCTGCGCAGCCCCGGCACCTTGGCGGCCAGCCAGCTCAGATCGGGTAGCTCGTAGCTCCCCGCTACCTCGACCACACCGGGGATGGGGTCAACGCGCCCCTGGATCAGCTCGGCCCAGGGGAGCTCACCGATGGAGCCCGAGAGCCGCAGAGCAAGGGCGGCGGAGGTCAGCTCGCCCTGTTCGATGCGCAGGCGCTCCCGCTCCAGCGCCAACACCCCCGCCAGCTGAAACGGCCCCGCCGGCAGCATGGCCAAACGCGGACCGGGTTTGAGCCCCTCGGCCATGATACTGACCTGGCCCCGAGGTTGCTGCCAGCTGCCGGCCAGCTTGAGATCGGCATGCACGGTGCCGCTCTCCGCCAGCACCTCGGGGAAGAGCCGGGGCAGGAGCCCGCCCCGGGGCAGGTCAAGGGTCCCCTGGAGCTCCAAGGGGGCGGCCAAGGTGGTCAGTTGCCCCCCACGCCAAGTCAGGGGGAGGTGCCCGGTCAGGGTGATGGCGTGGTCCTGGTTGCTTAAACGCCCCTCCCGCAACCAGAGCCCCTGGGCATCGGAGGAGAGGTCGATACTCCCGGCCAAGGCAAAGGGGGACCCCGCCATGGTCAGGCCGGCAACCGTGGCCTGCCACCGCCAGGCAAGGGCGCGGGGGGCACCGTTCAGCTTGAGGGTGAAGCCCAGGGAGTCAAAGCCCATCTCCTTGCCGGTGAGCCGGCGCAACAGGCCGCTATCGCGGAGCTCATGAGCGCTGATGGTAAGCCCGTCACCCTCGCCCAACGCCCCCCGCACGCGGAACTCTCCCGCCTTGCCGGTCAGGGTGAGCGCCTCCTGGACCACCACCTTGCCCGAGGCGATGGTCACCACCCCCGGGGCAAGCAGCTCCAGGCGCTCATCTTGATAATCAAGGGCCAGGAAGGCAAGACTGACCGTGGAGTGACCCCGCCCTGCCCTGCTAGCGATCTGGCCCTGGGCGTCGATCGTCACCCCCTGGTCCAGGGTGGCGGCGAAGCGTTGGATCCGCCATTGCCAACCGTCAATCCCGGCCTCCACGGTGGCCCCGGAGAGCCCTACCCCATCCACGCGCCAATCTCCCGAGGCCTGCACTTGGCCGGTCACGCGGAAAAAGGGACCGGCCAGGGTGGCGCTGCCGGTCAACGGGCCGCTGAGCTCAGTGTTGCCGATCAAGGCCTGGGGCAGATAGGGGTGGATGTCGTCAAGCGCGGTGGTGACCTGGGTGTTGATCAGCCCCCCTTGCTTGAGATCAATGGCGCCGTCATAGCTCAGCCGGTCATGTTCACCGTTCTTGGCCACGACCTGGAGGGCCAAGCGGTCCTTGGTCCACTCCAGCTCGCCCTCCACCTGCCCCAGGCGCACGCCGTAGAGGGTCGCCCCCGCGAAGCTGGCGGTGAAGGGGAGATGGGGGGCGGCCAGGGTGCCGCTAAAGCTCCCCTGGCCATGGGCCTTGCCCCCCGAGGCCGGCCATGGCTCCCAAAATTGGCGCACCACCGCCGCGTCCTGGAGCTTAAGCTGCCAGGTAAAGCGGGCGGGGATCTCCTCCCCATCCGTGAGCGGACCGCTAAGATCCAGGTCGCCCCCGGTCACCAGCGCCTGACCGGCCCGGCCCTCGGCGTGGGCCTTGGGGATGAGCACATGGCCTTGCCCCAGGGAGAGTTCCGCTGTCAGCAGAGTCAGGCCCAAGGCCTGCCAATCCTTGAGCCACGGGGCGGACCAGGCAGGGGGCAGGGTCTCGGGTTGCGTCACGCTGATCTCGGCCTGGCCTTGGCCCGTGGCCAGCAGGGCCAGCCAATCCTGTTTCCGAAGCTGGGGGATGGGCACCACCCCGTTCCGCACGGTCAGCCGGTTGCCCCCGATCGCCAAGGACAGACTCTCCACAGCCACGACCTGATCATGGGCCCGGGCCGCGATCTCCAGACGCTTAATCGGGGTGCCATTCCAGCTGCCGTCGCTGGCGGACGCGGTGAGCGAGCCTTCCAGGGTCTCGGGTTGCCCCATGGTCATGGTGAACTCACCCTGGGCCTGGAGATGGCCGCTGACCTTGGGGGTGACCCCGGCCACCCCGGCCCAGGCCTTGAGGTTCCCCTCCGCCAGTTGAAAGGAGAGCGCCGCCTCTGGCCCGCGCAGGGTGGCCCGCACCTGCCCCTCGCTCTGCAACAGGTGGAGGTTCAGGGCCAAGTGCAGCGCGTGGTCTGTCTCCTCCACCACCCCATGGTCCAGGAGCAGACGCTGTTGAAAAAAGAGTTCCGGCACCTCAACGCGCCCGGGGCGCAGGGAGATGGTGGTGGCCAGCGGCCCTGCCGGCAGCGCGACCCCCGTGCCCGTGGCCGTCGCCCGTTGCGCTTGGAGTTGGACCCTATACGCCCCCTCCCCAGCCGGGGCAAAGGCGGGGGCGGAAAGGTCGAGACCTTGGGCGTCGATGGAGAGGGACCCGGCGCGCAGGGTCAGGGTGGAGTCTACCAGGCGGATGGCGGGCAAGGCAGGCAGGGGAGGCAGATCAAGGGTGGGAACAGTGGCGGTGGAGGGGATTTCGCCCTCGATCCTGGCGCCTTGGAGGGTAAGGGCAAACAGGGTGGGCAGAGAGTTCTTCCCCCGTGGGGAGAGGAGTTCGGACAGGGCAAAGGTGAGTTGCGCCTGGGGGACATTCAGCCGCTGACAGACCCCAGCCAGGCAGTAAGAGGCGGAGAGCCCGTTGACGCGCATGCGGGAGACGAGATTGGTATCGAGGTCGGCAAACCCCAGTTGCAGTCCGGGGAGCCGCGCCACCACCATGGGCAGGAGCAGGTGACGCGCCACCTGGGTCGCCACCCGGCCACGCCCCAGCCCTACCGCCGTCAGGCAGAGGGCAAGGAGCACCAGGGTGAGACGTTTGGCAGGGGTCATGGTATAAGCTCGCGTTATCCCGTCACCGGCCGCCTCAAGGGAGTAAGGCGCCGGAGGCCAGGATGGGGAAGAGTTCCTTCATGCCGGCGGCAATGAATTCGACCCCCACCGCCGTCATGATCAGACCCATGATCCGGGTGACGATATTGATCCCGGTCCGGCCCAACAGCCCGGAGATCAACGACGCACTACGCAGGGAGAGCCAGACCGAGAGGGCGACCAAGAGGATCTCGGCACACAGGATCAGGTAGTGGGTGAGGGATGAGTAGCGCTGGGCGTTCAGGATGATGGTGCTGATCGCCCCTGGTCCGGCCAGCAGCGGGATACCCAAGGGGATCACGGCCACGGTGTCCCGTTCCATGGAGTCCCTCACCTCCTCCTCGGTATGCTTGGTCTGGCTGGTCTGGGCGTTGAGCATGGAGATGGCGACCATCATGATCAAGATGCCGCCTCCCACCCGAAACGAGGCGATGGTGATCCCGAAAAAGGCGAGCACCGCCTCGCCCAGGGCCAGGGAGACCAAGAGCACCAAGCCGGTGGTGACGGCGCTACGCAGAGAGGTGCGGTCACGCTCGACCCGCGTCTGGCTGTCGGTGAGTTTGATGAACACCGGGATCGCCCCCACCGGATTGACGATGGAGAGCAAGGCGGCCAGGGATTTCAGGTATTCGGTGCTGGTGCCGGTGGGCATGGGAATTGAGAATTACGAATTACGAATGATGGATTCCTTCTCGAACGAATCCCTGATGCGTCATTGAATTTTGTCGGTTTCGCAAAAACCGCTCAACCGACGCTGGCAGGCCCTGTAACATATTGAAATTACATTGACAGATGGTCAGCTTCACGATTTTTTGCGATTCCATCAATTTTAGACGTTAAACCGGAAGTTGATGCAATCCCCGTCCTGGACCACGTACTCCTTGCCCTCCAGGCGCCACAACCCCCGGTCCTTGGCCACGGCCTCGCTGCCGCAGGCGATAAAGTCGTCGTAACTGATGACCTCGGCGCGGATGAAGCCGCGCTCGAAGTCGGTGTGGATCACCGCCGCCGCCTGGGGGGCCTTGGCACCCACCGGGATGGTCCAGGAGCGGGTCTCTTTCTCGCCCACCGTGAAGTAGTTGGTCAGCCCCAAGAGCTTGTAGCCGGCCCGGATCAACCGGTTCAGGCCCGACTCCTCAAGGCCCATGTCGTTTAGGAACTCAATCTGCTCGGCCGGCCCCATGGTGCTCAGCTCCGACTCGATGGCCCCGGAGATCACCACCACCGGCGCATTGTCCTCGGCCGCCACCCGCTGCCGGACCTGCTCCACCCACTGGTTACCGCTGAGGATATCCTCCTCCTTGACGTTGGCCACATAGAGCACCGGCTTGGCGGTCAGCAGGCAGATCTCCCGCTTCAGGCGCACGGCCGCCTCCTCCATCCCCCCCGGCACCACCAGGGTGCGGGCCGGCTGGCCGTTGTCCAGGATCTTTTGCAACTCTTCCAGCAGCACCGCCTGGTCCTTGGCGATCTTATCCCCGGACTTGGCCAGGGACTGGGCCTTTTTCAAGCGCTTGTCCACGGTGTCCAGGTCGGCCAGGATCAACTCGGTGTTGATGATATCCATGTCGCGGATGGGGTCGATACCGCCGCTGACATGGACGATATTGTCGTCCTCGAAGCAGCGGATGACATGGGCAATGGCATCCACCTGGCGGATATGGCCCAGGAACTGATTGCCCAGCCCCTCGCCCTTGCTTGCCCCGCTCACCAGGCCGGCAATGTCGACAAACTCCATCTGGGCATAGACCGTGCGCTTGGTCTTGGCCAGGGCCGCCAGCTTGTCCAGCCGGGGGTCGGGGACCGCCACCATGCCGACATTGGGCTCGATGGTGCAAAAGGGGTAGTTGGCCGCCTCGATACCGGCCGCGGTCAACGCATTAAAGATGGTGGACTTGCCCACATTGGGCAGCCCCACGATACCACAACGAAATCCCATGATCTGCTCCTGACACCGCCCCTGGCGGCTGTTGATGGATGATTAGAAGTAACTACTTAAGGTTGTTTAGGCTGTAGGCTGAAGGCTGTTGGCAAAAGAGGACCACGGATGGCAAGGTCGTAACCTCCATCCCGTATCAAAGCACCGCCACCCCTACAGCCTATAGCCTACAGTCTATAGACCTAAGCAGTTCCCTGTACCGTCTCTTATTTAGCCCTGGGACAAGCTTATTTCAAGCCCATTGTCACACGTAGGCAATCTCGCCGCCGATCTCGGTGACCAGCCGGCCATCGGGGAGCCGCAGCCGCAGGTGGCCATGATTGTCGATGGCCACGGCCCGGGCGGTATAGTGCACCCGCTCGGCCACGTTGAAACCAAAGCGGACCTGGCGACCGATGGTGTCGCTTAAACTCCGCCAGGCCTCGACCAGGGGGTGAGGGGTGGCGCTCTCCACCCCGCGATCAGCGGCCAGGGCCAACTCCTCGGCATGGTGGAGCAGGCCGATATTCCAGGCCAACTTGGCCAAGAGTCTGGCCGCCACCTCGTACACC
>CAYSFY010000049.1:21966-24645 GCA_964430285.1 uncultured Desulfobulbia bacterium
CGTACACCTCCAGGGGGTGGCCGCTGAACTCGATCATGGCGGCGGCCGTGGGCCGCAAATCCGGGGCAAAGGTGGTGTTGTTGACATTGATGCCGATACCGATCAGCACATACTCCTCGCCCCCGCGCTCCCCGTGCATGGTCTCGGTGAGGATGCCCGCCACCTTGCGGCCGTTAAGCAAGACATCGTTGACCCACTTGATGTGGGCGTTAAGCCCGAAGTGGCGCAGGGTCTCGCAGCAGGCCACCCCCGCGGCCAGGGAGTAGAGGGCGGCGTGCTCGGGGAGCAGGGTGTTGACCAGGGTCAGCACCAACCACACCCCGCCCAGGGGGGCGTGCCATGAGCGCTGGAACCTCCCCTTGCCGGCGGTGAGTTGGTCGGCGATAATCACCCGGCCCGAGGCAAAGGAGCGCTCCTCCCGGTCGCAGGCCAGAATCCTGGCCCGGGCCAGATCCATGCAACGGGGGGCCTCGGTCAGGTGCTCGATGGCGGCGCCGACCATGGCCCCGTAACGGAGGATGGCGTGGGCGGCCTCCGGGGTATGGGAGGGGCGGAGGAGGGGTTCTTGGTGCAGGGCCTGACGGAAGAGAGGGTCAATCACTCCCACTCGGACTTGACCCTGGAGATGATCTTCTGGATCAGGGGGAGCTTCGCTTCGGAACAGACCCCGATCAGGGGCTGGCCCTGGTCCATGGTGGCCCCGGGGGTGAAGTAGACGGAGTGGATGATGCCGGGCTCACCCTGATAGAGGACCGGGGTATCGCGCTTCATCAGGGACATGGTCAGGATCTCGTCACCGGGATTGATGACAATGGAGCGCTCGCCATGCTTGTCGATGCGGGACTGGATGTCCAAGGCAAAAAAGTACTTGGCCCGTTCCGGTGCCTGAAACATGCTCAGCACCTGGCGCAGGATGCGGTCGATGATCTCCCGTTTCTTCAAGGGGTGACGGATGGTCATCACCTTGGCCCCGGCCTCGACAAACTGCCCCTCCACGGCCCGCTCCACCGAGGAGACCACCCCGTTGATGGTGGAATGGACCGGCTTGACATTCCGCTCCCGCTCCAACTGATAGAGCAGGGTGCCGTTGATATGCTGCCACTCGCCGGTCACCCCCTCCACCTCCTGTTCCTCGCTGGCCCGGAAAGAGATCTTGCCGGTGTGGGAGGTGAGGATGTCAATGTACTCGAAGGGGTCGGCCCGGTACTGGCTCAATATCTGATCGTAATCGATGTCGTCGTGCATAGGGGAAGATTCAAGCGTGTAGGGTGGGCACAATGTTTCATCTTGCCCACCGGATTCAGGCCACAAAGGGTGGGCGGTGCCCACCCTACCGATAATACAAATTCCGTCCGCCCATGGTCATCAGGGCCTGGTGCAGGTTGCGCCGAAACTCCCGACGGTCCCAGATGCCATGGATATGACCGCGCTTCAAGGCATTCCTGGCGCTATGGTAGTCAGGCGGGATGTCTTGCCCCGTGGTGTCGCGGATGACCCGATGGCCGGCAAAACCGATGCGGCTGGAACGGATGGCGAACTGGTAGTAGGAGCATCCCAGGAAACTGGCCACCGGTCCGGCATAGGAGTTGTTGTCATAGACCACCATGTACAGACCGCCGGCGTCGACGTACTCCCGCACCGCCACCGTGCACTTGGGCATCTGGATCACCCCCATGGTCCCCTCCTGGATGCGGATGCCGCCAGTGGTATGGACATAGGCCAGGAGCGGCTTGCGCTGGAGCTTGGCCAGTTCGCAGGCGCGCACGAACTTCTCGCCCTCCGCAGCGCCCACGGTGCCGTTCCTGAAGTTGGAGTAGAGCATGGCCACCACCAGATCCACCCCCATCACCCGGGCCTGGAAGGTGATCATGGCGCTGTGGCGCTTGGTCTCGTTCTTGGTCACCTGCAGCTTCTTGCGCAGCACCGGGTGGTTTAAGGGGTTGCCGGCGCCGATCTTGCTGTTGAACTCGCGGATGGAGTCCCGGTCAAAGAGGTTGTTCAGGTACCACTGGTACTCCAAGGGGAAGTGGTGACCGCAGTTTTCGCACACCCCGCAGAATTCGCCATAGAGATCCGGCACCCACAGGTCCTTGCACCCCCGTTTCATGGCATTGGGGCAGCTGACAGTGCGGTCCTCGTTGGCCAGGGGGGAGGTGTAGGTATCACCGAACTCCAGGGCCATGGCCTCCTGGCGGGCGGAGGTGATGCTGGCCTGCCGAGGTCCCCGGCCCACGGGTTTGTGGGTGATAAAGTCATAGGCCGCGGTAAAGGGGGCGGAGAGCCGCTTGACAAAGCTTGAGCCCTCGCCGGAGACCTCCTTGAACACCTTCTCCACCTGCTTGCGCTGGCGTTTCAGGATGTCGTAGAGCACGGTGTAATAGACCTGGGCCGTGCCGTTGCCGGCCTTTGTCCAGAAATCCGTAAAGCGGTTGGTCTCGGTGAGGTAGGCCCGGCAGGCCATGGCCCGGTACTTCTTGGAACGCAAGGCCACCAACCGCCTCCGTTCATCCCGGTTCAGGTCCCAACTGATATCGATATGGAGGTTGGTGTCGTGATCGTCGTCCAGGACCGGATCGTCATTCGCCGCCATCTTCAGCCGCAGCTCATAGGCCCGGAAGGCCCGGAGGCTCTTGGTCTTCAGCACCACCTCGTCGGTGGCCCGCATCATCTCGAAGCGCA
>CAYSFY010000050.1:0-207 GCA_964430285.1 uncultured Desulfobulbia bacterium
GTGGGTGAAGAGGCCGAGGCCGAGCGCTTCATCAGCTTCCACCCCTTCTCCTACCGGGTCTCCCGCTGGCAGAGGGTGGCCGATTGGCTGAATCTCTGCTCGCTGTTGGCCTTGCCCCTCTGGGCCTTGGGTTATGGTTGGGCCGCGTGGCGCTGCTCCAGGCGAGCGCCGGGGGAGGGGAGGTGAGCGCGGGCCTGACCAGCGGGG
>CAYSFY010000050.1:217-644 GCA_964430285.1 uncultured Desulfobulbia bacterium
CGCCGCGCTGGCGGTGGCCGTGGTCTATGGCCGGGTGGCTGGGTATCAGTTCCTCGACTACGACGATAACCTCAATGTCTATGAAAACCCGCTGCTGAAAAACCTCACCCTCGGCAACCTGTTGCGCTTTTGGCAGCGGCCCTATGAGGGACTTTTCATCCCAATTACCTATTCCGTTTGGGCGTTGTTGGTCAAGATCTCCGCCCTGTTGCCCGCCAGTAACGGTAACCTGTTCAACCCCCTGCCTTTCCATGCCGCGAACCTCATGGTCCATGGGGCCAATACGGTCATCGTCTTTTTCCTGCTACGGACCTTGGGGCATCGAGATTGGCCCGCCGTGGCCGGGGCGCTCCTCTTTGCCCTGCACCCGTTGCAGGTGGAAGCGGTCTCCTGGGTGACCGGGTTCAAGGCGGTTCTCTGGGGCCTG
>CAYSFY010000050.1:654-6353 GCA_964430285.1 uncultured Desulfobulbia bacterium
TGTTGGCGCTCCTGACCCTGTGGCTCTACGCCCGGCATGGTCAGGAGCGCGAGGCGGAAGGGGGTGGGCAGAGCCGCTGGTCGGCATTTTATCTGGCCGCGACCGTAAGCTTTGGCGCCGCCATGCTGACCATGCCCACGGCGGTGGTCCTGCCCCTGGTGGCCGGCATCATCGGCGTTTTGGCCATGGCCAGACCCTGGCGGCAGGTGGCCCGGGAGCTTTGGCCCTGGCTGCTCTTGGTGCTGCCGGTGGTGCTGGTGACCAAAAACTCCCAGCCCGACAGCCTGCAAGGATTCCTGCCCACCCTGGGCCAGCGCTTTCTGGTCGCTGGTGACGCCCTTACCTTCTATCTCGGCAAGCTCCTGTGGCCCATCAATCTTGGGCCGGACTACGGCCGCACCCCCGAGTTGGTGCTGAGCCAAGTGCCGCGGATCTACCTCACCGGGCTTCTTCCCTACCTGCTGGCGGCGCTGTTGCTGTGGCGCTGCCGCAACCCTCGGCTGTGGGCCGCCGTGGGGGTGCCGCTGGCGGTACTGGCCCCGGTGTTGGGCCTGCTCTCCTTCTCCTTCCAGGACATGTCCACGGTGGCGGACCGTTACTGTTATCTGGCCATGGTCGGTCCGGCCCTCTTGGTGGCCCGGCTCCTTGAGCGCGCACCCCGGCGGCTGGCGGTGACTAGCGCTTGCGTCATCCTCACGGCCCTGGCCGTGCTCAGCATGGCCCAGACCCGGCATTGGCGGGACTCCATGACCTTCAACGCCTACACCCTGTCCATCAATCCCCGGAGTTGGATGGCCTTCCACAACCTGGGCCTGTGGTACCTTGACCACAACCAGCTGGACCAGGCCATTGCCCAGTATGAACAGGCCTTGGTGCTGAAGCCCAACTCCTTTAAGGCCTACAACAACCTAGGCATGATCTATGACCGGCTTGGGGATAAAGAGCGGGCGATTGCCGCCTACCAGCAGGCCTTGCTTATCAGGCCCAACTACCCCTTGGTGTGTAACAACCTGGCGGTGATCTACAAGGGGCTCAAGCGCTATGACGAGGCGATCGCCTATTACCAGCGGGCCTTGCTCCTGGATCCCGAATTTGCCGAGGTCTATGCCAACCTGGGCAACCTCTACCGCCTGCTCGGCAACCCGGCGGCAGCGGCTGACAACTATCGCCGGGCCTTGACCCTGCGGCCCCACAACGCCGAATTGGCCAACGACCTGGGGCTCCTCTACGCCGAGGAGGAAAAATTCGCCGAGGCCATTGCCTGCTACCGTCAGGCCGTGGCGGCCAGACCTCGCTTTGCCGAGGCCTACGCCAATATGGGGGTGGCCTATAAGCGCTTGGGGGAGCTGGCCCAGGCGATTGCGGCCTTCCGCCAGGCCATTGGCCAGGACCCGGAACTGGCGGAGGCCTACATCAACCTGGGCGTGCTGTTGGCCGAGACCGGCGCCAAGGACGAGGCCTTGCAGATGTATGGGCGGGCCGAGGCCTTGAGGCCGGACGATGAGATCCCCGCCTACGCCTTGGGGACCCTCTATCTGGATCTGGGCCGCGACAGTGAGGCCTTGGAGGCTTTGCAACAGGCCGTGGCCATCAATCCTAAATTTGGCCCGGCCTATAACGCCCTCTCCCTGCTGGCGCTGCGGGCCAAGGAGTACCAGCGGGCAGTGGAGTTTGCCGACCAGGCCCAGGCCTTGGGGTTTGCCGATCAGGACCGCTTGGACGCCGTGGCCCCCTTGCGCAAGCGGTGAACTGAGGTGCGGAAAACCCTTCCCTGGATAGCACTTGCCCTGGTGCTCCTCGGCGTCCTGGGGCCGGTGGTCGGCCATGAGTTTCTCGATTACGACGATGCCATCAACATCACCACCAATAGCCAGGTAACCCACTTCAGCCTCGCCGGTCTCCTCGGCTTTTGGCAGAAGCCCGCCATCAATCTCTACATCCCGCTGACCTACTCCCTGTGGGCGCTGCTGGCCAAGGCCTCCACCCTCCTGCCCGGGGCAGTGGCCGGCCAGCCCAATGCCGCCCTCTTCCATGGCGCCAATCTCATCCTCCATCTGGGCTGCGCCACCATGGTGCTATGCATCTTACAGGCCCTGTGCCGCTCTCCGTGGGCGGCCTGGGCCGGGGCCTGCCTCTTTGCCATCCACCCGGCCCAGGTGGAGCCGGTGGCCTGGGCCACGGGGATGAAGGATGTGCTCAGCGGCTTGTTGGCCCTCACCGCCCTGTGGCTCTATCTCCGTTTTTGTCTGGCGCAGCGGGATGGGGGCGGCGGGCGGCGGTGGTACTATTGCACCTCGGCCCTGGCCTTTCTCTTGGCGATGCTGGCCAAACCCGGGGCCGTGGCCACGCCGGTGATCGCTTGGCTCATTGCCGTGCTCCTGCTCGACAGGCGGCCGTTGGCCACGGCGGTGGGTCTGTTGCCGTGGCTGCTCCTGGCCGCGCCGGTGATTGTGGTCACGCGCCTTGCCCAGGCCGAGCCTCACCATGTCTTTGAGCCGGCCCTGTGGCAGCGTTTCCTGGTGGCCGGGGATGCAATCGCCTTTTATTTCGGCAAGCTGATCCTGCCCATCTCCCTGGGGCCTGACTACGGCAGGACCCCGCAGGTGGTGCTTGACCAGGGGCTGCCCTATGTGACCGGCATCCTGCCCTATCTCCTGGCGGCGGCCATTTTTTGGCGGGTGGCACGGCCGTGGCGGGCGGCGGCCGGCATCTTCGTCGCTGTGCTGCTGCCGGTGGCCGGGATCATTCCCTTTGTCTTCCAACAGATCTCCACCGTGGCGGATCGCTACCTTTATCTGGCCATGCTGGGGCCGGCCCTGGCCCTGGCCTGGTGGCTGGCCGCGGGCAAGGGCCGGGTCGCATGGGTGGCGGTCCTTGTGGTGCTCGCGCTCTGTGGCGGCAAGTCCCGAGCGCAACTGCGCCATTGGCATGAACCCAAGGTCTTTTATGACCACGCCCTCATGGTCAACCCCCGGAGTTGGACCGCCCACAACAACCTCGGCAATTGGTATGCCGATGCCAACCAGCTGGAACAAGCCGTCGCTGCCTATGAACAGGCCGTTGCCATTGATCCGGGGTATGCCGAGGCCTACAACAACCTGGGCACGGCCCGGGCGGCGATGCGAGAGTGGCCGCAGGCCATCGACGCCTTCACCCGGGCCATGGAGATCAACCCCTATTACGTGGACGCCGCCATCAATCTCGGCGATGCCTACCGGACGGTCAAACAGAACGAAGAGGCCATTGGTGCCTATGAGTTTGCCATTGCCGCGGGCACCACCGCCATCAAGCCCATGTACCATCTCTGCGTCTTGTACCAAGAGCTTAAGCGCCATGAAGAGGCCGCCGCGTGCTACAATAAATTGTTGGCCATCAGGCCCGATTCGGCCGCCAGCCTAAACAACCTGGGCACGGTCTATAAGGAGCTCAACCGGGATGCCGAGGCCATTGCCGCCTATAAGCAGGCCTTGGCCCTACGGCCGGATTTTGCCGAGGTCTACAATAACTTAGGTTTTTTGTACGCCGCCGAGAGCAAGTTTGCCGAGGCCATCCCCTGGTACCGCAAGGCGACGGAACTCTATCCCGGGCATGCCCTGCCCAGGTACAATCTGGCCCTGGCCTATATCGGCTTGGGCCAGACGGATGAGGCCATTGCCTGGTTAAGGAAGGCGGTTGCCGCCGACTCCTCCTTTGCCCCGGCCTATCATGACTTGGCCAGGCTCTATCTGGCGCGTAAGGATTACCGTCTGGCGGTGGAGTATGGGGCGCGGGCCCGGGAGTTGGGGCTGTTGGATGTGGAGCAGTGGCAGGCGCTGGCTCCCTACATGAATCAGAGACCGTAAGGCGAGGCCATGGCTATGCGTCATCAACCCCTGCGTTTGGCGCTCCTGTTGGCAGGGGTGATCCTGGTGGTGTTTCTGCCGATCTGCGGCCATGAGTTCGTGAACTATGACGACGGCTTTAATATCTATAACAACTGGCGGGTGACCACGTTCTCCTTGGCCAATGTGCTCCATTTCTGGCAGGCCCCCTACGAGAAACTCTACATCCCCCTGACCTATACGCTGTGGGCGCTGTTGGACCAGGTGGCGGATCTCTTCGGCAGCAGCGCCCGCGATGCGCGGGTGTTCCACACCGCGAATCTGCTGTTGCACACGGGGTGCGCCCTGGTGGTGTTTGCCATCTTGCGGCGGCTGGTGGCCAACGGCTGGGCGGCCTGGGCCGGGGCCTTGCTCTTTGCCGTCCATCCGGTGCAGGTGGAGGCGGTCTCCTGGGTGACGGGCTTGAAGGATGTGTTCAGCGCCTTTTGGGCGCTATTGGCCATCTGGCAGTATCTTGTCTACTGCGCCTGGGCCGACAGCGACAGACCCGGGCAACGGGCCTGGATCCATTATGGCGTGGTGGGGTGCTGTTTTGGCTTGGCCATCCTCGCCAAGCCGGGGGTGGTGATTGTGCCCTTGCTGCTCGGGGTGATCGGACGGTTTTGGTTGGGGAGGCGGTGGCGGCTGTTGGCCCTGGAGATCATCCCCTTGTTGTTGATGACCGTGCCGGTGATCGTCATGACCAAATCGGCCCAGCCGGATAGCAGCCAGGCTTGGCAGCCCGAGCTGTGGCAACGGTTGTTGGTGGCGGGCGATGCCCTGACCTACTATCTGTACAAGGTGCTGGCCCCGGCCAGCCTGGCTCCTGACTACGGCCGCACGCCCCGCTTCGTGCTGGGCCACCACTGGGTCTATCTCACCTGCCTGCTGCCGGTGGTGGCCTTGCTGCTCCGTTGTCGATTTCGCGGGGCAGGGGGGTGCCTGGCCGCGGCGGATATCTTCGCCGTCTCGCTGTTGCCGGTGCTCGGCCTGGTCTCCTTTGACTTTCAGAACATCTCCACCGTGGCCGACCGCTACCTCTATCTGGCCATGCTGGGGCCGGGGTTGGCGATTGCCTGGGCCTTGGCCCGCTGGCGGACATGGCAGGCCTGGGTGGTCTTTATGGTGGCCGTGGCCCTGTTGGCCGGCAAGACCGTGGTGCAGACGGCACACTGGCGGAACTCCGCAAGACTGAGTTCCCATGCCCTGGCGGTCAACCCGCGGAGCTGGGTGATGAACAACAACCACGGGCTGGCCATGGTCAAGGCCGAGCACTATGAAGAGGCGATTGCCTCCTTTGAGCGTGCCTTGGTGGCCAACCCCACCTATGCCGAGGCCTACAATAATCTCGGTGCCCTCTACCGCCAGCTGCGGCTGAACAGCGATGCCGTTGAGAATTTTCAAAAGGCGCTGGCGATCAACCCGAAAAACGCCAAGGCCGCCTTCAGTCTGGCCCGTCTCCATGGCGCGCGGCACCAGCCCTTACGGGCCATTGCCTATTACCAACAGGCCATTGCCGCCAAGCCTGATTTCCTTGAGGCCTACAATAACCTTGGCCTGATCTATCTGGAGTTGAATCGTACCCGGGCGGCCCTGGAACTCTATCGCCAAGCCCTGCTCTCCTGGCCGGACCACCCCCAGCTCCACTATAATCTGGCCCACGCCTACGCCCTCCTCGGTCGCACCCAGGAGTCAATCAGCGAGTTGCGGCGGGCAACAGAGGTCGATCCCTCGTTCGCGGCGGCCTATCACCAGCTCTACCATAGCGCCCTGGAGGCGGGGGATGATGCCACCGCCCGGGGCTACCTGGCCCGGGCGGTGGAGGAGGGGTTTCCCGTG